>CAZXVT010000150.1:0-11346 GCA_964644015.1 uncultured Maribellus sp.
CTTCAGGAATTCAATTTATTAAGTATTTCTTAAAAATTCTTTAATTCCATATTTTGGGGTAATATGATTCAACGTGCTTCGCAATTTGAAAATTCAAACTATCAGTAATAGAAAGAACGCAGAAAATGAAAAGTTTACTAATAACCCGATGTTGATAACTCTACTCCGGCAGTGTTTCTTTGCTTCGTCAGTAGCATGAGGTTTGCCTACCTTTGGTCGATTCAGAAATGACTTATTATGAAAAGGATTTTTACAGTTTTTCTATTGCTTTTTATTGCAGGAAATGTGTTTTCACAACCGAAATATGAGTTTCGCGGAATGTGGGTGGCAACCGTCAATAATATCGACTGGCCTTCGAAACCAGGGCTTTCAACCGAACAACAACAAAAAGAAGCAATGGATATTATCTCCAATTGCCGGAATCTCGGTATGAATGCTGTGATTTTCCAGGTTCGTCCGGCCTCCGATGCATTTTATGCTTCATCGCTTGAACCCTGGTCTCGTTATCTCACCGGAACACCCGGAAAAGCACCTGATCCGTTTTATGATCCTCTGCAATTCTGGATTGAAGAATGTCACCGGCAGGGAATGGAATTACATGCCTGGCTGAATCCTTTCAGGGTTTCACAAAATTCGAATGAGGCATTGGCTGGAAACCATGTGGCTTTTCAGCATCCCGAGTGGATTGTAAAATATGGAAACCTGCTTTATTTCGATCCCGGTTTGCCGCAAACCCGCGAATTTGTAACGCAGGTGGTAAAAGATATTGTTGCGCGTTACGATGTTGACGCCATTCATTTCGACGACTATTTTTATCCATACCCTTTACCCGAACCCTATCCCGATTCTGCTTCGTTTGCCCAATATAACCGTGGTTTCAGCAAAGCCGACAAGGCTGATTGGCGACGTGAAAATGTTGACATCATTATTAAAATGCTGAACGATACCATTAAAGACACAAAACCGTGGGTGAAGTTCGGAATCAGCCCGTTTGGAGTTTGGAGAAATAAATCGGAAGACCCGCGTGGCTCTGAAACCAAAGCCGGTGCTACGAATTATGATCATTTGTACGCCGATGTTATCAAATGGCAGAAAAATGGCTGGATTGATTACCTGTTACCCCAGATTTACTGGCAGATTGGCCATCCGCAAGCCGATTTCAAAATGCTGGCCAACTGGTGGAAAGACCATACTTACAACCGTTCAATTTACATTGGGCAAGCAGTTTACAAAGTGGATAGCAAATCAGAAACCACTGCCTGGACAAAGCCGGGAGAAATTCCATCCCAGATCAGGATGGTAAGAAAAACACCCGAATTGGAAGGAACTGCCTTTTATAGCACAAAGCATTTTAACCGTGAATTGTTGGGTTTGCAGGATAGTCTGAAATTGGATTTATACAGAAAGCCAGCCATAATTCCACCTATGAAATGGATTGATAATACGGCACCACAATCCGTCAGAAAGATTTCAAAATGGGGGAAGAAAGTGAAATGGAAGACTGATAAAACAGAAAATGTAATGGACAAGCCCAATTTGTATGTGATTTATGGAAATGAAGCCGGAACAGAGTTTAATACTGAAAATCCTGCTTGTTTTTGGGGAATTGTAAAATCGACTGATTTGAAATTCGCGCCATTCAACGATAAAAAGAAGAAATACGAAATCAGGGTTTCGGTACTCGACCGTTTAAACAACGAAAGTTTACCCAGTAAACCAGTTAAGCTGAAGCTGTAAAAAGTTGGAAGTCCGAAGTCGGAAGTCGGAAAGGGCAGAGCAGTCAGGCGTTTTTGATTTTTAGATTTCTTATTTCTTATTCTTTATTTCTTATTAAAAATAAAACTTATTTTTGCCGCAATATTTTTCGGCCTGTAGCTCAGCTGGTAGAGCAGTTGACTCTTAATCAACGGGCCCAGGGTTCGAGTCCCTGCAGGCCGACAATAAAAAAGGTCAGATTGTGTTAGTACAGTTTGATCTTTTTTGCTTTTAATCTTTTTATATTGCATGAAAACTGCTGTGTCATGAAAGCGCTGACCATACTTGTAATCGTCAATTTTATAGTTGTTTCTCATGTTTTTGCCGAAAATGTTGTACGTATTAATCAGCTTGGTTATCTGCCAAAATCAATAAAAGTAGCTGTGTTTCTTTCAACAGATAAAACCAACCTGGATGAGTTTTCGGTACATCAATCACTGACAGATAAGTTGGTTTTTACGGGGAAAACAGTAATAAAACCGGCTGATAACTGGGGAATGAAATCTGCATTCCGGCTTGATTTTTCAAAACTTGAAGAACCGGGGAGATATTACATTCAGGTTGGTGAAACCCGCTCGCGCGAATTCAGAATCGACTACGATGTTTACAAAGGGACAGCCGATTTTATCTTGTATTACCTGCGTCAGCAACGATGCGGTTTTAATCCGTATTTAAACGATTCGTGTCATACGCACGATGGAATAATTGTTGATCATCCAACCAAAACCGGGCACTATATTGATGTAGCCGGCGGCTGGCACGACGCCACCGATTATCTGCAATATTCCACTACTTCCATCAACACAGTTTATCAGATGATGTTTGCTTACCGGAAATTCCCCGAAATTTATGGAGACAAGTTTGATGCAAATGGAATGCACGGCAGCAACGGGATTGCGGATATTTTGGATGAAATAAAATGGGGGCTGGAGTGGATGCTGAAAATGAACCCGGCACCGGGTGAAATGTACAACCAGATTGCCGACGACCGCGATCATATCGGGTTTCGGTTACCCACGGGCGACAAAGCTGATTATGGATTGGGGAAATACAGACCGGTTTATTTTGTGACAGGGAAACCACAAGGCCTTTCGAAATATAAAAACCAGTCAACCGGCGTTTCTTCCATTGCCGGTAAATTTGCTTCCGGATTTGCTCTGGGAGCTGAAATTTTCAGTGAATCAGATCCTGAATTTTCAACAAAAATGAAACAAAAGGCAGTCGAAGCCTGGAGTTTTGCGCTGTCAGACACAGGTTACATACAAACTGCCAGCAATGTTTCTCCTTATTTTTATGAAGAAAGTAATTTTGCCGATGACCTCGAACTGGCTGCCGCACAGCTTTTCCAAATAACCAGTGACGGGAATTACCTGAAAGAAGCTGAATATTGGGGAAGTCAGGAACCAGTTTCGCCCTGGATAAAAAACGGAACTGCGAGGCATTATGAATCGTATCCGTTTGTAAATCTTGGCCATTATTTGCAGATCGAAAATAACGAAAAATCGTTTGCCGGTTTTTATGCCGACGGTTTGAAAATGCTTTTTGAACGTGGAAAAGATGATCCGTTTTTTCATGGTTTGCCATTTATCTGGTGTTCCAATAATTTGCTTGTCGGGGCAATTACACAGGCGAATTTGTATGCCGAAGCAACCGGAGATACTCGTTTCTCAGAAATGGAAGCATCACTCCGCGACTGGCTTTTTGGTTGTAATCCGTGGGGAACAGCCATGATTTGCGGACTTTCGGGAGTGGCCGATTCTCCGATGTCACCTCATTCATCCTACACCGTTTTACGAGGGGAAACCACTCCCGGTGGATTGGTTGATGGCCCGATTGCTGCAGAAACCAACAAGAGCCTCATCGGGATTAAGTTGCTTGATCCTGACGAATATGCAATTTTCAACAATGGTAAAGCAGTTTATCATGACGATATCGGCGATTATTCCACCAACGAACCCACCATGGACGGCACTGCCAGCCTGAGTTATTATCTTGCATGGCTCGAAAAACAGGGGCGGCTACAATTGGTAAAATGAATTCGGGGAGGTTCAGAAAGATAGATTGTATTGGAAATGATCAAAATTGGAAAACTAACCCGGTGCCAGCACTGAAAATGGGAAAACCGGGATATTCCGAAATATCCAGAAAAGGATGATCACCATAAAAATAATCCACGGAGTAAGTTTGTGGTAAAGAATATTCGGAAGTTTCAGTTTGAATATCTTGTTTAAAACCGGGTGCAGATAATGATACAAAATAAGCAGCGCAGCCGGAAGAAACAGAAAATTGTAACTCACAACATCCATCAACCTCAGGTGAAGCAAACTGTGGATGGCCCTTTGTGACCCACAACCCGGACAATAATATCCTGTTATTGAATTAAAAATACATCTCGGAAATAAGGAGTGTTTTGCCGGATCGAGTACAAAAAAAAGGACTGCCAACACAGTAACACCTGTCAGCAGTCCGATATTGAGTATTTTTTTTGTCATTTTTTAAATGCTGGCTCCGCCCATTGCCAGGCCGGCCAATACACCAAAGATTGAAAGTAAACCCACCACAACAGCAATCAACAATCCACTTCCGAAAGCAATCCAGGCCCAGAGTTTGGCATTTTTACTGGCATCCATTGCTCCCTGGATATCGCCGGCTGTCCATTTCGAGTTAACCTGTGCTGCATAAACTATTGAAACAATTCCAAGAATCTGGCAGCAAAAAATTGTGGTCAGAATAGCAAAAACAAGGTAGTTGGGCGGAGGTGTCTGAGGTTGTTGAATTTGTTGTTCCATAATCATTTGTTTTAAGGTTTTTGGTTGAAACAAATTTAGCTTTTTGATTGGATAATTTGTCGGTATTATTTCTGGTTAGCATAAAATTTTGAAAATCAGCTTTGGCGAGTATATCAGTATTGGAGGTCTGGTAAAAAAGTGTAAGTTTTTGATGTTTATAAAACATTGATTGTTAGAGGTATTTGTAATTAATTGACCGGGTTGAATGTTCGTTAACAACTCATTAACAAATTGTCGTTTAAACCATAAAAAGACAAAACTGTCTTATATTCCGAACATGTTTAGAACAGAAAATGAAAATGAGAAAATTTGTAGGAATAATTTTGTCGGTTTTTTTGATTGTTAATGCTCCTGCCAGAGCCGTGAATTTGCCCGATACTAAAGACAGGGCGGGCGTAATCAGGGGAGTTATCAAAGATAAAAATTCGGGTGAACCGTTGGAATTTGTCAATGTCGCGGTTTATGATATGAATGGTTCTTCGCTCGTTTCGGGCGGAATTACCAACCAAAAAGGTGAATTCGAAATTAGAGGTGTTACCAACGGTGAGTTTATTGTTGAGGCGAATTTTTTAGGGTATGAAAAAAACAGGGTGAACGGCATTCTTATTAGTAATGAAAGCAAACTGGTGAATATTGGCAGTGTTGCATTATCGCCTGCAACTTTGGAAATAAAGGGAGTTGATGTGGTTGCCGACAAGGCACAGGTAGAATTCAAACTCGACAAAAAAGTGGTAAACGTAAGCCAGGTAATTAGTGCCGCGGGCGGTTCAGCCGCCAACGTTCTTGAAAATACACCTTCGGTTCAGGTTGATATTGAAGGGAATGTGACCTTGCGTGGTTCGGGCAATTTTACGGTTTTAATCGACGGCAGGCCAAGTGTATTAAGTGGCAGCGACGCACTGCGCCAGATTCCGGCTTCGGCACTCGAAAATATCGAAATTATAACCAACCCGTCGGCTAAATACGAACCCGACGGAAGTGCCGGAATCATAAACCTGGTAATGAAAAAGAATTCGATGAATGGTTTCAGCGGGGTTATTAACGGAACTATCGGAACAGGTGATAAATATCGTGGCGATTTTCTGCTGAATTATCGTACTGAAAAGTTCAACTATTTTCTGGGTGCCGACTGGCGCGACGAAACCAACTACGGAAGCATGGCCTCAACCCGCGAAACTTACCTGGGCGACACAACCAATTACATTTCGATTGGCGGCGACAGGAATTTTATACGGGGCGGACAAAATTTCAAAGGAGGATTTGATTATTATCTTTCCGATAAAACAACTTTAACGCTGTCTGGCGAAGTTGGAAAATCAAAAAATAACCGTTCGGGCGAAGAGTTGATTCACGAATATACAATTCCGGAATTAACAGATATTTACTCGGTTAACAACGAAACTTCAGCAAGCGAAAGTGATTTTTACAGCGGCACGCTCAACTTTCAGCACAAATTTAATAACGAGGGACACAATATTGAAGCAAACGCGTTTTATTCGGGCCGTACTGGTTTTGATGGCGATGAAGAAAACGAAATGCTGACGGATGAAAACTATAATCCATCGGGAACTTACCTTGCCCAGGTTAAGACTACCGAAGAGGAAGATGAAAAGGAATTCAGATTGAAAGCTGATTATACATTGCCTTTCAGCGATGTGAGCAAACTGGAGGCCGGTTTTCAAAGCAGGTTGGAGCGTGAAGATGAGAGTACATCGTTTCAGGAATACGACCCGGTGAGCGGAACCTGGATTACCAGCGATTTTTTCTCCAGTTCAATCGACTTTAAAAACGATATTCATGCTGTTTACGGAACCTATTCGAATAAACTGGGAGGTTTACAGTTTATGGGCGGACTGCGGGGAGAGGTCACCGACCGCGAAATAAAGTCGTCGGCAAACGATTCTGTGGCAACCTTACAACTTTTCGATTTATTCCCAACCCTGCATTTGTCGTACGATATCGGCGAAAAAAATGAAATAATGGCAAGTTACAGCCGGCGCATCAATCGTCCGGGTGGCTGGGATCTAAATCCTGTTCCAACTTATTTCAACCGTTTCACCATTCGCGAAGGAAATCCTGAACTTGAACCCGAATACACCGACTCTTACGATTTGGGTTACATGTTGAAATTCGGGCGCTCTTATTTGTCGCTCGAAGCATTCAGCCGGATTACAAAGAATAAAATCGATCGCCTCGAATCATTGGGCGACGATGGGATTTTGTATTTAAAATCGGAAAACGTAGGGAAAGACTACTCAACCGGCCTGGAATTGATGGGAAATGTTGAGTTTACAAAATGGCTTACGGTAAACGCCAGTATTTCAGGATTTAATTACAGGATAAAAGGTGAAGCAAACGGTGAGGAATTCGACCGTGAAAGTACCAACTGGAGCGGGAGAATGAATACAACGATTAAATTCTCAGATAATTCGCGAATGCAAATTCAGGGATTTTATCGCGGACCGTCGGTTTCAGCCCAGGGCGAATCAAAAGCATCGTTTTTTACAACTTTTGCTCTGAAACAGGACTTTCTCAAAAAGAAACTGTCTGCCACGCTCAGCCTGCAGGACCCGTTTGGAACTGCCAAATTTGAACGCGAATCGGTTACAGAAGATTTTAAAAGCTGGTTTGAGTGGAAACGTGAACCCCGTGTGGTTATGCTGACCCTGAGTTATAAACTGAATAACTTTAAAGAAGACCGCCGAAGCGGCGGACAGGAAAATGGTGGTGGCGGAATGGACATGGGAGGTGGTGAATTCTGATAAATCTGTCAGTTTTTTATAGCTGAATCCCGTGCTCTTATTTAGCAAATGTTAAAAAATATGTTTTTTGGATGCATTGTTAAACTTGTTGACCAGGGAATAGTCGAATAAAACGTGGTTAAAAAGAGAGCTTTTTTTCCATACATTTTTAGTTTAAATCAATGCCACTTTCGGGTGGCATTTTTTTATTTTACATCTTTTAACTGATTTTTTCGTTGAATAACTGAAAAAACAGTTTGTAAACTGAAAAATCAGTTGTATGTTTGTTGGTGTCATTTCGATTTGTCATTTCGTCTCGCCTTAGGCGAGACGAGAAATCTGCCTGTTCGAAAAGATTTCTCCTCGTACCTTGTCGAAATGACAGCAAAGAAGTGATGCTTAAATATGAAAATCTAACAGGTCTGCAAAATGAAAAAACTAACGCGAAAAGAAGAAGAGGTCATGAAAATCCTCTGGAAGCTGGGAAAAGCTTTTGTAAAAGACATTGTGGAAGAGTACGACGACCCGAAGCCGCATTACAACACAGTTTCGTCGCTGGTGCGTTTGCTGCAGGATAAAGGAATTATCGGTTTCACACAATACGGAAATACCTACGAATATTTTCCGCTGATGACAAAAGAAGAGTACCGTGGAACCTTTATGAAACAGGTAATCAGCGATTATTTCGACAACTCGTACCAGAATGCAGTGGCATTTTTTGTAAAGGAAAAAGGCCTCACCCCGGCAGAGCTCGAAGAACTGGTGAAAATGATAAAAGAGCAGAAATAATGGAAACCTACCTGCTTTACATCGGAAAAGCTGCTATTGGCGCCGGGGCATTTTATCTTGCTTACCTGTTGTTGTTTCAGCACCAGAAACATTTTGGTTTTAACCGCATTTATCTGCCGGTTTCGCTGGCGCTGAGTTTCATGATTCCGCTCATTACTTTCACCACAACAAAATACATCGAACCTGAAAGTTTTGATGTGAACAGTTTTGCCTACCTGGCACCTGCTTCCGGAGGAATTCCGCAAACTGAATTCGTTTTGGAGTGGTACCATTATTTGTTCGGATTGTACCTGCTGGGAACTGCCGGATTTCTGTTTCATCTGTTGCTGGGCCACCTCAAAGCCATAAAAATTGTAAAGCAAAGTTCCGTTCAGCAGAAATTCGGGGCAATAATCAATGTCACCCAAAAAGACGTTCACCCTTTTTCGTTTTTCAGTAAAATAGTGATTGCCGAAAAAACACTTTTGCATCCGGAGCTTGAAATGATTGTCAGTCATGAGAAAATTCATGTGCGCGAAAAACACACGTTTGACATTCTTTTTACCGAAATCATGTTTCTGTTGCAGTGGTTCAATCCGTTTGCGTGGCTGCTGAAAGATGCCGTGAAAAACAACCTCGAATACCTTACCGACCACGAAATTGTAAAACAGTTTAATCCGCAGCAATACCAGCTCGCCATGGTTTCGCTGGCCGGCGAAAAAGGCGTCGCCCCTTTTCTCACCGCATTGAATGGAAGTCAACTTAAAAACCGTATAGTCATGATGAAAAAGAAAACAGAAAACAAATTTGCCATTGTAAAACAACTCGCCGTGCTACCAATTCTGGCAATCCTTGTAATGGGTTTGTCGAATAAAGAAGTGAAAACCGAAGTATTGAAAAGTGATTCAGAGAGTACTTTCGAAACTCCCTCTGAACAGTCAGATAATAATTTGATGTCTGCAGTTGATACTGTCTCAAAACCCAAAGAAATTGTGGTGGTTGGCTACGGAACACAAAAGACAGAAAGCAAAACAGAGGGAGGATACTCAATTTCAGGCGGAATGAATGGAACAATGAAAAAAGGCAGTGAAAATTTTGTAATTACTCCTTCTTCGCAAAATGGATTAACCATAAAATCAGGTGGCGACCCGGCAAAACAACCACTTTTTATTGTCGATGGCACAGAAGTAAAAAGCATTGAAAATCTCAATCCTGAAGAAATTGAAAAAATTGATGTGCTGAAAGATCAGTCTTCAACTGCACTTTATGGAGATAGAGGGAAAAACGGGGTGATTCTAATAACGACAAAAACCAATTATTTGCAAAAAGAAGCTATAAAAGGAGAGGTAACCAACGAAAAAGGAGAACCGCTTGTTGGGGTTTCTGTTGTTGATAAAAGTAAAATGAACGGAACTATTACTGATACCAAAGGCAATTACGAAATCAGGTCTGAAGGAGAGATTGAAACTCTGTTGTTTGGAAAAGATGGTTATGAAATGATGGAAGTGAAAACAAATGGCAGAAAAAATATTGATGTAAAATTAGAAGTTGATAACAAACTCTATATTGTTGATGGTAAAGAATATGAAGGAAAAACTGTTGAAATCGATGCTGAAAACATTGAACGAATAGATGTTTTAAAAGGAGAATCAGGTTTTAAATTATATGGAGACAAAGGAAAGAATGGAGTTGTTTTGATTAATACAAAAACAAAATACAATTCAGAAAAATCTGACCCTCTTATCCTTGTAAACGGCAAAGAATCCGGGCAAACTTTTAATAATATTGACCCTGCAACAATTGAATCGGTGTATGTTTTGAAAAATGAAACAGCCACAAAGAAATATGGTGAAAAAGGTAAAAACGGGGTAATTGAAATAACTCTTAAAAATGATAGTACAAAAAATGATACTTATTCAGATCTACGGAAATCTATTGCCCAAAGAATTAAATACCCCGTTTTAGCACAGGAGAACAACCAGCAGGGAGTTGTGGAAATCTGGGCTTTTGTTGAGAAAGATGGAACAATCAGCCGTGTAACCGATAAGCGGCCTGACGGAAAATTTATCAATGTTGATGAGGTGGTGGTTACTTCGTATAAAAGTGAAAAAACTGTGACATCAGAAAAAAGCAAAGATCTGTCGTTGCTGGTAAAAGAATCAATAAGAGTGATTGAGCAGCTTTCTCCCCTTTCCATCCCTGAACTTCAGGGTGAAATGGTATGTTTCAGAATGAAGTTTGTTTTGCAGTAAAACTGATTACGAAAATATGAACATGAAAAAGGAGTTGCGAAGCTCCTTTTTTTCGTCTTGCGGATTCATTTCCCATTGTAATGTAACCGCTAAATAAACCAAACCTGCCGTTTAATAAATACCACTTTTTTAATTTGTTTTAATCCGCCAACTTTGAGAAAACCAATTTTAACAACTATGAAACGAACATGTTCGCAGATAAACACAAACAACAATGAACAAACCACATGTGAGTTCCATCGGGTGAAAATGTGGATAAAAGAGGTAAAGTATAACCACCAACTAATCAGTGACTTTAAAAATTTGTACAGATGAAAACGATTCCGGTATTTTTTACACTGCTTTTTGTTTTTTCGGTTTTAAGTTCCATTTCTCAAACTCAGGTTATTAAACTGAAAATGGAAGAAGGCCATGAATATATCTTCGAAAGAGTGGATAAAATTTATGGAATAAGGGAAGATAAAAGCAAAGATTTAAAACAAAGTAAAGAAAAGAAAATCAGGTTAATAATAGAAAAAGTAACTCCCGGAAATTCGATTGAATTCAGTCTTCAGATTTTAAAAAATTTAGCAGATAAATCATCAACTGAAGAGGTTTTAAACCACACCAATTATTTTTTTCCAAACTTTAATCCTATTGAAACAGGGTTTCCGGTTACTGAATTTATTGAACCATTTTCATGTAAATTGACATTTAAATTCTCGGTTAACCTTGTGAATAATGAAATCGTGCTGCTAAACCGGGCTGAGTTACTCGAACAGTTTTACGACATGCTAAAAGAACAGCTAACTGACGATGAGTTAATTAAAGAAGCAATGAATACAGTTATAAAAAAAAAATACTTAATCGATGATGAATTGATTTCGTTTTTAACATGGTTTAATAATTCGGAATTGGATGCAGACCAAAAACTGATTAAAACCCAATTGCCTGACAAATTGATTGTTCGCGACCGCAAAGGCGAATTTCTAAATCTGGGAGATGATGATTTTGACAAAATTATACCGGGTAAAACACACAAAAAATACTGGTTAAATCTCG
>CAZXVT010000151.1:0-1798 GCA_964644015.1 uncultured Maribellus sp.
CAAATATAAAATGGAGAAAGCAGAGAAAACGGTGACTTAGGTTACCACTTAAAGAATTTTTATCCCTGAATCAAGCTGAACAACTTTTCCTTCGTATTCAAGTTTTTTCATAATTCTGCTGATAACTTCGCGGGCAGTGCCCAAATCGGTTGCTATTTTTCTGTGCGAAATTTTTAATGGATTTTCTCCGGAAATTTCCGATTTGGTTTTAAGGTATTTGTATATCCGCTGGTCCATTTTTTCGAAAATTAATTCGTTGATGGTATAAATCAGTTCGTTGTATCTTAAATTGTATTGCTGAAAAAACAGTGAATTAAGATCGGGGTACTTTTTTATCCAATCAAATACCTTTTCTACCGGCATTAGTAAAACGGTTGAGTTTTCTTCGGTAGTGGCAAATATTTTACTTGGCGTATTTTTAAGCGCAGCATCGAAACTCATAATACAGGTTTCTCCCGAGCGGATGTAATACAATAATAATTCTTTGTCTTCGTGCCGGGTAAAAACTTTTATCAGCCCTTTGGTAATTATCGGAACTGCTTTGATATACTGACCATCGCGAACAACTTCAGTGTTTTTGGGAATTTCAACTTCACTGCAACTCACTTTTATTTCACTTACAAGATCAGGGTTTAGCTTTGATAAAATCCTGCCAATCTCCATTTTTTTTCGGTTTAACGATGATTTAATTTGCCATTTAATATAATTAATTCGGATAATAATTATTACAATCAGTCATTATTTTTTCTTGTCACCAAATAAAAATCCGACTCTCACACCGCCAGACATAATAAACGCCACATCGCCGCTGGTGCCAACAAATGCATAATAATGAAGGTCAGGATCTAACTTTCCAAATGCATAACCCGCTCCGACAAAGAAGTCGATTGAGAATGCATTGGTGTAAATAATCTGTTTTCCGACATTCACCATCAGTGCTAATTTTGTGGTCGATCCTGATTCTTTTCCTTCAGAGTAAGTATCATAATAATATTCAGGTTTATCGTATGAAAAAGTGGTAAATGCAATTTCAGGTTTTACATACGATCCTTTCAGGATGTGGGCATATTTCATTCCCCGCATATAAAAATCAGGCGAGCGCATCATTTTGTATCCGGCTTTTATAAACAAACCATGTGCTTCGGGCATGTCCATCTGGTTGTTTTCACCTTTGGCAATTAATCCGATTTCGGTCTCAAAGCTGCGAGCTGGTTTTAAACTTCGTTCATAAGTAATTGCATAACCGCCTGAAATAGGTGAGAACAGGTTAAATTTCAGGTTGTTTTTCCGCTGTGTACTCAAATCTTCATAAACACCCATCAGGTTGTCAATTTTATATTCATTTCCATCGGCAAAAACAATCTTTTCAACCTTGGCTTTGTCAATTCCAATAATGATGTCGCTCCTCAGCCCCTGCTCGTTGTATTTAATTTCATCGTCTCCAATTTCGATAATACGGCAAATAATAATTTTACCGTCCCGCTTCACCAACTGGTCTTTGAATTCGGTTTGGGCAAAAACAGCAGTAAATGAGATGATTAGCAAGATGAAAGTTGTCGTTAATTTTTTCATGGCAAATAATTTTGTTTTCACAATAAAGTTATGCAATAATCTTCCGGTATTTGTATTTTTAAAACATGCATTTTTATTGGAAATGCTGTGGTTTTCCTAAACATTAGATATGGATTTTTGTTTTTTTTAATCGATGAATATAAAATTAAAAATCAACAATGGATAAGTTTTCTTCAGCAGGAAATCAGGAATTGGCGGCAATTGAGGAATTGTACCAGTCATGGCT
>CAZXVT010000151.1:1808-11342 GCA_964644015.1 uncultured Maribellus sp.
GTCATGGCTCAGTAATCCCGATTCGGTTGACAAAAGCTGGCAACAGTTTTTCCTGGGATTTGAATTAGCCCGGACCAACTATTCTCCATCGCATTCAACTGTAAAATCAAATTTAATCGACAAGGAATTTGCCATTCTGAACCTGATCCATGGATACCGTCAGCGTGGACATTTGTTTACCAAAACAAACCCGGTACGTTCGCGCCGGAAATACGAACCAACCCTGGCAATTGAGAATTTCGGGCTTGAACAGAAAGACCTTGAAACTGTTTTTCAGGCCGGGAATGAAATCGGAATCGGGCCTGCCAAACTGAAAGATATTATTGCCCATCTTGAGGCAACTTATTGCCGGTCGGTGGGTGTTGAGTATATGTACATGCGGCATCCTGAAGTGTTGAGCTGGCTGAAGAAAAAAATGGAAAGCAGTCGGAATTCGGAAGAATATTCTGATGAAAAGCGAAAACATTTTTTCTATCACCTGAAACTGGCGGTTGGCTTCGAAAACTTTATCCACAAAAAATTTGTTGGGCAGAAAAGATTTTCACTCGAAGGAGCCGAAACGCTGATTCCTTCGCTGGATGCTGTGATTGAAAAAGGAGCAGAATTGGGCATTGAAGAGTTTGTGATCGGGATGGCGCACCGCGGACGTTTAAATGTGCTCGCTAATATTCTCGAAAAACCTTACGAAAACATTTTTAAAGAATACACAGGCAAGGAATATACGGAAGAAATTTCGCAGGGCGATGTGAAATATCATCTCGGGTACGAAAATGAAGTGACGACCGACCACGGTAATAAAGTGAAATTGAAGCTGGTGCCCAATCCTTCGCATCTCGAAACAGTTGCGCCGATTGTGCAAGGGATTGTGCGATCGCAAATTGAAAAGAATTATAACAAAGATTTTAGTAAAGCTGCGGCCATTGTCATTCATGGCGATGCGGCTATTGCAACGCAAGGCGTGGTTTACGAAACCATTCAGATGTCGCAACTGGAAGGCTACAAAACCGGTGGCACCATTCATCTCGTAATCAATAACCAGGTTGGTTTTACCACCAATTATCTCGAAGCGCGTTCGAGTACCTATTGTACCGATGTGGCCAAAGTAACCCGTTCACCCGTGTTTCATGTGAACGGCGATGACGTGGAAGCTCTGATTTACACGGTAAAACTCGCCATGGAATTCAGGCAGAAATTTCAGTCAGATGTTTTTATCGATATTCTGTGTTACCGCCGTTACGGGCACAACGAAGGTGATGAACCGCGTTTCACGCAGCCGTTGTTGTATAAAACCATCGAAAAACATCCGAATCCGCGTGATATTTATGCCGAAAAGCTGGATACTTTGGGTGTGTTGACTTTGGAGGAATCAAAAAAAGAAGTGAAAGAATTCGACCAGTTTCTGGAAGGAAAATACAGCGATTCGGAGAAAATTGATAAAGTCAACATAAGGCATTTTCTGGTGAATGAATACAAAACCTACGATATGCCGCAGAAAGACGGATTCAATCCGAATGTAAAAACCATGGTTCCGGCCGAAAAATTGCAGGCAATTTCTGATAAAATCAACAACTTACCGGATAATCTGACTTTCTTTAAAAAGGTTGACCGCATTGTTGCCGACCGCCGGATGATGATGAGCGATGGCCGTCTTGATTGGGCAATGGCCGAGTTGCTGGCCTACGGAACTTTGGTTGCCGAAGGACACCCGGTGCGTTTGAGCGGGCAGGACAGTGTGCGCGGAACTTTTGCACATCGCCACGCCGCTTTTGTGGTGGAAGGAACCGATGAGAAATATACTCCGCTCAAAAATGTGGACGAAAACCAGGCTCCGTTTGATGTTTTTAATTCGCCGCTTTCGGAATACGCCGTGTTGGGTTTTGAATACGGATATTCGCTGGTACAACCAAACGGACTGGTTTTGTGGGAAGCACAATTCGGCGATTTTCACAACGTCGCCCAGGTAATGATTGACCAGTATATTGCGTCGGCTTTTGAAAAATGGGGAATGATGAATGGGATTGTCCTGCTGTTGCCTCATGGCTACGAAGGCCAGGGACCGGAACATTCAAGCGCCCGTATCGAGCGTTTTTTGCAAATGGCAGCCGGAAACAATATGCAGATCGTTCAGCCAACCACGCCGGCAAATATGTTTCATTTGTTGCGCCGGCAGGTAAAAATGAAAACCCGGCTTCCGTTAGTTGTGTTTACGCCTAAAAGTTTGCTTCGTCACCCGATGGTTCTTTCAAAAACCGAAGAATTTGAAAAAGGCGGATTTAATGAGATAATCGATGATCAGCTTGTTTCTGAAAGTCTGGTTGAAAGAATCGTTTTTACTTCCGGACGTCTGTATTACGATCTGGAAAAACACAAAATTGAAAACGGCTTAACAAATATTGCCATTGTCAGAATGGAACAGTTGTACCCGGTTCCGGTTGAAAAAATCAATAAAATTCTCAAAAAGTACAAAAAAGCTACAAGTCTTGTGTGGGCACAGGATGAACCTGAAAATATGGGAGCCTGGCCATTCATCCAGCGAAAACTCGGACATTTGGGATTCATTCCTGCCACCCGAAAAGAAAGTGCAAGTCCGGCAGTTGGCCTGATGGAAAAACACAAACAGGGCTTGAATGAAATTCTGAATGTGGCTTTTAAAATAAAGGTACCCGTTGAATCGTAATAAATTACACCATGATTATTGAAATTAAAGTTCCCAGTCCGGGAGAATCGATAACCGAAGTTGAAATTGGTCACTGGCTGGTTGCCGATGGGGCAGTGGTTGCCAAAAACCAGGAAATTGCCGAGGTTGAATCGGATAAAGCAACACTCACAGTGATCGCCGACGAAGGTGGAGAAATAAAATTATTGGTACACGAAGGCGACAAAGTAGCCGTGGGTTCGGTGGTTTGTACCATCGACACAAGTGTGGCTGCAGTAAAGGCAGAGACGAAGGCTGAGGCAAACGAAAAACCAGAGAAGAAGGCGGAGACAAAGACGGAGGTAAAAATTGAAACGAAGACCGAAGTAATTGCAGAAGCTGATTCGAAAGTGAAAGTAACCGATGTTGCCCGGGAGATGATGAAGGAACACGGTCTTTCTGTTGAGGATATTATCAGTGGTCTGAAACGGATTGGTAAAAAAGAAGTGGAAGCAGTTTTACAATTGCCAAAAACAGACGTTGTACCGGTGATTACACCAAAAGTGGCTTCGCGCGATCTGGAACGTGAAAAAATGTCAAGCCTGCGAAGAAAGTTAAGCGAAAGATTGGTGGCAGTAAAAAACGAAACCGCCATGCTCACCACCTTCAACGAAATCGACATGAGTTATGTGATGGATTTGCGCGCAAAATACCAGCAGAAATTCACCGAAACGCATGGACTGAAGCTGGGTTTTATGGCTTTCTTCACAAAAGCGGTTGCCACAGCGATGGATTTTCACCCGATGGTGAATGCGCAAATCGATGGAGATGAAATTGTGATGCCGAAGTTTGTGGATGTGGGAATTGCCGTTTCAACACCCAAAGGTTTGATGGTTCCGATTGTAAGGAATGCAGAAAGTAAATCCATTGCGCAAATTGAGCTTGAAATAAAGGAACTGGCGGAAAAGGCGCGCAACAAAAAAATATCGGTGGAAGAACTCAGTGGCGGAACCTTTACCATCACCAATGGCGGTGTTTTTGGATCGCTTTTATCTACACCGATTATCAATCCGCCACAGTCGGCTATTTTAGGAATGCACAATATTGTTGATCGCCCTGTGGCAGTGAACGGTCAGGTGGTTATCAGACCCATGATGTATGTGGCCTTGTCTTATGATCACAGGATTATTGACGGAAAAGACTCGGTTGGGTTCCTGGTGAAAGTGAAAGAATTGATTGAAAATCCTGAAAGGATGTTTACCGGAGGACAAGACGCCGGAAAATTATTGCTGGGATTATAACAGAATTTTATGCAGAAAAAATGCCATCCGGTTTTTCAACACGGATGGCATTTTTTTTATGCCGGTTGTGCCTGTTTCAGGGTACAATCTTAAACGGAACATTCGCAGTGGATACAAATCCGGTATTATCTGAAATATAAACATACAATCTGTAGTTGCCGGGTTCGCTGACCGACGAAGTGCAGACGGCTTTTTTTGTGGTAATTACACTGCCTACCCTTTCAGGATGGGGCTCATAAGAGCCGCCGCTTCCCAAAACCGTGGCTTCTTTCAATATTTCCCAGTGAAATGTAAGGGTATCGTTTTCTTTATCAGTAACATCCACTTTCCCTTCAAACCATTTTCCGGCTTTTACGGTTACACTTTCAACTCCGGTTTTTCCGTCAATCGTCATTTTTTCAACTACCGGCGCTGTTTGCTTCAGTTCTTTACCTTTCCAGACACGTTCCATGGCTTCCACCATTGGCGTTTTTTCACCTTTTAACGGCAATCCGGCCACATTATTTTCCACAAACATGCTGAACCAGGTTGGTGTTCGTTCTTCTTTTTGCCCCCACAAAAAAACAAACGAACCCAAACACCGTTTTGAAGCCAGAATGTAATTGTTGTAACGGTTTTCGTAAACCTGCCGTTTCTCTTCGCTGGTTTGTTCAATCGGGGCGCCCCAGCTTGTTTTGGTGGTTTCCCACCATCCTGTCGGTCCCCACTCAGTTATAAGATAAGCGCCTTTGTATTTTGATTTCTTAACGATTTCTTCTGATTTTCCGATTGCTCCGTAACTGTTTATTCCAACCAAATCGAGGTATTTTGTGTAAGTGGCAATTGAATCGAGTGCTTTCGGATTGTGCGTAATCACTGTAGCAACAAGATGACGTTTATCAATTGATTTGATGATCCCTGCAAGTTCATCCACAAATTGCCAGGCGGCTGCTGTGTTGGCCTGTTCTTCGTGGTCGATTTCGTTGCCAAGTCCCCAGATCAGAATATTCGGATCGTCTTTAAATGTTTCGGCTAACAGGCGAATTTCTGCGCGCATTTTATTTTTGTAGGTTTCATCGAGGTATGATTTCCGGTCTTTCGTAAGCCAGATTCCCTGCATGATGTACATTTTATTGGCCGCTGCCAGCGCAACATCTTTTTTTACCGATTCCACATTGCCGCCCCAGGTACGAAAAGCATTGGCTCCGTTCTGAGCTGCAAGGTCAATCCGGTTGGTGCCACCCACTCCTTTAATATAAGTTTTTACACCATCGACATAAAGCTCGAAAGTCCCGTTCTTTTCAACGATTTTTGCACCATTTTCGGCTTTTACATTACAAAGCGAGAGAAGAAAAATTGCCAGCACAAAGCTGATTTTTTTGAGATTGTAATAGGTTCTCATTACTGGTTTAGTTTAAAATTCGGCCCTAAAATATGGCTTTTACTGTAAAAACAAATTATCAGATTGTATTTTATTCATCCCTGTTTACCGTACCGGGAGAAAAGGCAGGCAGACAAACTGCAATGTACTCAGCGCCACCTTCAAATGGCGTACTGTATTGTATCCATTCATTTTTAGGGGTGATAATTGCCTGACCTTCGCCGACAATGATTTCACCTGTTTTAGTAACAACTTTCAGCGTTCCTTTTAAAACCAGGGTGTATTCATCAAATTCGGGGCACTGGCCCGGTTCAAACCATCCCTGCGGACTTTTCATCCGGGCAATGCTGACTTCCGAAGTTCCAGAATTTACACGCCCGATAAATTCTTCAATTTGTTTTTCGCCAACACCGGCTGCCTTAATAATTGTGGGTTTTTCAATAAGTTTCACCATTTTGATTGTGATTTTATGATTGAAAACAAGAATAAATTCAACTTAATTTTTTCCAGTTAAACGCGTAACCGGCAATAAAAACCAAAGTAAAAATAATTCCCGGGGCTGAAGCTGTTTGGATGCCCAGCCAGAACCAGGGCAAAATAAGCATCACGATTTGTGCGGTTGTGTAAAAAAGAAATCCGTCGCGGTGAAGTTTCCACATTCTGATGGCACCCACCAACGAAATGGCCGAGAACATCATAAATAGCGTATAATAGATTGGTGAAAGCGCTTCGGTTGAGTGCATTGACGAAAACCGGATGATGATTTCGGATGCCTTTTCGAAAAATACCGAGGCTAAGAAATAGATAATAAAACCAGCGCCGCTTCCTGCAAAAGAAAGCAGGCAAAGCGCTGTGAGCGAGCCGGGTCTTTGTGGATGATGGATTTCAGAATTTGTCATTTTTTATTATTACTGAAACAAAAATAAGCGAAAACACAAAAGTTTACAGTTTTTCAGATTGAAAGTTGTATTCTGTATTTCAGCTTTCAACCCAAAAACTAATAATCGTTATATTTGTGACCTATTCAAAAAAAATATGTCAGACAAACCTTTGATATTAGTAACCAACGACGACGGCATACATGCAAAAGGGCTGCGCGAGTTGGTGGAAGTGATGCAGTTTTTTGGCGATATTATTGTCATTTCTTCCGAAGTTTCGATGTCCGGGAAATCATGTGCAATCACTGTTGACCAGCCGCTCAGGGCTGTTCCGGTTGAAAAGATTCATGGAGCGCCTACCTATAAAAGTAACGGTACTCCGGTTGACAGTGTAAAACTCAGTTTTAACAGTTTGCTCGACCGTAAACCCGATTTTGTGGTTTCAGGAATCAATCACGGCACCAATTCTTCCATCAGTGTGATTTACAGCGGAACGATGGGAGCCGCCATCGAAGGTAGTTTGCACGGAGTTCCGTCGATTGGTTTTTCGTTGGATGATTACGATAACGATGCCGACTTTTCGAAAGCAAAAATTATGGTAGCCCGCGTTTTTCAGAGTGTGCTCGAAAATGGAATTCCTCCGTTTACCTGTCTGAATGTGAATATTCCGCAGGGAAAACCCAAAGGGATAAAAGTATGCCGGCAGGCGCACGGAAAATGGATGGAGGAATTCGAGAAACGCACCGATCCGCACGGTCGTGATTATCACTGGATGACCGGTTATTTTAAAAACTTTGAAGAAGAGTCGGTTGAAACAGATATTTATGCCATGAAAAACGGCTTTGTTTCTGTTGTTCCGGTTACGGTTGACATGACTTGCTATAAAACGCTTTCTGAAATTCAAGACTGGAAATTCTGATGCTGCAACGCCGAAAAAACAGGTTCGACCAGTTTGGGCTGGGATTTTTGATCGGATTTTCCCTTCCGGTTATCGTGTTTTTAATTGTTTACCTCGCCGGAAATAATGATGTTTCCTTTTTTGATTACGTAAAAGGACTCTGGTATTTGCAGGCACTTGTAAAATTGGGCAGTCTGTGTGTTTTTCTGAACAGCGCGGTTTTTATGCTTTTTATAAAACTGAAATACGAAAAAACGGCCCGTGGAATTTTGGGTGCAACCATAATTTACGCATTGATTGTATTGATTTCAAGAGCATTTTAATGAATACCGCGACTCAATATAACAACGGAAAATCTGAGTATCCCAAATCTGATATTCTGAAAATATTTTAGTCTGATGAAATATTATCTGGTGGCAGGCGAGGCATCGGGCGACCTTCATGGTTCGAACCTGATGAAACAGTTGAAACTGAAAGACGGCCAGGCTGATTTTCGGTTTTTTGGCGGCGACCTGATGCAGCAGGTGGGCGGAACGCTTGTGAAACATTACCGCGAAATGGCTTTCATGGGTATTGTGAATGTTGTCTTAAACCTGCGGACTATCAGCAAAAATATGAAAATCTGCCAGCAGGATATTCTGCAATACAAACCTGATGTTTTGATTTTGATTGACTACCCCGGCTTTAATTTGCGGATGGCAGAGTTTGCACATCAAAACGGAATAAAAGTGGTTTATTACATTGCCCCGAAAGTGTGGGCGTGGAAAGAGTACCGGGTAAAAAAAATCAGGGAGTTTGTCGATGAACTTTTTTCGATTCTGCCTTTCGAAACCGAATGGTTTGGCAAACGGGGAGTGAAAGTTCATTATGTGGGAAATCCTTTGCTGGATGCCATTGACGAATTCAGAAAAAATAGCAACAGCAACGATTTCAGAATAAATAATAAATTACCTGAAAAACCAATTGTGGCGTTGCTTTCAGGCAGCCGCGTTCAGGAGATTAAAAATACGCTTCCGGTTATGGTGGAAGCGGCAAAAGACAAAACAGAGTTTCAGTTTGTGGTGGCTGGTGTTAATACGGTGGATAAAAAACTGTATGAAAATATGCTGGCAGGCACCGGTATTCAGATTGTATTTAACCAGACTTATCAATTGCTCGAAAATGCCTATGCAGCACTGGTTGCTTCGGGAACTGCAACGCTCGAAACAGCTTTGTTTAAAGTGCCGCAGGCTGTTTTGTACCGGGTAGAAGGTGGCTGGCCGGTGCATTTTGTAATGAAGAAATTTGTATTGAAAATTGAGTGGGCTTCTTTGCCTAATCTTATATTAAATAAAACGGCCATTAAAGAATATTTGCAGGTTGAAATGACCGTAAAAAATGTAAATGCCGAACTTAAACGATTACTTTTCGACCTGGAATACCGGAACAGAATGCTCGATGATTATAACCGTTTGGCCGAAATCATGGGAAATCCGGGGACTTCGGAAATGGCGGCGGCAAAAATGCTTGAGTTGCTGAAACAGAATAAATAACGGATTGTCACGTTCTGAAACAGACTTATGTAATTTCAGTTGAGAATGGGAAGTATATTCAGAAAAGAAGTTAAAACATTTTTAGGTTCGCTGACAGGCTACCTGGTAATACTGGTTTTTTTGCTGGTTGCCGGGTTGTTTTTGTGGGTGATTCCGGGTATGTACAATATTCCCGAAAATGGCTATGCCACACTCGAAGGACTTTTCACGCTGGCACCCTGGCTGTATCTTTTCCTGATACCGGCTATCACCATGCGATTTTTTGCTGACGAAAAACGCACCGGAACCATTGAAACTTTACTGGCAAAACCAGTTTCTGATCTTCAAATTGTTGCGGCCAAGTATTTTGCAGGACTTGTTTTGGTGGTCATCTCATTGTTGCCTGCATTGCTGTGGTTTTTGTCGGTTTATCTGCTCGGAAACCCGGTGGGGAGTATTGATACCGGTGCCACCTGGGGCGCTTTCATCGGGTTGTTTTTCCTCGCATCCATTTATATTGCCATTGGTATTTTTGCTTCGTCGCTGACTGATAACCAGATTATTTCGTTTATCCTGGCGATGTCGCTTTCCTTCGTATTTTATATGGGATTCGATTTTGCCGCCTCGGCCGGTGTACCTTTTTTGGTTGAAAAACTACTCGGCTGGTTCAGCATCAATACGCACTATTTATCGGTTTCACGGGGTGTTGCCGACATGCGCGATTTGCTCTATTTTATTGGGATGACACTGTTTTTCCTCGTGCTTACCTCCACGCTGATCCGCTCTGGTAAATGGAAATCACGGAGAACACGTGTCAGGTTTTCGGTTTTTACTGTTTTGCTGCTGGCTGTTTTTTTTGTATCCACCAACTTTTTATTCAGGTTTGATTTAACATCCGACAAAAGATTTTCAGTGGCCGGAGTCAGCAAAAAAATTGTTTCGGAAATAACC
>CAZXVT010000152.1:0-11334 GCA_964644015.1 uncultured Maribellus sp.
ATCTAAAATTATCCAGCATCTAGTATCACTAAATCAACCACTATGAAAAGAACATTAATTCTTCTGATATCGCTGATGATAACCCAGTTGCTTTCTGCTCAGCAATTTGAGCCAAATTATGATGAAAGCAAAGTTCCAAAGTATATTTTACCGGATGTTTTGACAACCTTCAATGGTAAAAAGGTAAAATCCGTGAAGGTTTGGGAAAATAAACGAAGACCCGAGTTGCTGAATTATTTTACCGAAAATATGTTCGGAAAAGTACCGGGTGAATTAAAAATATCATCGATTGAAATGCTGGAACAATCCGATAATGCGTATGATGGGAAAGCCATCCGGAAACAGGTTGCCCTTCATTTTGAAAAAAACGGGAAAAAACTCAGTTTCACAATCCTGATTTATCTGCCCAAAAATGTGGATAAAGCGCCACTGATTCTGGGATATAACTTTTATGGCAATCATACGGTAACCAATGACGTGAACGTGATTATTTCCGATGCCTGGGTTGATAATAATCCTTCATTTGGAATCATCAATAACCAGTTGACGGAGCAGTCGCGTGGTGTAAGAACCAACCGATGGGACATCGAAAAAATGCTGGAAGCCGGAATAGGTTTGGCAACCATTTATTATGGTGAAGTAGATCCCGACAGAAATGATTTTTCAGATGGGATTCACCCGCTTTTGTACAAAAAAAATCAGGAAAAGCCGGAAGTTAATGAGTGGGGAAGCATTGCTGCCTGGGCATGGGGGCTGAGCCGGGCCATGGATTATTTCGAAACCGACAGCAATATTGATGCAACAAAAGTGATCGTTTTCGGGCACTCACGCCTGGGAAAAACATCATTGTGGGCGGGTGCCACCGACAGGCGTTTTGCCGCGGTGATTTCGAATAATTCGGGTTGTGGCGGAGCTGCACTTTCTAAAAGGGCTTTCGGAGAAACAGTCGGCCGGATTAATAATGCATTTCCTCACTGGTTTTGCGGTAACTATAAAAATTATAACAATAACGAAGCGATGATGCCTTTTGACCAACACGAACTGCTTGCTTTAATTGCTCCGCGCCCGTTGTATGTTGCCAGCGCCGAAGAGGATAAATGGGCCGATCCGAAAGGTGAGTTTTTGGGTGCATATTTTGCTTCGCCTGTTTATAAATTGTGCGATAAAAAAGGGATTGTTTCCGATGAAATGCCAGCGGTAAATCAACCTTTGCAAAATACTGTTGCCTATCACATCCGAACCGGAGTTCACGATGTTACAAACTACGACTGGGAACAGTACATCAAATGGGCAAAAGAACAATTGAATATTGAATAATTATTTACTATTTACGATTTGATCAGAAATCGTAAATAGGTAAATGGTAAATCGTAAATAGGTAAATCGTAAATAGTTAAATGGTCTATCGTAAATAGTTAAATCGTCTATCGTAAATAGTTAAATCGTAAATAAATAGTTGTCTTATGAAAAAACTGACTTTCCTCGTAATTCTGGCAACCCTGTTTTCCTGCACAACACCCGAGTCGCCAAAACCAGTTTCGTTGTTTAACGGAGTTGATTTAGCTGGCTGGCACATGGATGTCCCGGCTTTTGACCAGAATCCGGACACGGTTAAACCGTTTATTGTCCGCGATTCGATGCTGGTGAGTCTGGGTACACCCGGAGGCCACCTGATTACCGATTCAGTTTACAGCAATTATCGCCTCGATATTGAATACCGTTTTGCCGGAATACCCGGAAATTGTGGTGTTCTGGTTCATGCATCCACTCCACGTTCATTATACGGTATGTTTCCAAAATCACTCGAAGTGCAGATGATGCACGAAAATGCAGGTGATTTCTGGTGTATCGTGGAAGACATTGTTGTGCCCGATATGGAATCCCGTCGGGGGCCGAAAGAAGAGTGGGGGATTACTGAAGGGAAACAACGCCGGATTCCAAATCTGACCGATGGCACAGAAAAACCCGTGGGCGACTGGAATAAGATGGTGGTGGAATGTGTGGCCGATACGATTAAAGTCTGGGTGAACGAGACACTTGTAAATTTTGGGTATAACTGTACCGCAAAAAGTGGGCAGGTTGCAGTTCAGGCTGAAGGTTCGGAAGTGGAATTCAGAAAAATTGAACTGACCCCGATTAGTCGGATCACCCAAAACTGATAACGTATATTTTTCGATTGTTTCAGATTTTTTGTAATGCATGAAACATCGATCGTTTTACCGGTTTTTACCGGCAATAGCCTGCTTTATTTGTTTCCTGCAAACCAAACTGTCTGTTAACTGTTTATTTTTTGAAACGGAAAACAGATTCATGCAATGGAAACAAATAAAGCATTACCATCCGAACAGTTAGAAATCCTGTTTAAAACCTTGAAATCACGTTTTGAGAAAAACATGAACAGGCATCCGGGCCTTGATTGGCAGGCAGTACGGAGGAAACTGGAAGGGATTCCTGAAAAACTTTGGTCACTTGCCGAAATGGAAGAAACAGGAGGTGAACCGGATGTTGTAAGTTTTGATACCAGTACCGGGGAGTACATATTTTATGATTGTGCCGCTGAAACTCCAAAGGGCAGAAGAAGTATCTGCTATGATCCTGAAGCCCTTGAATCAAGAAAAGAGTTTAAACCTGCCAACAGTGCAATCGGGATGGCTTCCGAAATGGGCATCGATATTTTAACAGAAGATCAATACAGGTTTCTCCAAACACTCGGCAAATTTGATACAAAAACATCAAGCTGGATCAAAACACCACCCGAAATCAGGGAACTGGGTGGCGCATTATTTTGCGACCGACGGTTCAACCATGTTTTTGTTTATCACAATGGTGCCGAATCGTATTATGCAGTCAGAGGTTTTCGGGGATTACTCAAAGTATAATCTTTAAGTCAGTATTCCTGTAATCTAATGCAATATCCTGTCTGTTGTAAGCTCCGATTTTTATTTCTGCCAAAACTCATTTAAATCATACAAAGCCAATGTACACGGGTCTTTGGTTGTTGAGTACCCGGGAATAATTGAGAACAAAAGGTCTGTTAATCGTGTTTAGTATTTATTTAAATCAGAATTTCTATGAAAAGAATTTTTACACTTTTATTTTTCGCTTTGGGTGTATCTGCCATTTCTGCACAAAACAATAGCGAGGCAGATGCAACCGAAATAACAGTAACCACAGGTGCCAACTATGCAGATGAGGTATATTGGGGATTTGGCAATAAAAATCTTACAGTATCCCGCAATACCTGGGATATTGCTTTCACCACCGCCAAAATGGATATCAGTATTCTTGCCAACAACGGAAATTCGCTGATGCTTTATACTTATCTGAAAGGTACAATTGCCGATTGGGCAACCGTTGATACTACCGGAATGGTTTGGAAAGCCTTGTACAATTCAGTTGAAAACTGGGAAACAGGTGCTTTTGTTCAGAATCAGAATACGGCCAATCAATTCGATTACGGATGGGGTGTGTACAATATGAATTCGCACAATATTGTTGGCGATAGTATTTTCATTATCAAATTAAGTGAAAGCGATTATCGGAAACTGGCCATAATTCAGAAAAACTCAATCCAGAACCAGTGGAGTTTCAAATATGCAAAATTGGATGGCAGTGATGAAATGACAGTTAGTTTTGATGCTGATGATTATGCTGACAAAAAATTTATCCATTATTCAATTGTCAACAATGCCTTTGTGTTACAGGAGCCCAAATCAACTGAATGGCAACTGCTTTTCACCAGGTACTACGATTATACAATTCCTTACTACGTAACAGGCGTTTTAACCAAACAGGGCGTCGGAGTGCAGGAAGTGCGGCAGTCTGGTTTAGTACAGGAAACTTTTACAGCTTTTGATGAAAAAGGGTTTACTGAAAACATCGGAACCATTGGCAGCGACTGGAAATCGTTCAGCATGTCAACTTTTAGTTATGTTGCGGTTGACACAGTGGTTTATTTTGTGCGCGAGTTACCCGATGGCGATGTATGGAAATTGTATTTTACCGGTTTCAGCGGATCGTCAACAGGAGAGTATAAATTTATGCAGGAAAACCTTACCACGACCGGCGTCAGGGATTTAACAAAAGGATTTTCATCGGTTTATCCCAACCCGGCTGCTTCCGTTATCAATGTTATCCACGATTTCGAGGGTGAAAGCCTGCTATCGGTTTATAACATGTCGGGGCAGTTGGTTTATACCGAAAATGTTTTTGGTAACGAGTCTTTAAACAAACATGTAATCAATGTGCAGCATTTACCGGATGGGATTTACAACCTGGTAATAAAAGGAGCCCATAAAATCAGTTCTTCAAAATTTATAAAACGATAAAGTAATTTAACACTCCGGAAATTCTGTTTCCGAAGTGTTAATGCAAACGAAATCAAAGTATTACTGCTGTCCGATGTTTTCGATTCAAAAGTATTTTTTTACATTTTTATTCTTTCTTTTTATGGCTGATTTGTGGGCACAACAGACGCAAATCGCTCTTCGTGTAATCGGAAACGATGATGGGCAGCCTGTTCCGTATGCACACATTTGCACCGAAAATGTAAAAACAGGTGCAAAAAGCTATATGACATCAGATAAAGATGGAAACGCGCAGATAAATATTTCCGGAGAAACTATTCTGTCAATTAGTTTTGTGGGTTACAACACCCTTACCGATACCCTTTCGGGGACAGAGAAGACACTGGAATACAAGCTTGTTCAATCGGTTTTTGGTATTAACGAAGTAGTTGTTACCGGCCAGCACAAACCGGTTCCGGTTGATAAGTCGATCTACAAGATTGATTTAATCGGACAAACTGAAATCAGGCAAAAGGCCGCCAATAACCTTGCTGAACTGCTCTCAAACGAATTAAGCATCAATGTTTCCACCGATCCGGCAACAGGTTCAAGCCTGAAAATGCAGGGGATTTCAGGACAGAATATCAAGATACTCATCGACGGAGTTCCTGTTATCGGGAGACTGGATGGTGACATTGATATTTCACAGCTCGATTTATCGAATGTTGACCACATTGAAATTGTGGAAGGCCCCATGTCAGTGATTTACGGAAGTAATGCGCTGGGCGGTGTTATTAATCTCATTTCAAAAGACAACCGCTATGCAAAATTCAAGTCTGCGCTCAATTTGTATTACGAAACAGTAGGAGTTTACAACACCGATTTAAACATAGCTTTCAGAAATAAAAATCACTCTTTTATTGTTTCTGGCGGCCGTGATTTTTTTGATGGTTTCGACAGCGATACGAGCACCCGTTCTTCAGAATACAAACCTAAGGAACAATACAATGTTTCGGCAACCTATCATTTTACCGGCAAAAAATCTGAAGTAAAACTGAAAAACGATTTTTTTAAGGAGAATCTGCTGGACCGCAGCAATGTAATGGCTACGCCATACAGCATAAATGGTTATGATACATGGTTTTATACAACCCGAAACACAACGTCGGGGCAGTTTGACAAAAAACTGGCTGTCAATTCATCGTTTAATATGCTGGGTGCCTATTCCTATTACAACCGCACAAAACAGCAATACGTGAAAGATCTGACAACGCTCGAAAAACTGCTTTCACCCAATCCTTCCGATCATGATACCACCCGATTCGATGGAATCATGGCACGTGGCGTTTACAACTGGAACACACTCACCGAAAATATCAGTATTCAGGCTGGTTTCGACATCAATTATGAGCACGGATCCGGGAAAAGGATGGCCAACAATCAGGAAAAAATTGCGGATTATGCTGCTTTTGCAGGCCTTGTCTGGAATATTACTCCTGAATTTACTTTTCAGCCGGGGCTGCGGGTTGCCTATAATACAAAGTATGATGCTCCGCTTGTGCCATCGCTGAACCTGAAATATTCGCCCGGAAATATGAGCTTCAGGGGATCATACGCCCGTGGTTTCAGGGCGCCATCGTTAAAAGAACTGTATCTCCATTTTTACGACAGCAATCACGAGATTGAAGGGAACAAGGATCTTGTTGCCGAAGATTCGCACAACTTCAATTTTTCGGCCGGTTATAAACTCGATGCCGGAAAAAGTAATTTCAATTTTACCCTGAAAGCTTTTTACAACAACATCAACAACATGATCGCGCTTGTGCAGGTTGACCCCGAAAACAGCCTGCATTACAGCAACCAGAACATCGGACATTTTGAATCGTATGGTGGTGATTTCAATGCTGAATACCAGTATTTCCCCTATTTTAAAATACAGGCTGGCGTTTCAAGGTTAGGCAGAACAGATGTTTATGATGATTCAAAGTTTGTTTTTAATAACAATTTTGTTTCGAACCTTACGGTTAACCTGCTGAAAAATACGGCGCACTTTTCGGTGTATTACAAACTGTTTGGGAAATACCCGTTTTATACCAATTTCGACGAGTTACAGCTAAGTTACATGGATGGCTACCAGGATTTAGATATTACCGTCTCAAAAAGTTTTTTGAATAAGTCGCTTGAATTTAGCGGTGGGGTAAAAAATGTCTTCAACAACATTATTATCAGCGGAACTGCCGGAACGGGAGGCGCACACGGCAGTTCATCCGGCGTTTCTTCTCTGGCAGGGTGGGGAAGAACCTGGTTTCTGGGCCTGAAATACAATTTTGTAAAATACTGATTATGTTGAAATTAAAATATATCGTAATTTTTATTGGACTTGCGGTTGTCGTTTCATCATGTTTTCAGGAAGAAGAAGCGATGACGCTCCCTCCAACCAGTGGAGATATCGAAGTTGGCGTTGCCGAAATGTCGGATAACTACAGCTACCAGATATATTACAATCTCGCCACCAACACTGCCGCAAAATCGGTTCTGAATACTGCCTGGGATCTGGGTTTTGCCTGTTCCGACACCACCTGGCAGATAGTTCTGAACAATTCAAAGGCAATGTTTGCAGGAAACACGGGAATTAAGGATTTTTCATTGGTTACCTCTGCCTCGAACGTAAAATTTGAATTCGATGCTGCTTCAGGAAACAAGGACAGTCTGGCAATCAGGCAATGGCTTGATATTTCGGGTGAAAATCCGGTTGCAACGGGATTTGTTTATATAATCGACCGCGGAACTGATGAGAATTTCTTAAATATCGGATACAAAAAAGTTGTGTTTGAAACACCCGGAAAAGACAATTATAAAATCAGGTTTGCCAACCTGGATGGTTCCGGTGAGCAGGTTGTCAGTATTCAGAAAGATTCAGTGAAAAATTTTGTCTGTTTTTCATTTGACAACGGAATTGTGGATGTGGAACCTCCCAAAAAAGAATGGACTTTGCTATTTACAACGTATCAAACAGTATTATATACCGATATCGGTGAGGCAGTGCCCTATCTGGTGCGCGGTGCCTTGCTGAATCCTTATTTAACAGCAGCCGGAATGGATTCTTCACTTGTGTTTTCAGAAATCAGTCTCGCTGATACTGTTAAATTTAACCTGACAACCCGGCGCGATGTGATTGGCCACGAGTGGAAATATTACGATTTTGATGATGGCATTTATAGGGTGGAGCCTGACAAAAACTATATTATTCGCGGACAGGACAGCTACTATTACAAATTACGTTTTATTTCATTTTATAATAATCTGAACCAGAAAGGTTACCCATCTTTTGAATTTATGCGGATGTAAGCAAATAATAAAATGATTTAATTCCACAAATAGAGTATAACAGGCACGCTTCGCAGATTCTCCGTAGGATTAATTTTTTATTTTTGAACCTGACCAAATTAAAACTGACTAAAATGAAAAACCTGATTCTGCTTTTATCACTTTTTTGCCTGTTATCATGCCAAAATCATCAAAAAACTAACCTGAAAATTGAGGGTGAACTCCAGCAATGGCATAAAATCACGCTTGTATTCAACGGCCCCGAAACGTCGGAGTGGGCAAAAGAAAACCCGTTTCTCGATTATAAACTGGAAGCCACTTTCACCAACGGAAACAAATCGTACACGGTTCCCGGATTTTTTGCTGCCGATGGCTTTGCAGCCGAAACTTCAGCCGATGCCGGAAACGTTTGGAAAGTCCATTTTCGTCCCGATGCAACCGGAACCTGGAACTACAAAATTTCATTCCGCAAAGGAAAAGACATCGTGGTAAAAGAAGGTGAAAACCTGGGTGAACCGGTTGCCGGCGATGGACTGGAAGGTAGTTTCGATGTAGCTGAGTCAGATAAAACAAGCAGCGATTTTCGTGCAAAAGGCCGGATAGTCAATGGTGGTAAAGGATATTTCCGGTTTCAGGATTCGCATGAAATATGGATAAAAAATGGCGCCGATAGTCCCGAGAATTTTCTGGCTTATGCCGATTTCGACCAAACCGAACGTTTCAGCCTGAAAACTGAAGTACGCGAAGGCGAAGCTGACCCGAAAAAAGACCTGCACAAATACGAACCGCATGTTGCCGACTGGAAAACCGGCGACCCGACCTGGCAAAATGGCAAAGGAAAAGGAATGATTGGCGCACTGAACTACCTCAGTTCTGCGGGTGTCAACTCAGTTTACATGCTCACCATGAATATTTTAGGCGATGGAAAAGATGTGTGGCCATACACCGACCACAATGAGCGTTACCGTTTAGATTGCAGCAAACTCGACCAGTGGGCAGTGGTTTTTGAACATGCTGAAAAACTGGGAATGATGCTCCATTTTGTGTTACAGGAAACCGAAAACGAATGCCTGCTCGATAACGGATACACCGATGTTCAGCGGAAATTGTACCTGCGCGAACTGGTGGCACGGTTTGGTCACCAGCTGGCGGTAACATGGAACATAGGAGAAGAAAACGGCCCTGCAGACTGGACTCCAATTGGTCAAACCGATGCACAGAAAAAAGATATGATGAATTATTTGAAGAAGATAAATCCGTATCCTTCTGTGGTGGTGGTTCATACTCATGCCGACGATGGACATCAGGATGAATACCTGAATCCGATGCTGGGTTTTGAAAATATCGACGGGCCGAGTATGCAAATCGGCAATCCGGCGCGGGTTAACGAACGGATTTCTAAATGGGTGACAGAATCAGAAATAGCCGGGAAACGCTGGCTGGTGAATCTCGACGAAATTGGTCCTCACTGGAAAGGTGTGATGCCCGATTCGCACGATGTCGCTCACGATACGGTTCGCCACGAATGTTTGTGGGGCGCATTGCTGGCCAGCGGGGCAGGCGTGGAGTGGTATTTTGGTTACCGTTATCCGCACACCGACCTCACCTGCGAAGATTTCCGCAGCCGCGAAAACTGGTGGAAACAATCAGCCATTGCCACGCAGTTTATGCAGCAGTTTCCGTTGGAAGAGATGCAGCCAAACAATGCGCTGGTAAATGCAAAAGGCGCTTTCTGCCTCGCAAAACCGGGTGAAATTATTGTTGCGTATCTGCCTGTCGGAACGCAAAATCCCAAAATCAGTTTGCCCGGCGAAAAAACCTTTACCGTTAAATGGTTTAACCCGCGCGAGGGTGGCGCAATGCAGGACGGAACAGTTACTTCGGTTCAGGGAAAAGGTTTTGTTTCCATCGGAAACCCACCGGCTGATTTGGAAAAAGATTGGGTAGTTGTGGTGAGGTAAAAACTTATCATCCTGCTATCCCTCGTTTGCAACGAGGGATAAGTTGCTTTGCATTTGCAATGCCCGTCTGCATTTTTGTTAAATTAAAACCGCAACAGCTATTTGTGTATTAATGAATTGTGGCTACTTTTAACGCGCTATTAACCATAAACGAAACCATTTGAACAAAAATCTTCAGATAACGCAAAATCAGCAGAAGAATCGAAAGAATTTTCAAATTGTACAAAAAATAAAGGATGATAGTTTTCAAACCTGGCCGGCTGCATTGGCATGTAAAGGATGAAAAAAAAGATATATAAATACACTAGTGTCCACTAAAAATTAAAGCATAATTGCACATGTCCATTTTCGGTGATATCATCAGCTTGTTCTGCTCTTTCGAAAAGTTCCTTGAGGGGAGTCTTGTCGAAAAGCGATATGTTGAGTATACGAAGTACATCAAAAGTGCTTCGATTAAGCCGGAGATCGTGCTCAACAATGGCAACAAGGCAATATGCTATGATTGCCGAATAAATCTGGATTCTAACAGCATTTTCGGTTACACCCCAGAAAGATTTCACATGCAAATGCTGTTTAATCCACTTAAAGAACAGCTCCACTTGCCATCTGTTTTTATAAAGCAGGGCAATTTGTTCGGCGCTGATTATAAAGTTATTCGTAAGATAAGTAAACGTTCTTTTATGCTCCATCGAGTAATATCCAACACGCCGGAGCAGACTTGGATATCTTTTTCTGGTTTGCTGACCAGTAAGCCGTATTGTTTGATCGTAAAGAATGTTGTCTGGGCTTTCAAGAAGATCCTCACCATCAATAATTTCATATTGAAGTTGACCTCTTTCCCTTATTACAAAGTTGGAACCGATGACATTGATAGTAAAGAGCCGCGCAAGGTCGAAGTATCCCCTGTCGAAAATATAGTAGGCATTTGGTTCGTAAGGAATCTTATCCATCGCATTCATATCATTAACCTTAGCTTCTGTAATGTGAAGAAAAGTTGGGATTTGAGTCACAACATCATAGAGCGTATGTATTTTGATTCCGCCTTTGGCCTTGCGAAAACTTGCCCACCAGAAAAGATTCATGCACAGATCGATAGTGGTAGAATCAAATGCATAAAGTCTTCCTGCAATTTCAAATTCTTTGGTAATTCGCTTACCCTGAGCAATAGATATCATTTTGTAGGCAAATTCCTCAAATATTTTGCAGTCCCTGTTTGCATTTGCCTTGGCCATATTGCTGCGTGTTATCAAAGATGTTCCAAATCCAAGATGGTAAGACTTTGGAGCGTGTGCAGATATGATACAAACAAGTTCTCTAAGACTTTCACAACCAGACAACTGACCAAATATCATAATCAGCAACTGATTCCAGCAGCTGAAAAACTTAATGTATTTGTCGCCTTGGTATTTCATAACTATTCGTTGAAATGCTTTTTGAGGGAGAAACTCGATAAGTTGTGCAAAAATATATTTCCCAGTGTGCATACCCTTAATTTTAGGTTTGATTTTAAAGGTATGAATTCAAATCGTGGACATGCTATTTTAAACACATCTTGCATAATATCAAGTTGTTAATACAATTAATAATAAAGTTAAGTGGACACCAGTGATATAAATAACTTGTTTGCAAGAAAAAACATCGCCTCAACTGAGAAACTCTGAATGAAGAAATAATCAAAAATTTGTTTAATTTGCAATAAAAATAAGAAAAGAATAAGGCATTGATTACTATTAATTTAAATATAAACAGATTATATCATC
>CAZXVT010000153.1:0-11213 GCA_964644015.1 uncultured Maribellus sp.
TAATGGTGCAGGAAATCAGATTTGTTATTAGGATTCTGCTGTTTATTTTGGTTTACAGTCTCATAAGTCGTTACGTTTTTGAAATGCCGGAAGCTATTTGGAAATCTTAAAAATGGAAAATACTATTCCATAAAAACGAAAATGGATTAAAAATTTCACCAAATAAAAACTGCCTGTCTGTTTTGCATAATAAAGGGTTGTTTTATCTTAGGGGCCTGAACTTTTAAAACCAGTAACAATCAAATTAAACGAACTGAAATGAGTAAAACCAGAAAAGGTCTGTTTACCACCGAAGACGGACGCAACCACACATTTATCTTTTTTCTTGTAGCCCTGCTTTTTACGCTCTGGGCAGTAGGTAACAGCCTGATTGACACAATGGACAAACATTTCCAGGATTATTATCACCTCACAAAAGCCGATTCTGCCAATGTGCAGTTTTCGCATTATCTGGGCTATTTTTTTATGGCCTTGCCTGCCGGTTGGTTTATTCACAAACTGGGTTACAAGTGGGGGATTATTCTGGGTCTGGCTTTGGCTGCACTTGGCTGTCTTTGGTTTTATCCTGCCACGAAAATTGATGGTTTCTGGGCGGTGCTGCTTGGAGTTTGCCTGGTGGCCATGGGTTTTTCGTTTCTCGAAACTGTGGCAAATCCCTACACAACGGTTCTTGGAAATCCGAAATATGCCGCGTCACGAATCAACCTGGCACAATCGTTTAATGCCATTGGCTGGCCGATTGCACCGTTTATCGGCGGTATTTATTTTTATCATACCGACGATTCGCTTACTGCACAGCAAAATGCTGAAATTGCCCACCAAACTATGTGGATTCCTTATGTGGCACTTGCTGTAATCATCGGAGTACTCATTATTTTATTCCTGAAAAGCAAAATGCCCGATGTTACTGAAGATATGAACAACAATGGCGGAAGTGACAATAATGCAGATGTTTTTGGAAAGCAAAGCAAGGTGTCAACTATACTTTTATATGTGATGGCAATATTATTCAGCTTCGCGTTCGGTATGATTATCCGATTTTTTGTACAGATATTTTACATGGACCGCGAAACGCTTGCCAATCCTGAAGCAATGGCAGAATTGAATAAAATGCTTACAACTATTTTTTATATTGTAACAGCCATCGCCGGCGTGGTGTCTGTTGCTTTTATCGCAATAAAACGCGGAAAGCTTATTCACAGAAACAGCATCTGGTCGGCGCCGCATTTTACCGGGGCCACCATTGCACAGTTTTTATATGTGGCTGCTCAGGCTGGTATTTTCAGCTTTTTTATCAATTATATGGTTGAAGAAGTTCCGTCTATCAGCGAAGGAATGCAAGCAAGCTGGCTGATTGGCGGTGAAAGCGGTTCGATTTTACGTGATGGCTCGTTTTTTCTCACTGAAAAGGGCGCAACTTCACTGATGTCGCTACTGGCATTTCCACTATTTCTTCTCGGGCGATTCACCGGGTCGTTTATTTTGCGTGTTACCAAAGCGCATTACATGCTCGGACTTTACGCATTTATCAACGTAATCCTGATGTTTGTGGTCGTTGCCAACCTGGGCTGGATTTCGGTGGTTTCCGTTTTCCTCAGTTTCTTTTTTATGTCGATAATGTTCCCGACCATTTTCTCACTCGGTATTTTCGGTTTGGGTGAAAAATCAAAAATTGCCTCTTCTTTTATTGTAATGGCGATTATGGGTGGAGCTGTTTTACCCAAAGTGATGGGTGCCATCGGCGATGCAGAAGGAATGTCGGCGGGTTATATTGTTCCGGCTGTTTGTTTTGGAGCCATTGCATTGTATGGTTTTTTCTGGGGAAGACTCAGCGGACTCGACGGTGTTGGCAATGTAAAACTGGGCAGCGGACACTGAGCCGTTATTTGATTCTGGATATTGGATACTCGATACAGGATACTGGAAACGTGATATATGTTGTATGTTGCATGATACTTGTACCCTGCAACCTGAATCCTGTAACTTTAAACTTTAAACTCAAATTGCTGTTTTGTTAACTGAAAAAAACATTGAAAAATGGACATTCAGCAGATATTTAAAAACAACCTGAAGTGGGTGGCAGAAAAACTCAGTATTGATGAAGAGTATTTCAAAAAGTTATCCGAAGGACAAAAACCCAATATCCTTTATATTGGTTGTTCCGACAGCAGAGTAAGCGCCGAAGAATTGATGGGGGTTGCGCCGGGCGAGGTTTTTGTTCACCGCAACATTGCCAACATGGTTCCCAACAACGACCTGAATTCGCATTCGGTTTTAAGTTACGCAGTAAATCATCTCGAAGTTGACCACGTTGTGGTTTGCGGTCATTACAATTGCGGCGGAATAAAAGCAGCCATGATTCAGCAGGATTTTGGCATATTAAATCCGTGGCTGCGAAGCATTCGTGATGTTTACAGACTGCACCAGGACGAACTCCGGATGATTACCGGCGAGGAAGAAAAATACAACCGGCTGGTGGAACTGAATGTGCAAGAACAGTGCATCAACGTAATTAAAACTGCCGATGTGCAGAAAGCCATTTTATCGCGCAATATCACCATTCATGGCTGGGTATTCGATATTCACTCCGGCCAGTTGATTGACCTGAAAATCGACTTCCACAAGATCCTTGAAAAAATTATGGAGATTTACAGGATTCACTAAAGCTTTCAGGCATTGTTATTTATTCAGTCTTTTCCGGTAACCGTTTACTTTGTCGGTTCCGTAACCCAGCGATTCGTAAAGTTTGTGCGCACTTTCACGGTGGATGCTTGAAACAAACAAAATCATGTTGCAGCCTTTCAGTTTTGCCTGTTCTTCTATCTGCATCATAAGTAGTCTGGCGATTCCATTTCTTCTGAAAGCGCTTAACACGGCAACATCTTCCAATACCATAAATGGAGTGCAGTTTCCGATCAACTCATGACAAATCACACCCAGAACCGACCCAACTACTTTATTTTCTGCTTTTGCCACCAATACCACATGATTTGGGTCGTTTTTTATTTTGCTGAAAGTTTCGGTCATCTTTTCAAAGTCGGTTTTTCCCCCGAAAGCATCTTCGTACAGCTCTTTCAGACCCTGCAAATCCTCGTATTGAATGGGTTCAATAGTTATCATTTTGTAGTCGGTACATTTTTGATGATTCAGAAAAAATAATTTACGGTTGTTTTATTATGCCCTGTTTTTCCTGCATATTCTCCAGCATTTGAATTCTCACAGCCATCTGGTGCAGAATTGTTTTATCGTAATCGTTGGCGGTGTCTCCGTATTTGTTGACCAGTACAAACAATTCGATGGAAAGAAAGAAGAAAAACAGCAGAATCCAGATGGTTAGCGCAATTCCGGAGGAAAGTAAAACCGACGAAAACAAGATGGTCAACTCGTCGAGGAACCCGACTTTCGAATTTAAATCGTCTTCCAGTACCTGTTGCATATTCAGCTTTTCGTTTTCCTTTTTTGTTTTTTGTTCCTGAAAGGCTTTTAACTGTGCATCCAGTTGCACAATCAGTTCGGCTTTGGGATTCTGAATGGAACTGGTGGTAATTTCCCTGCCAATTTCCACCATTTTGCCCGAGGTGGAATCTTTTTCAAATCTGCCGGTAACGGTGGGTGCCGAAATCATCGGGTTTTTATTGTAATCGGCCAATATTAGCGCACGTTCCGTTTCCTTTGCCTTGATGGCCGAGTCAAGCTGGTTGATCTGCATTGTCAGTTCGCGGGTTTTGATGGGCAAAATCTCGTTCACTTTTAATTGAACACTCTCAATTTTGTGTTTTTCCACGTCTTCCTTAAACATTACCTGGTCGAGAATGACAGAACCGATAATGGCCATCACAATTCCGATTAAAACCCTGAATGCAAAGGCGAGTTTGTTCTTTCCCACCGAAAGGATGATCTGTCTTTCGATCTGGATGATAATGATGATCATGACAATGGCGCCAATAACAGCCACCAGCGTGCTTCCATGCAGGTATCTTTTTGTAAACGCAAACCCGATAAAACCCCAAAGTGTGGCGATAATCAGAATTGCCGATAAATATTTTTTTACTGCTTTGGCCGAGGCTTCGCTTGAGTTCTTTACAATGGCATAATTATGCCCGGTGATGAAACAACCTGTTTTTAACCATAAATCTCTCATTGTCATCAGATTTTCTTGTTCATAATTGTGGATTGGGTAATGGCGGAAATACCCTTCATAAAACCGCGCTGGTACGAAAGAACCATTCTTTCCGACATACCTGCGTTTCCTGCCATCTCTTTTTTCAGTTCACTGACCTTGTTTACATGGTCGAGAACAATTTCCCGGCGGGTTTTCAGCTCTTCCACCAGGTCAATCAGTCCGGCACGGGTGCGCGAGGTCATGTGATAATCAATTTCTTTGAGGGAGTCGGTGTAATAGGTTTCCACTTTCTGAATCAGAATGCCAAGATCGAGCTGAAGCAGCCGGATATTGTCGAGTTTGTTGCTTTCATCGGGGCTGACTAACGCATCATTGTAACCCTTGCTTTCAAAATCGGCCTGCAGAAAGGAATATATGGCATCAATCCCTTTTACTTCTCCGTTAACCGGAATGTTTTTCATATGACTGTTGTGGTTGGGCAGGTCGGGATGGTTTTCATGCAGGGGCAGGGCAGGAGTCACGTTGCCCGGTTCCGGGTTTTGTTTCTTTTTAAACAGGTTGAATAATCCCATAGCTTTATTTATTTAACGCGGTTAATTTTCTGTAAAATCAAAAAGGAATTTATCAGTGCGGACAGGTTTCAGTGCGCCATTTATTTATCCGGTTTTTGTTTTCACAGCATGCTGTTTCTATTAGATTCTTTTCACGGAAATATGTTACTGAAAACTCAGGCTTTTTTCCCTTCCGGAAATAAAATACAGAAGCAGTATTTTTGTGTTGTTAACTCTCAAAACCGGAGAATTATTGCGCAAATGGTTTAAAAACAGAAATATTAAGTGATTGCGGTTTTCCTGGCAAGGTTGTTTTCAGAGGAAAAGAAAAATAAGATTTCCCTGCTTCCTGACAGGTTAATTTTTTCAGAAACACAGGATTTAATTATTAAAGAAATGAAACCACTCTGTTGGAGCCGGAAGTTTATAACAGGTAAATACCTGCTGAAAATAATGTTTGTCATCAGGGTAGAATGAAAAGATTACAGAATTACAGCGAATCATTTTCATATTAAAGGATAACAATAGCCAATTAGTTCCGCCAAGATGCCTGTTTCAACATTGACTCTGCTTATTCCAACCATACAGATGCAAAAAATCAAAACGTGCGAACAAAAAACAAAACAGCGGATGAAAGAAATCACGGCGCGGGTTCAAGAATGCAACCAACGGGTAGAAGAAAGCAAATAGAGCAGACAAAAAAACAAAACACGGAAGCAAAAAACAAAACAGCGGATGAAAGAAAACACAAAGCGGGTGTAAGAATGCAACGAGCGGGTAGAAGAAAGCAAAGAAAACAGACAAAAAAGCAAAATGCGGAAGCAAAAAACAAAAACGCAGGTGCAAGAAATCACAATACGGAAGCAAAAAATAACAGTACGGATGGAAGAAACAAAAACCAATCAGCCTGTTCTAAAAAAAACGTCCCGGAAAAATATTGCAGGACGTTTGGATAATGTTTGAATATTCAGGACTGTTGCCGGAAAAGCATCACTATTGCAGGTATGAAATCAATTCATGAAAAATGGAGCCACAACCTGTCAGGTTATTCCAGAATCAGGTTGATTCCGCTTAAATCTGCCTTCCCGTTTTTCAGAAATTCGTAAGTCATGCGGTCGGCAAGGCAGTTCACAAATTTGATTTTTTTCAGGCTTTTACATTTAAAGAAAGTATTGCGCAGCGTGGCATTGCTGAAGGTCACCCTCAAAAATGCGCAGTTGTCGAAACTGCAGTCTTCGAGGGTGTTTTCAAAAACAATGTCGGTGAGTTGCGAACCGATAAGCGAAACGCGGTTCCACACCGAGCCGTTGATTTTGCATTTTTCGATGCCCCCCGATTTGATGACAGCCCCTGTAAAATCGGCCTCCGGAAAATCGCAGGCGGTAAAAAAACTGTCTGTAAATTCAGCATTTGTCATCTGGCAGGTGCGAAAATTATTCCCCGTCAGAAATGATTTCTGAAACCGGCAGTTACTGAAATCGGATCCTGTGAAGTCACAGTTTTCGATGTAGTTGCTGTTAAGCAGCAGACCCGAAAAGCCTGACCCGATAAACCTACAGTTTTGCATGTTCGATTCGCTGAATTTATCGTGCAGGTTTTTCAATCCCGAAAAATCGGCACCCGACCAATTGCCGCGCGACATGTCCCATTTGGGCTTCGCAGGCTTTTTTTCTGCAATTGGCTTCAGGTTTTCAGCAGGTGGTTCGGGTATGTTAGTTTTGTTTAAGTCGAGGTTGAAATCTTCCGAGAAATAATTCAGGTCAACACCCAGGATTCTTGCGAGCCGGTTCATGGTAATAAAGTCGGGGATGGATTCGCCGCGTTCCCATTTTCCCACCGCCTGCGCGCTGATAAACAACTGTTCTGCCAGTTGCGCCTGCGACAGGTTTTTACTCTTTCGTGCTTCGGCAATTTTATTGCCCATTCTTTTTGTTTCCATTTTTGCCTTATTAAAGTTTTTATCAGACATGGCAAAGATAGACCGGCCTTTTTGAGCATCGCCCGAAATAAGGCTACTCCTGGTTGTAAAGCTGCTACAATTGGTTGTATTTTACAACGGGTGGTTGGATTTTGTTGATACCGGATACCAGAAACTGGTCAGCAGGTACTTTTTTTTAACGCGAAGAACGCAGGGAAATCGCCGGGGTCGTAAAGATTTAAAATTTGCTGTCAATCGCTGCAAATGCCGCAGGAATGCCGTACGAAATAATCACGAAATGTTTGTCAACCGGAAACAATCGGGTTAATTTTGATGAAAAAACAAAACACTATGAAACAGCCGGAACTTGGATCCAGGATTCAGGAAATCAGGAATCAAAAAGGAATAACCCAGAAAGAACTCGCCGATTCGTGCAATATTGATATCCGCACCATACAAAGAATTGAGGCTGGCGACGTCACTCCCAGGATTTCAACTCTGAAATTTATTGCCAGCGCCCTGTCGTGTGAGCTGAGTGTTTTTAGCGGCGATCATCCCGCAAACGGAAACGCTGTCTCACCGAATTTTTTATTTTCATGGCTGGTAACCGGTGTGGTCTATTTTATCAGCTGGTTTCTTTTTTCTCCCATCATTCCCGCAAATCAATTTTTACAATCCATCAGCCTGTTATCAGGTTTTATTTATACCCTCACCGGTGTTTTATTTTATTTCGGGTTCTGGCACCTGGGAAATTCTCACCGGAACACGCTGCTGAAAACCGCGTCCATTATCATCATGGTTTGTATCCCGCTATTGTTTATTATCATGCTGATTTCAGCAGAATTCAGTTTTATGGTTCATGTTAACAAACTGGTGGTATTTATTATGAGCGTCAATAGTGTTGTTTTTGGTCTGGGTCTGTTAAGAATTAATAACCAGCTCACGATTTTGTATAAAATCACCGGGATTCTGCAAATCCTGATCGCTCCCTTTTTCCTGATACCTCTCTCCGTCACATATTTAATCGGTTTCTGGCTATCCGTTCCGTATCTGTTGCTCCTGCTGGCGATTGTTTTCCTCGAATTCAGAGCGTCAAAAAATCAGCAGTTGTCGGCTGAGATGGCTTGAAACGAAACAGGGATTTTTTTTAACGCAAAGATCGCAGAGGAAACGCAAAGATCGCAAAGAATTTGCTCCGCGTTCCTTGCGCAACCATTGCGCCCCCTGCGTTTAAAAGGTTTCCAGAACCAGTGTGGTAACATTTGCATCAGGTTTTACCTGGCTGAGCTGAATAACAATGCCGTTTTCATTTTGGGTGAATGGCAACTCCGAACCCTGCATTTGACGGCACGAAACAATTTTTTTGCCCGATGCAGGCAACTGAAGTGTGTCGCCCACCGAAAGAAGATGCACATAAATCAGGTTGTTTTTCTGAACCGTGCCATACACATCATCTTTGGGTTCAAACGGACCCGGACGCGTACCATAAATACTTTCGCCATATTTCTGCAGCCAGTCGCCCACCTCTTTCAGCCGGGCAATGTGCGTTGCGGGTATAACGCCCTGTGCGTCGGGACCCACATTCAGTAACACGTTGCCGCCGCGGTCAACCGTGTTGACAAGCATCACAATAATATCCTTTAGCGACATCAGGTTTTGGTCCGGACTGTACCCCCAACAGACCTGGTTCAGGTTTAAACATTTCTCCCACGGGGTGTTGATGATGGGGCCCTGTATTTTGCCGCCGCCCTCGTTACACTGAAAATCGCCTTCCCATCCCGACCGCGGACTGATGACCACACCGGGCTGGTAGTTCCGCACCATTTTATTTAGTTTTACCGGCTCCCAGAACCAGGCAGCATCGGCATCGGTACCTTTGTGTGCCAGCCATCCGCCATCGTACCACAGAATGTCAATTTTGCCATAGTTTTTCATTAATTCTTCCACCTGCCCGTAGCCCTGTTTTTTCATCAGCGCGGCATTTTCAGGCAGTTCGGTTGGTGCAAAATACCCCGGGAAACGCCAGTCCATGGGTGAGTAATAAATACCGACACCCAACCCGGCCTTGCGGCATGCATCGGTGTATTCCTTTACAAAATCGCGGCGGGCAGCCGTTTCGAAACTGGTAAAGTGCCCGTAACTGGCAGGGCTGTTCCAAAGCGCAAACCCATCGTGATGGCGGGCTGTTAAAACCATGTATTTCATGCCGGCATCTTTGGCGGTTTTTGCCCAAACAGCGGCATCAAAATGTTGAGGATTAAATCTGTCGGCCAGTTTTGCATATTCCTCTGCCGGAATTTTATTATTAAACATCGCCCATTCGCCTTTGCCTTCGATGGCGTACAAACCCCAGTGGATAAACATCCCGAATTTCGCGTCCTGCCACCATTGCATCTGCTCAGCCGAAAGCCGTAATTCCGGGGCCACAATTCCGTGAACGCCTTTAACACCGCCATATTTCTCCATCGATTTTAATTCGTCACCTTTCAACTCCTGTGCGTTGATTTTGCCACAGAACAGCATGATGACAATACATCCGGCAATCCATAAAAATTGGTTTTTCATTTATTAAGTTTTTAGGTATCAATTGCAAAAATAAGTTTTTGTTCTTTCAAATTACGTGGTGAAATCGGGGGAGAGCGGGATTACGGTTTATTTTTTAACGCGAAGAACGCAGGGAAAACGCAGAGGTCGCGAAGAATTAAATCCACTTGGTGTTCTTGGCGAAACCATTACGCCCTTTGCGTTTGTTGCAGGGTTGGTTTATTTAACGCAAAGCACGCAAAGATGAAAAAGGAAAACTTAATTGGGCAGAAGTAGCAGGTTTATCTGTTGGTTAACCGCAGGATTTACAAAAAGACCTTGGATATGGAGAATATATCCCTTTGCACAGCCTTGCTATCCAGGGTCAGAAACCCTGTATCCATTCTCATGAACTTCAAATCTATGGATATACTGTTGCTGTCCCGGGATATGGACCCAATATCCATGGACAGCGCTTTCATATCCATGGACGGGAACCCGGTGTCCGGGGATATTGCCTTAATATCCCGGTATATACTCTTCATTTGATTGGATATTGTCTTCATATCTTAGGATATACTCTTCATATCCCGGGATATGGCTTTCATATCTTTACCTGTAAAACTCCTGAAACGGGCATCTGGCGAGGAAACCCCAATGTTGATGGGTAACTCAATCAGACTTATAAACAGAAGGATTTATTTTGAATGAAGCAATGAAATTGAGCGGGAGTGGGGAGTGGGGAAATTATAGTTTCAACACATGATTCGTAAATTAGCCTGATGCTCAAATTTAGAAATTTAACGGAATTATTGTTTGTCACAGTCAATCGCGCGGTAGCGGAGGTTTTTCATTCGGTTTGTTTTTAGTATATTGATAGGTAAAAGTAAGTTTTTGTTGTTTCAAATTAGGTGGTGCAATCGCGTTGGAGCGGGGATTATTTAAATAAATAGTTTATCATGTCATTAACTAACTTCTCAAAATTTCTTAACAAACTTCGTTTTTCAGCTATCACCAAATTTTCTATATGTTTTACCACATTTTCTTTTGATGACAATTTATATTGTTTCAAATATATCTTTTCATGTGGTTCTAATTCTAATGTTGAAATGTAGTCATTTAAGGACTGATTCATTTTATTCCATTTTTTTGGTTCTTTTAATAATAAGTCTAAGTTTTTACGACCCTCTACCCAATCTCTAATTTCTGAAAGTTGCCAGAATTCTGGTGGATAAAGTTCTTCTAATGTAACTGGTAATGCTAATCCCTTTTTATATAGAGGAACAATATCTGGGGCGTATTCTGGGCTAAGTTTTATTATTTTGAAAGAGTTTGCTCCAGTACTGTCAGTTTTTACAACTCGATTAATTTCATTATTTGCATCTATTCCTGCTTGGTCACCGTCCAACAATCCTATACATTTTACTAATGTACCATCTTTATTCTTGTTATGGGAAAATGCCCAAGCAACAATCTGATTTGAAACCCAATTTGCCCCACCACTTTTTTGAAATCTAATATCAATTTTATCAACAAAATCAGAAGCAAAAATTTTTAATGATTCAGATAGAATAATGTAATCAGTTTCACCCTCAACTATAATGGTGGGTTTTTTGGACATTATGGCGTCACTTTGGTTTTGATTACTTCTTTCAATATGTAAGATAATATCTTTTAAGTCATTAACCCACTCACCTTTGTTGAAAAATAGTAGTTTCCAGATAGGTGAAAAATGTACTTTACATTCTTCATGCTGAGTTATTCCCACTATTATAGTGGGGACTTTAATTTTTTTATTCCTGTATATTTCTTTTAGTAATTTTTCTCCTCCATCAGGGATAGGTTCTTGTCCTCTCCTCACTGGCAAAAGAAGGTCAAGCAATAATAAATCATATTTAGACTGTTGAAGTTTGAGTTGAGCACTTACACTGTCTATGACCGTATCAATATTAAAATTTTCAGAGACACTCTTAATGTTTGAAACAATTTTTGCGATTTTGTCATTATCATCATCAACAATTAGAATATTCATGGGTGTTAAAAATATTTTTGAATTAGTGAATTAAGTATCGTCTTCCATTTATCTTCTCTTGTGTTA
>CAZXVT010000154.1:0-11137 GCA_964644015.1 uncultured Maribellus sp.
ATTTAAGTATTAAAATAAATTAAAGTTCTTAATTGGCATAAAATCAAATATTTGAGAACTTGTTAAAATTTTCTAAAATGTATTAAATCAGCTTCCTAAACGACAAACAGCCTCAGGAGAAGTTAAAAACTCAAACCTTTCTTCAGTAATGAAGCCCGATAAAAGTGCGGCCACTTTTATGGATTTATTTTCAGACCGGGCAATTTTTATGATTTCTGATGCTTTTTCGTATCCGATGTCAGGAATGAGTGCTGTGATAGTGGCGGTTGAATTTTCCAGATTTTTTCGGCATATCTCTTCATTTGGTGTAATTCCTGAGATACATTTTTCACTCAGCAATTGAGAGGCTTTTTCCATAAGTTCGAGGTTCTCTAATAATTTATGGGCAATAAGGGGCATAAACTGGTTCAATTCAAGGTTTCCTGCTGCTGCTGCTTGCGTAATAATCTGGTCGTTTCCCATCACCACCAATGCAATTTGAGCTGCTGCTTCAGGAATTACGGGATTTACTTTGCCCGGCATAATGGAAGATCCTGCCTGTAACTGGGGCAGGTTTATTTCTCCAATTCCTGAATCGGGTCCGCTTGATAATAATCTTAAATCGGTGCTGATTTTAAAAATATTGGTGGCACAGGCTTTTAGAATTCCTGAAACTTCGACAAAAATATCAGCGTTCTGAGTATTCTCAAAAAGGTTTTCAGCGCGTGCCAATCCGATTCCTGTGTTTTCGCGCAAACAATCCGTCACTTTAAAAATAAACTGACGGGGAGCGCCCAACCCGGTCCCGATGGCGGTGCCTCCAAGATTTACCACCCGGAGACGTTCCTCACATTTGTAAATTCGCCATCTGTCGCGGTTGAATGCTTCGGCATATGCACCCATTTCGCGTCCCAATGTTGTCAAAACAGCATCCTGTAGTTGTGTTCTTCCAATTTTAACAACATTATCAAACTCTTTTTCTTTTTGCTGAAACGCTTCCTGCAGATGCAGAACACTTTGCTCCAGTTTTCGCAACATTCTGATGGCTGCGAGTTTTAATGCCGTTGGATATGTGTCGTTTGTGGATTGATGCAGGTTGATATCATCAAGTGGAGAAATAATGGTGTATTCTCCAGGTTGATTACCCAGAATTTGAAGTGCTCTGTTGGCAATCACTTCATTTATATTCATGTTGGTGGAAGTGCCGGCACCACCTTGCAAGGCATCAACTACAATGTGTTTGTTCAGTAGTCCGGCAGCCATTTCGCGACAGGCATTTAAAATTGCTTCTGCTTTTCCCTGTTTTTCGTTTAAAGAACCGAGATTGATATTGGTTTTTGCACAGGCAAGTTTTACTTCGCCATAAGCTTTGATCAGTTCCGGGTGGACAGACTGCCCCGAAAGCTGAAAATTCTCAATGGCCCGTTTTGTGTGAATGCCCCATAAAACTCCTTCCGGAATTTCCTTTTCACCAAGAAGGTCAATTTCAAGCCGATATTTCATTATGGCAATAATTTTCAATATCAATAAAAACAGAAAGTATCAGCAATATACATCATCCCGGCCTTCTTCAACACGTTTGATCAGTTTTTCAGCACGTTGCCTGGCGATTCCGCTCATTTCAGAAACTGTTTTTATGATCAGCTCTTCTCCGATCCTGACAGTGGCGGGAGTGGCATAATTTTTCAGGTATTCTTTAAACGACGACAATGCATTTGGAGCACAGTGCAGTTTAATATCACCAGGTTTGGCGATGTCCATAAAATCCTGGCCGGTGCGGCCAAGCCGGTAGCAGGCTGTGCAAAACGATGGAATGTAGCCCATTGAAGCCACATCGCGGATTACTTCGTCAAGCGGACGATGATCACCCAAACTGAACTGCCCGGATGGATCGTCTTCCGATTCTTCTTCGTAACCTCCCGGATTGGTGCGGCTTCCCGCTGAAATCTGGCTGACACCCAATGCAAAAGTTTCACGCCGCATTTGGGCCGTTTCGCGTGTTGACATGATAATTCCTGTGTATGGCACAGCTAGCCGGAGAATTGCCACTATTTTCCGGAAATCGATATCGGAAACAGGGAAGGGAGGGTGCGATGCAATATTGCTGTTGGTAGCAGGTTCGAGCCGGGGAACACTGATCGTGTGCGGGCCAACACCGAATTGATCTTCCAGTTCATGAATATGTTGCATCAATGCCAGGATTTCGAAACGATAATCAAACAAACCAAAAAGAACCCCTATTCCCACATCATCAATTCCGGCTTCCATGGCACGGTGCAACGACCATACCCGCCAGTTGTAGTCGCGTTTTTTACCTCCGAGGTGAACTTTTGAATAAGTTTCGCGGTGATAAGTTTCCTGAAAAATCTGGTAGGTGCCAATTTTGGCCTCTTTCAGCAGCTTGAATTCTTCTGTGTCAAGCGGCGCAATGTTTACATTCACCCTGCGAATTTCTCCATGCCTGTTTTTTACACTGTAAATTGTTGCAATCGAATCGAGAATGTACTGAAATCCCTGGTTTGGATACGATTCGCCGGCAACCATCAGAATCCGTTTGTGGCCCTGGTTAATCAGCACTTCCACTTCACGCGCGATATGTTCCTGGCTCAGTGCGTTTCTAATAATTTCTTTATTGGTGGCCCTGAACGCACAATACAGGCATTCGTTTGCACACATGTTCGAAATATAAAGCGGTGCAAACAATACAAGACGTTTCCCGTAAATGGTTTCTTTTACTTTGTTTGCCGTATCAAATAATTCTGAAAGCATCAGCGGATCGCTGATATTGATGAGAACTGCCACGTCGTCCTGGTTTAATCCTTTCATTTCAAGAGCTTTGGCGAGAACTTCGCGCGTTTTAACGAAGTCGGATGTTTTGTGGGCTCCAAGAATTTCCCATACCTTGTTTTCGTCAATAAAATGGGCTGGTTTATCGTACATGGCCTGAAATTTATGTTTTTTATGGGTTAAAGGTAGCAGTTAATTATTCACAAATGGATGAGAAATGATTGCGTTTTTATATGTTACAGAATATAAAACCAGGGTGTTTTTTACAGGAGGTTTACTTTTTTCCTGCATATTGTTTAAAACGCTAACGAACCGTAATATGAAAACATCGTTCTTTCCGTTCAGTTACCACAACGCAACGGCCTTCTTTTCTGAGTTCGCCAATCGCTTCAGAAAGCAGGCGAATTGCCGGACCATCGGCTATTTCAGAGCTTTTCTGTAGTTTTGGTTTTTTATAAACTTTTGCATAGGTAATATCGAAAGTTGTTCCATATAAATGAGATGAATTTGAGGTTGCATTTACATTTGAACGACTCAACCCGCGCTGGCTTTCACCGGTTCGAAGCAATGATGTTATCTGGTAATATCTTTTTGGGAGGTCATTTTCATCAAGTTTTTCCTGAAATCTTTTCCCAATTTCTTCGAGCAAATCGGCTGCTTCGGGAACAAGATAGGCATGAGAATGAGTGAGTTTATCCACAACATAATATTTGCAGGTTTCAACTTTTACAAGCTCATCGTCATCCAGCAAATCATCAATTTTCTCCCTGAATTCCTTATTCGATTTGAATCCTTTGATACCATTTGCCTTTGCATATTTCAGATGCACGGCATTCAAGTCTTTGTAATAATCAACCCGGATTGTACCGACCGATTTTATTACTTCAGGTTTTTCATCTCCCTCTCCTGTTATAAATTTTGAAATCAGAAAAACAGCGAGAATAAAAACCAGAATTGCGCCACCTGCCAGGTAAAGTTTGGTTTTTACTGCTTTTTTCAGCCTGAATTTTTTCCTTCCCTTGATTCTCGTCCTGTTTAATAACTCAGTAAGCTCTGTCATCGGTTTTGTTTTCGAGTATTTAAGGGCAAAATAAGATGAAAAAGACCAGTAACAATTGTTGCTGGTCTTTAGTTATAAACAGTAATATGTTAGCGAACAGTTTTTATTTTACCGACGAAATCCTGAATGACCATGCAAGATCGCAGGGTAGGTTCTTTCTGGTTTTCTCAGAAACAGAAATTTTTACACCTTCCCCGGTATTTTCCCATTTCAGATTTTCTTTGGTTCCCAGCAGGTTGACTTTTGCCCCCGGAGCAGCAAAAACTCCTTTCACCGTAAACGAAGAAGGCATATTCTCATTGTTGTCGAGGTAAATGGCGTAAACAGCTTTGGTATCCTTTTTTTGAGTCAGACAAATATTATCGGTTTTAAAAGGCGCAATGGCGCGGGTTGAGTAAATAGCTTCGCCGTTTACTGCAATCCATTTCCCCATTTCGTCAAGCAGTTTGTACGCTTCTTCCGGCCAAGTTCCGTCAGGGGCCGGACCAATATTATATAAAAGGTTTCCACCTTTTGCTACAATGTCGATGAGCATGTGAATGGCTTGTTTGGGTGTCATAAACTGTGGATCGGGAACCCAGGCCCAGCCTCCGCCGGCAATGATACACGATTCCCAGGGGTAGGGAAGTTGCGTTTCAGGAACCCGGTTTTCCGGAGTCAGGTAATTCTGGTTCGGGCCGGTAACAGCACGGTCAACTACAATTAAACCGGGTTGTTTTTCGCGGGCTTTGGCCGCCAGTTCGTCCATGCGAATGTCCTGGTTAACAATGCGGTTTTTGATAAATCCGGTTTTTGTTTCGTCAAGTTTCGAGGCATACGCACTTTCGTAAATACCATCTGGTTTTTTGGAAACCCAGCCACCGTCTAACCACAAAATGTCGATTTTCCCATAATCGGTCATCAGTTCCATGATCTGGTTGTGGGTAAACTGAACAAATTTTTCCCATTGTTCAGGATAAAGTCCGGGATCGTAGTTTACATTTCTGTCGAGTGGCGGAAATTTCGGGTCCCAGTAATATTCGCTGTGCCAGTCGGGTTTCGAGAAGTAAGCACCGGCCCACAATCCTTCACCTCTGAAAGCGTTAAAAATTTCTTTGGTAACATTGGCTTTCGGATTTACACTAAAAGGGGTTTCCTTCGAGGTAATTTTGTAGTCGGTGTATTTCGAGTCGAACATACAAAAACCATCGTGGTGTTTGGTCGTGAAAACCACGTATTTCATTCCTGCATTTTTTGCTGCTTTTGCCCATTTTTCAGGTTCAAAATTTACAGGATTGAAACTCAGTTTCAGGTTTTCGTACTCTTTCAGATAGGTAAAATAATCTCCGGGGTTCGAACCCTTTTTACGTTCGCACCAGCCGTAATCTTCGGGGCAGATTGACCACGACTCCACAATTCCCCATTGGCTGTATGCACCCCAGTGCATCAGCAAACCAAATTTCAGGTCCTGCCAGTCTTCCAGTTTTTGTAAAACTTCGGGTTCAGTTGGCCAGGTGTAAGGCGTTACTTCGTGTTCATATTGCGCTGAAGTGATTAGCACAAAAAGAATCGGAAAAATGGCGATTAATTTTTTCATGTCCCTATTTATATTATTTAGTTAAAGTCCAATATCAAATATCCAAATTCCAAATCCCAAATTTCAATATCCAAATTTCAAAATCCAATATCGAGTATCCAGAATCAAATTTATAACAAGCTCAGGAAGTTAAATTGCCAACTAATTTTTTTCCGTGAAATTCGGTTCCGCCGGTTATATTTTCAATTTCGTGCAGATTTTCGCTGGTTACTTTTCCTGCAATGAGAATTACAACTTTTCCTGCAACAGCATCTTTCATTTTTCTGATTACATCGCTGCCATCTTTTGCAGTTGCTTTTCCTCCCGAAGTCAGAATTCTTGTAATTCCGGGAATTTCAGCCAGTGTTTTTGCCCCTTCAATCGGATCGGCTAACAAATCGATGGCTTTGTGAAAAGTAACAGGGAGAGGTTTTGCATATTCAGCAAGCAGGCGGGTATTTTCAACGTCAATGTGATTGTTTTCAGTAAGCAGCCCAAGCACCACACCGAAAGCTCCTGCATTTTTTGCCTTATCGATATCAGATTTCATCTGGCTGATTTCTTCTTCAGAATAAATAAAATCGCCACCACGTGGCCGAATCATCACCATCACCGGAATTTTCAAAGTTGAACAGGTTTTCTGCATCAGTTCAACCGAAGGAGTGAGTCCATCGAGGTGCAAATCTGCACAAAGTTCTATTCTGTCAGCCCCTTTTTTTTCGGCTGAAAGAGCTTCTTCAAATGTTTCTACGCAAGCTTCTTTTATCATAGCAGCGGTAAAATTAACAAAATAAGGCCGGCATTTCAAGAGAATACCAGCCTTCAAAACGACAAAAAAAGTTCATTAATTTTTCACTAATTTCTGTACACTCTGATTGCCATTGTTTTGTACCCTTATTAAATATACTCCATGAGTTAAATCGTTCACCCCGATTTTTGTGTTCTCATTTAAAATGATTTCCGATTTTACCAATCTTCCTTGTAAATCATAAATGCCAATCTGGCTGTTTTGCGGGTTTTTAATATAAATATTCAAATAATCGTTTGCAGGATTTGGATAAATACGGGTTTCGGCAAGCTGGTTTTGAAGAACACCGGTATTGTCATCGTCGTAATTGTAAATAGTAACGTATTCTTTTGTGAAGAGTGCTACTTCAGACGCCGATTTGTTCGTCGATAAATTATAAGAATCGGTTGATTTTACCTGATTGCTTCCGGAAATATAGTTGTCTTTGTCAAACATTGAGACATTCCATTTATCATCTTCCCAATTAAAAAACATAATTGTATCGGGTACCGAATTTGAATAGGAATATTTTACCATAGATGTTTTAAGATACCCGAAAGTAAAGAAATCAAGCGTGTAATCGGTTGTCGATTTAATTTGATTATCAGGATAATAGGTGGTTTCTGTTTTTGAGAACCCAAACCATTCTGTTTCGGCCCACATAAAATACTCCGATACTGTTTCAAGCCCGCCTGAATAGGTGTAACTAAATTTTGATACTAATTCCCAATTATTTTGTTCATCGTTCCATGAATAGGTTACCTCGGTCAAAATCATTCCTCCGGCGTTATAAGTGTAAGTTGTTCGCCAGCCAGGAAGCCATTTTTTTGTATTCGAATCATATTCATAACCTATTTCACTTGTGTCTTTTCCGGCAGCATTTTTAAAATAAATCGTTTTTGCCTGGTAAACATAAACCGACTTGATTGAGTCGTATGAAAAGGAAATTGTTGAATCCGCAAATTCAATATTCGATTTGTGATAAAAAGTATATTTGCCTTCCGGTTTCCATCCCGTGGGCCGCCATTCAAAAAAATTCATTTCGGTATGATTTGCCATGTAAGAAATTTCTGTTTTTGCGTAAAGTACCGAATCTTCTTTCATAACACTCTTATTCAGCATCGATTGGGTATTGACAGACACAGCCTGACTGTTGTTTATTTTATATTCGACGACTGATTTTAACGGTTTTTCAGAAGCTGCAAACAGTTTCCCGCTTTTTAAATGCCGGTCATTTTCGCGATTAACTGAATTTGCCTGTGAAAGATAGGAGCAGAGCAGGATTGCAATTGTGATTACAGGTAGAATTTTTTTCATAATATTTTATTTTAAAATTTTCTTCAAGTTACGGCGATCAAAAACATAATTCAATAGCTGTTTTCGGGGATTTTCAAAAAAAAATTAAAACGTGTGCTGAATGTCGGATTGCCTTTATTTATTTTGCATTCAATAAAAATGAATTACAATCTTGTAACCATATTAGGACCAACAGCTACCGGAAAAACAGGCGTGGCAACACATTTGGCAGCAAAGCTGAATGGTGAGGTTATTTCAGCCGATTCGCGCCAGATTTACCGCGGAATGGATTTGGGAACCGGCAAAGATCTTGATGACTATTTTGTTGATGGTGTTGCAGTTCCGTATCATTTAATTGATATTGAAGATGCCGGAGTTCATTATAACGTATATCGTTTTCATACCGATTTTATAAAGGTTTTTAACGAAATTGAAGCACATGGCAGATTCCCGGTTTTATGCGGCGGCAGCGGATTGTATATTGAAGCTGTGTTAAAAAATTACCGGCTGATTGAAGTTCCGCCCAACAAAGAACTCAGAAAAGAGCTTGAAGGAAAATCGCTGGCTGAACTGACTGAAATTCTGAAGTCGCTGAAACCCGGTTTACACAACGAAACCGATGTGGAAACCGACCGCCGCGCAATTCGCGCCATCGAAATTGAAAAATATTACGCCGAAAATCCACAGATGGAATCGGAAATGCCTGAAATCAACAGCCTGAATATCGGGATTGATTTTGACCGCGAACTGCGTCGCCAGCGAATTACCAAGCGCCTGAAACAAAGACTTGACGAGGGAATGCTGGATGAGGTGCAAAAGCTGCTTGATTCGGGACTGACACCCGAACAACTGATTTATTACGGACTTGAATACAAGTACCTGACGCTGCATTTAACCGGACAGCTTTCATACAACGAAATGTTCCGCCAGCTCGAAATTGCCATTCACCAGTTTGCCAAGCGGCAAATGACCTGGTTTAGGGGTATGGAAAAACGTGGAACAAAAATTCATTGGATCAACGGACATTTGCCAACCGAAGAGAAAGTGAATGAGATTATGAAATTGCTATCTTCGAAAGGTTAAACTTAATTCAGAAGAAAATGAAAACAAAGAGTTTATTATTGGTAATAATCCTGGTTGTTGCAATTTTTGCAGTTTCTCCAGGCTGTAAAGTCCATCATCCGAAATATAAATCGGGAACTGTGGTTACGCCGAATGCAAGTGGCAAAGTTCCTCCGGGACAGGAGAAAAAAGCTACGGGTGCAAAAAGTGCCAAAGAATATGCTCCCGGTCAAAACAAAGAAAAGAAGAATAAATAAATTTCTCTTTATCTCCCTGAATGTAGAAGAAGTTTCAATTTGTTTTAAACAGAAAAAGCCTGCAATAGATAATTGTTACAGGCTTTTTCTGTTTTTGAAAACCAATGAAATTCATATCAGAACGTTTTCTTCAGAATTCCTGACCTTTCGTGATATATTTTGATAATCAGTTCACCAAAAAGCGTATTAGCCCAGGCAAACCATTTGCGGGTAAAATCGGCCGGGTCGTCTTTGTGAAAAGATTCGTGCATAAAACCGGTTCCGTTGTGGGTGGTTTTCAGCATTTGCAAACAATGAATGATTTCTTTGTCATCTTCCGATGTCATTGCACGCAGAATAATTCCCATCGGCCAGATGCGTTCTTTGCCCGAGTGCGGACTGGCTTGTCCTTCGGCAGCTTTGCCACGCAGGTAATACGGATTGCTATCGCTCAATAAGAATTTGCGGGTGTTGCTGTACAATTTGTCGCCGGATTTGTGTGCGCCCAAATAGGCCAGCGACATCAGCGATGGAACATTCGCATCGTCCATATAAACGCGGTTGCCAAATCCATCCACTTCGTAGGCATACATTTCACCAAAATCAAGGTGATCAGCAACTGCGAATTTCTGCACAGCATTAAAAATTTCTTTAGAAAAATCGGCACAAATTTTTGCAAACGAGTTGTCTTTTAAAACCGAAGCGTAAATTTCTGAAAGCTGTTTCAGCGAAATGGCAGCGAAAATGTTGGATGGGATTAGGTAGGGGAAAAGCGTTGCATCGTCCGATGGACGGAATGCAGAGCAAATCAAACCGGTATATTTTATCGGCCTTCCGGTTCCTGAAAACACCGGAGCGTCAATCATGGCATTGGTGGTGCGGATAAAACGGTAAGGGCTTGTGCCATCTTTGCGTTGTTCGGTTCGGAAAGTTTCCACAATAAGGCGCATCGCTTTGTCCCAGCTGGCATCAAAAACCGAAGTATCGCCGGTGAGTTCGTAGTATCGGTTCGAGAGGCGGACAACGTAACAAAGCGAATCGATTTCCCATTTGCGTTCGTGTACGCCGGGTTGAGGTTTTGGAATGTCGCTGCCCCATTCCGATTCTTTTTTCAGGTCTTTGTAAAAAGCGTTGGCATACGGGTCGGTGAGCACACATTTTACCTGGCGGTTCACCAGCCCGTGAACCAGGTCTTTCAGCTTTTTGTCGGTAGCAATGAGCGGCATATAAGGCCAAACCTGTGCTGTGGAATCGCGAAGCCACATCGCATCAATGTCGCCGGTGATGATAAATGTATCAGGTTTTCCGTCAATCAACTCGTAATCAACAGTTGTGTCGAGTGTGTTCGGATAGCAGTTCTCGAACATCCACGCAACTTCTTTGTCGGCAATGGTGGCTTTTACTTCAGTAATCAGTTTTTCAACTGCTTCACTGGTAAAAGTTCGCTTTGCTATTTCGGGCCGATTCGAAACAAATTGGGCTCCATTGAACATGTCTTTTCCGATGGAGACTGAAGGCGCAACCATCAGTCCTCCAATTAAAAGTGAGTTATTTCTGATAAAGTTTCTGCGTTTCATTTTATTGATTTATTGTTTTTGTTTTTATTCAGTTTTTCGCCAAACAAGCCGGGCACGCACCAGTTCCGCACCATCACTTTCACGTATAACGCAACAAAAATGGTTCAATGTGTCAAACTTTTGTTTTTTTACGGCCAGTTTGTCAACAGGTAAACCTTCTTTCAGAAAGTTGATTTCATATTCGGCCAGTTCGTGTTGCTCATGAAAATCAAAATCATAACTGTCGATTATCCTTTCAATATAACGTCCGGTGTTAAAGTGCTGGTTAATATCGATTTCGTTAAAAAGAACCGGGGTAAACTGAAGTTCCGTTTCCGATTGCGGCGCTTTCACTTTGCCCGCATTTTCGCCAAAAACACTCTCTTCGTATTTCGGGAAATCGGTAAATTCAGAAAGCCTTACGATTCGTTTGGTGGCTGCATCGAGTACCAGCCAACTGCTGGTTGCCTGTGCAATAATGTTTCCGGTTTTGTCAATAAAATTGAAATCGCGGTAACCATAAAAACCGTCGGTTCCGCGTGACCAGGTTTCAAGATTGAAATTTTCTCCCCACACCGGGCGACGGTTAATTTTCACAAGTAACCTCGAAAGCACCCAGAATTGCTGCTCTTTCTGCAGTTTGTCGTACCCGAAACCCAGAATATTGGCGTGTTCCCAGGCAATGTCCTGCATTTGGTAAAACATAAACGACGCCGAGAGTTTACCAGTGCGGTCGATAAAATACGATTTGGTGGAAAGATGGTTGATGTGTTTCATTTTCTTGCTGCTGGCTTTTTGTTTCCAGCTTAAATTTTTTTT
>CAZXVT010000155.1:0-11108 GCA_964644015.1 uncultured Maribellus sp.
CTCTGTGGGTCTTTCTTTTCAATGCTGCACAGTTTACAGGGTTATTAAAAAGTGAACGAAAGATATAAAAAAATGTTTTTCCAACAATCGTTTAGCAACATAAAATACAGGTTGTTAGCGTAAATATTTTCATAGAATGAATATGGATTAAGCTGCCCTTTCAGGGCGCAGGGGCGGGGCTTCGTCGTTAACCCGGGGCGTTGCCACCGGGCTGAAATGAGTTGCCCCTCCGGGGCGTTGCCCGTCTGTTTATTTCTGATTCCTTATTTCCTGCCCGTCCGGTCAGACGGGCTTATTCGATATTTTAGATTAAAAATTGGCAATCGTTAATCATTTTGAATACCTGCCCTTTCAGTGCGTAGTTCCTCAGGTAAAATCATTCATTCATGGCTCACACTTTGCAGAGGATTTATTATTTAACAGGAAAAACGGGCTGAAAGCCCAAATTAATTCAGCCCAACGGCAACCTTCCTACCGGTAGGCAGGCGCCTTGGGTTAAAAGGCAAACAATACAAATAACGCCCTGCAAGGGCAATTTAATCAGCAAAACCATGGGACAATCGTTATCAAAAATTTACATTCATCCGATTTAATCTCTATTTTAGAGGCTGTTTAAAAACTTAATACCGGCTGAATCATGAATCTTTTCAGATTATTTCCTGTTTGTTGTTTTCTGTTTGTTTCGTTGTTTGCCCAAAGTCAGAACACGGCTGACAAGCTGATGGGACAACGGTTTCTGACGTTTAACGCCATTATTCGGGTGAACCAGATTGAGGTGGCGCGCGACAAAAACGTGGGGCATGATGAGCGCGGACTGCATACCCCCGAACGCGTAAAAGCTTACAGGGAAGCGATTGAAACCGGTTTTCCGGGAGCAAAAATTACCTGGGCGCTGAGTTGGCTGGCGCTACACGACACGACGGCCAGCTACCGGCAAATCAGAAATCTGGTGGTGGACTACCACATCCAGTTTGGTGACGATGTCACCTTTATTCCCGGCGCTTATTTTGCAAATGCGTACAATTCAACCGAACAGGTCAACCTCGATTTGCACGACGGACTGGCACGGGTGTCAGAAATTGTCGGAAACGGTTTTCGTCCGAAGAGTGTGGTGGCGGGCTTTCTTTCGGCTCCAAACCAGGAATACCTCGTGAAAAACGAAAACATTCATGTTTGCCAGGGAAACATCTGGAGCCAGTATGCCATCGACAACCAGGATGGCGAGGGCGCTGTTTCGTACCCGTTTTACCCGTCGAAGGAGCATTTCTGCAAACCGGCACAGGGCAAGGCTGATTTTATTGATTGCGTGAACCTCGACGGCTGGACCATGGATTTTCTTTCGGCACGGCGCGAAGGCTTTAAAGAGGGTTTTAACAGCCGGATGGGTGTCGGCCCCATCGAAACGCTGGATAAATATGGTCACGACACCGGTATAAAAGAGATGCTGCATGCAACAGCAGTGCATTTCGACGAGGGATTCAGGCTGAACGGTTTTGCGTGGGTGACCAATACCTGGGAAGTTTCGCTCCCCACTGATGTAAAAAGCCTGACCACCTGGCTGCAGGAAATCAGGAAACGCTGGCCCGATACGCGTTTTATCACGCAGGGCGAATTCGGACTAATCTGGCGTGAACATTACAAAACCAACAGTTTCAACTATGTTTTTGTGGCGCGCGGTTCGGGTATTGGCGGCTCTGATATCGACAAGGAAATCCGCTGGTACATGAACAAGGATTTCAGGCTGGCGCTGTTACAGAATATTGAAAAGAATACACCGGTGGAAGTGATTGATTTTACCGACTACACCAAAAAGGCCGTTGAACCTGTTTCGGGCAGCACACGCAACTGGAGCCTGATGGGCGAAATCAACCAGAAACAGGTGCGGCCACAGGATAAACCGGTTCCGCTCAGCAAACTTCCGGCTGACTACAAACAGAAAATTGAAAAATGGTATCCTGGGATTTTTTCTGAAAGGAAGTAACAGGAATCCTTTGTGTTTTGAAGATTTGATTCAAAGTCAGTAAATCTGTGTCAGCCGTTATTTCCTCATTCCTTATTTCTTATTCGATATTTCTGATTTAACAGCAGAATAACAGAATAAGAAATAACAAAATAAGAAAGTCAGAACCGGGTTGAAAAAACACAGTTTATCATTTGCTTCAGCCCGAAAAACAGTACTTTCGCAGGCATATTATTACTGTGCAATCATGCCAAAAATCAGGATCACAAAACGGTTTCATTTCGAAATGGCGCACACGCTGTTTGAGTACGACGGGCTGTGCCGCAATATTCACGGGCATTCTTATTACCTTGAGGTTACAGTTACAGGCGAGCCCCGCAACGAACCCGGTCACCCGAAAGACGGAATGGTAATCGATTTCGGCGAACTGAAAAACCTGGTGAAAACCAACGTTGTGAATGTTTTCGACCACGCTTTGATGGTGAATCAATTGGTTCCCGAAGAGCAGAAAGAGTTGTTGCGGAAAGTGACCAGCCGCGTGATTGTGGTCGGGTTTCAGCCCACCTCCGAAAACCTGGTGGTTTATATTGCCTCCATTCTTCAACCTCTTTTACCTTCGGGTGTTACATTATACAGCATCAGGCTGTACGAAACCGAAACGTCGTTTGCCGAATGGTTTGCTGCTGATAATTGAAAAGCCCCTCCCGGCCTCCCCGCAGGGAGGAGAAAAAGATAAAAAAGATTAGCGATTCATGATTGAACTGTTCTTCAATGGTAAATTGTACCCCGAAGGTTCGGGGGTTAAATAGTAAATAAATTGATAAACTAATTAAAAACTTTCCCCTTTTTGGGGAATCAGAAGAGGGTTTATATTATGCCTGATAACAAACCGAAACTATTTCTCCTTGATGCCTACGCGTTGATTTACCGCAGCTATTTTGCCTTTATCCGCAACCCGCGCTTTAACTCAAAAGGCGTAAACACTTCGGCCATGCTCGGAGTTACCAACACCATTGTGCAGGTGTTGGAAAAGGAAAAGCCCGACTATATCGGCGTGGTTTTTGACCCGTCGGGGCCCACTTTTCGTCATGAACGTTTCCCGGAATATAAGGCCAACCGCGAGGAAATGCCCGAAGACCTGCGGAAATCGGTTCCCTACATCCGGCGTATTATCGAGGCTTTTAATATTCCTATCATCGAAAAGGCGGGTTTTGAGGCCGACGATGTAATCGGGACTTTGGCCAAAGAAGCCGAACGACAAGGTTTTGTTACTTACATGATGACACCCGACAAAGATTATGCACAGTTAGTTACCGAAAATATTTTCATGTTTAAACCCGGCAAAAGCGGCGACGATGCCGAAGTGTGGGGAATTCCGCAGATTCAGGAAAATTTCGGCATAAAAAATACGGAGCAGATTATTGATATTTTAGGATTGATGGGCGACTCAGCCGACAACATTCCCGGCTGCCCGGGCGTTGGCCCAAAAACCGCCGAAAAACTGATTGCTGATTATGGCAGCATCGACGGCGTTTACCAGAACATCGGCCAGTTAAAAGGCAAACTGCAGGAGAATTTAATTCAGTTTGAACAACAGGTGCGGCTTTCGCGCGAACTGGCTACCATTATTCTGGATGTTCCCATCGAATTCAATACAAAAAACCTGACCTGCGACCCGGTAAACAAGGAAGCATTAATTGCGCTTTTCGAAGAACTCGAATTCAAAAGCCTCATCCAGCGTTTAAAATTAAGAGAACCGGAAGCGGGTGCAACAATTGCTGCACCTCCCGCAGGAAACCCTTTCCAGGGAACATTGTTCGACATGGGAACCGTGGAAACCGCTCCGGCTGCAACAAAACGCGACTCTTTTGAAACCGTTCCGCACCAGTATTATTTGGTTGAAACTGCCCTGCAGCGGGCCAGTCTGCGTGCCGAACTTTCGGTGCAGGACGAATTTTGTTTCGATTCCGAAACCACCGGACTGGAAACACAATCGGCAGAAATTGTCTGCCTTTCGTTTGCATTCCGGCCACACGAAGCTTATTGTGTGCTCATTCCCGATGACCAGGCCGAAGCGCAGAAAGTGCTGGATGAATTCCGCGAGATTTTTGCCGACGAAAGAATCACCAAAATCGGACAAAATATCAAGTACGACATGCTGATGCTCAGTAATTACGGTATCGAAGTTAAAGGCAGGTTGTATGACACGATGCTGGCGCACTACCTGCTTCAGCCCGACATGAAACACAACCTCGACCTGCTGTGCGAAACCTACCTGAATTATATAAAGATTCCGACTGAAGAGTTGATTGGCAAAAAGGGAAAAACCCAACCCACCATGCGTTCGGTTACCAAGGAAAAACTGCGCGATTATGCCTGCGAAGATGCCGACCTGACTTTGCAGTTAAAACTTAAAATCGACCCGGACCTCGACAAATACATGGTTCGCGAGCTTTTTGAAACCCTCGAAATGCCGCTGGTTCCGGTGCTTGTACATATGGAAAATGCCGGCGTTCGCATCAATTCTGATGAATTAAGAGATTACTCAAAAGTTCTGCTGGCGCAAATCATACAATTGGAAGAGGAGATTATTGCACTGGCCGGGGAGCATTTTAATGTTTCGTCGCCACAGCAGTTGGGGATTATTCTTTTTGAAAAAATTAAAATTGACCCCGATGCCAAAAAAACAAAAACCAAACAGTATTCCACCGCTGAGGATGTGTTGTCGCAATTAGTGCACAAACACCCGATTATTCAGAAAATTCTCGATTTCAGGGAACTGAGGAAACTGCTTTCGACCTACGTGGAAGCGTTGCCGTTGCTGGTGGACAAAAAAACAGGTAAAATTCATACTTCGTACAACCAGGCTATTGCGGCCACCGGAAGGCTGAGTTCGGTGAACCCGAATTTGCAGAACATTCCCATCCGGACCGAAAACGGGCGGCAAATCCGCAAAGCATTTATTCCGACCGACAACGAACATACTTTTCTTTCGGCCGACTACTCGCAGATTGAGTTGCGCATCATGGCAGCGCTCAGTGGCGACGAGGAAATGCAAAAAGCTTTTAACGAAGGAAAAGACATTCACGCCATCACGGCTGCTAAAATTTACAAAGTTGCTGAAAACGAGGTTGACAGCGATATGCGACGCAAGGCAAAGACAGCCAACTTCGGGATTATTTACGGAATTTCGGCATTCGGTTTATCGCAGCGGCTGAATATTCCGCGAACCGAAGCAAAGCAACTGATCGATGGTTATTTCGAAAATTTCCCGAGGATCAAAGAATTTATGGATAACCAGATAAAACTGGCAAGAAATCAGGGTTTTGTGCAAACAATTAAAGGCCGGCGGCGTTATTTATCAGATATTAATTCGGTTAATGCCGTGGTTCGTGGAATGGCGGAAAGAAACGCCATCAACGCGCCCATACAGGGTTCGGCTGCCGATATCATCAAAATTGCGATGATCAATATTCACAAACAGTTTGAAGCGTTGAAACTGAAATCGAAAATGGTGCTGCAGGTACACGACGAGTTAAATTTTGATGTGCTGAAAACCGAACTTGATCAGGTAAAGACAATTGTGAAATATGAAATGGAAAATGCGGTGGATATTGGGGTAAAACTGACAGTGGAAATGAATGCCGCTGCAAACTGGCTTGATGCACATTAGAATATGATTTACGAAATTATTACAGAAGAAGATTACCAGGAAGCTTTGAAAAGATTTCTTGAAATTTGTGGCGGCCCCAGAACCGACGAGGAAGTAAAAGAACTTTACCTGCTGATGAATCTGATGGAAAAGTATGAAAGGGAAAACTGCTCAACTAACTGAGATGGTCTCTGAAAATCGTAGTAACAGCAACATGATATTTTGTAAGGTTTCCTGATTTTTCTATTATTTTCAGGCATTTTTTGGGTTCATCAAAATTATGGCAAAAGTAAATCCAGAACTGTTTCATTTTATTCAGCGCATTGCCCGGGTTGTCCATTACGGCAAGATATTCATCCAGCATCTTTTTGTGAAACAGAATGAGTGTTTCTTTTTTCTCTGCCTCATTCAAAACTACTCCTTTGATTTCAGCCGGAAGTAATGGGTTCATCAGTATTCCTCTTCCCAGCATAAAATGGCTGATTTGGGGGAATTTCAGCATCCTGTTGACAAGGATTTCCAGCGTATTGACATCGCCATTGTAAACCAGCCTGTGTTGTAAGTTTGCATCAGCAAATTGAAATGCTGAATCGATAATTTCGCCTTCGTAAAGTTGCTTTGCAATGCGAGGATGCATAATCACCTCTGTGAGGGGAAACTGGTTCAGCACCGGAATTATTTTTTCAATTTCAACAGGAGTAATCAGCCCGGCACGCATTTTTACCGAAAGTTTCAAAGTCGATTTTCTGAAAAATGCGGCAAGAATTTCTTCAATTTTTTCAGGATGAGGCAGCAATCCGGCACCCATGCCGCGGTTGGTGACCATCGGGTAGGGGCAGCCCAGGTTCAGGTTGATTTCAGTGTAGCCAAAATCGGAAAGATACTTAGCCAGAAAAGTCATTTCTTCAGGGTCGGCTGCGAGAACTTGCGGAATAACACGGTTTTGACGATTGTTTTCAGGCAAAATCTCCTTTCTGTATTTTTTGATAACCTCGTGGTTTTTTACCGAAATGTAGGGAATAAAAAAGGTATCAACCTGTTGAAATACTTCTGAATAAACCTTTCGGTAAACAAAATCGGTAAACCCCTGCAACGGCGCCAGATACAAAACCGGCTGATTTAAATTTTCAGTTTTATGCATGGGGTAAATTTACAAACTGCAAAGCAACTTTCGGACTTGAATTCCTATCTTTGCAGCCTGAAAAACGAAGATGAGCGAAAATCTGATATACGAACAGCAAACGCAACCCGGGAATCTGCAGCCGGTTGCTTTCGATTCGCTTTCATCGGACATTTTCGATCAGCAGGTCCTGATAACTGATTCGGTTTCGGCAGAGCTGGATTCAATACTCAGAACACCTTCCGACAGTACCTTCCGGTTTTTCGAAATTAAACCCGCGGAAAAGCTGTTTTTAGGGCACGCAGAATTTCCTGCCGATTCGGCTTATTATGAGCATATTTTATGGAAGGGACTCGAAATCAGGCATCGCCATGTCAACCAAACGGGAAACGATGTGTTGACGATCATCTTTTTTTTGCTTTTTACATTAATTGTGAGTGTGCGCACCGGATATACCCGTTACATCAGTTTTCTATTCCAGTCAGTGTTTAATTATACCGCTTCGGTGCGCATGTACCGCGAGAAAAATTATTCATTTCTGCACGGTGCTTTCAGGCTCGAAGTAATCTTCTATGTTGTTGTTTCCATTTTTGCTTACCAGGTTTTAATGAATTTTTCTTCTGCAGAAGGTCATTTTCAGGTGATAGGATTTTTGCAGACAACAGCATTGATTCTTGTTTTTTTTCTGGGTAAGAAACTGCTTTATAAGATTTTGGGTACGATTTTTATCGGCGCTTCCGACACCGGCGAATTGATGTTTAACATGGATAATACCTACCGGGCGGCCGGAATTATCCTTTTTCCTATAGTAGGAGTCATCGCCTTTGGACCTTTTGGAAACACAGTGGTGGCAATAGTTGCAGGGGCTTTCACGATCTTGTTTTTTTATGGTTTATTATTAAAAAGGGCGGTATCAATTTTAATAAAAAAACAGGTTTCCATATTTTATCTCTTTTTATACCTTTGTACCCTTGAATTTTTACCCTTGCTTTTAATATATAAAATAGCAAAAGGTTGAGGTGGAGTAAGTATCAATTAAAAGAAAGAATACTTTGAAAATCAAGAACATTATAATTTCGCAGCCAGATCTCAGTACGGCCAAGTCGCCATACGCGGAGTTGGCCGAGAAATACGGGCTGAAAATTGATTTCAGGCCGTTTATTAAGGTGGAAGGGGTTTCGGCAAAAGAATTCCGCAACACACGGATTAACATCCTGAATTTCACGGGTGTAATATTTACAAGCAAAACAGCCATTGATCATTATTTCAGGATTAGCCAGGAAATGCGACTGACAATTCCGGATACAATGAAATATTTCTGTATTTCGGAAGCTACTGCTTTTTATCTGCAGAAATATATCGTTTACCGGAAACGGAAAATCTTTTACGGAGATGGCCGGTTGTCAGACATGGTCAGTGTAATGAAAAAACACAAAGAGGAAAACTTTTTATTACCGCTGTCGGATATCCACAAACCTGAAATTCCGGAATTACTTGATGCCGAAGGATATAAATATACAAAAGCAATTTTGTACCGTACTGTCAGCGCCGATCTTTCCGACATGCCAGAACTGAATTACGATGTTATGATATTTTTCAGTCCACAGGGAATTAAGTCGCTTTTTCAGAATTACCCCGATTTTCAGCAGAACGATAAAGTAATCGGATGTTTCGGCCCAACCACTGCAAAAGCTGTGCGCGAAGCCGGTTTGAGACTTGATATTGAGGCACCCACTGCCGAAGCTCCATCAATGACAATGGCACTCGAACAGTTTATTAAAAAGAACAATAAACTTTAACAAATAATACAACAATCATGAAAGGCTTTCCTTCTTTTTGTCGGGAAGCCTTTTTTAGTTCATAATGAACGATCATAAAGAGGAAAATAGCAATCAGAAAATCCGGTTTACGTTTCATAAAAACGAACGGCTTTGCAGTAAAAAGGTAATCGAAAAGCTTTTTGCTGAAGGGAAATCGCTGTTTGTACATCCGCTGAAAGCTGTTTTTATTGAAACATCGTTGAATACCGGTTTTCCTGTTCAGGTTGCTTTTGCCGTATCAAAAAAATCATTTAAAAGAGCTGTCATGCGGAATCTGCTGAAACGGAGGATGCGCGAGGCTTACAGGTTGAATAAGAATCAGTTTTATGATGAAATAGGCGGAAAACAAATAGCACTTTTTTTAATTTTAACTTCGAAAACCGAAGAAACTTATACAGCCATCGAATCGGCCACAAAAAAAGTGATAAAAAGGGTTTTAAAGGAATTAAAATCAGAATCGATCCAAAAATGAAAACCACAGATACACAACAAATAGGTGAATCTGTGGCTTAATTTTTTCTATTCCTCATCCATAATTTCGGTTTGCATACGAACCGAATCTTCATGAATTAACTGGAAAATGGTTTTAACAAAAGTTTCGTTTAAATCGAGCTTCTTACCAATGTTTACACGGTCTTCCATCAGTTGAGCCCAACGGTTGATCTGCAGGGCAGTCACATTGTTTTCTTTTTTATATTGACCGATCTTTTTAACCGTGTCAACACGGGTGGAGAGAATTTCGAGCAATTCGGTGTCAATTGCATCAATCCGGTTACGCAAAACATCCAGTTGGTTTTCAAAAGCCGGATTGTTGGCAGTTTCGTATCTTATCACCAGTTTGTCGAGCAATTTGGCCAGATCTGCCGGAGTTAGCTGCTGGGCTGCGTCGCTCAAAGCACACGATGGATCGATATGCGATTCAATCATCAAACCATCCATTCCCATATCAAAAGCTTTCTGTGAAATTTCAAACAGAAATTCTCTTTTCCCGGCAATATGGCTGGGATCGCAGATAATTGGCAGATTCGGCATCAACCTTTTCAGTTCAATCACGGTTTTCCAGTTCGGGTAGTTCCGGTATTTGGTTTCGCTGAATGGCGTAAAACCGCGATGGATGGCAACAATATTATGGATTCCTGCCTGGTAAACCCTTTCGATGGCGCCCATCCAAAGCTGAACATCAGGATTTACCGGATTTTTCACCATCACCACTGCGTCGGTACCTTTAACAACATCGGCAATTTCCTGCACTACAAATGGGCTGGCGGTCGAGCGGGCCCCGATCCATAAAACGTCCAATCCCGCTTTCAGTGCTTCTTCGGTGTGCTGGGCATTGGCAACTTCGGTACCCACCGGCAAGCCGGTTTCCTGTTTCACCAGTTGCAGCCATTTCAGCCCAATCGATCCCACTCCTTCAAACATTCCCGGGCGGGTACGAGGTTTCCACACACCACCACGGTAAACAAAAACCCGTTTGTCTTTTGCCAGCAGACGGGCTGTGTCGAGGGCCTGTTTTTCTGTTTCGAGACTGCAGGGGCCTGCAATCAGCAGGGGATTGTCGATTTTTGGCAACCAGGCTTTTACCGGGTTGATTTCAAGTTTCAAAGTCATGTTTATTTCGTATAAAGTTTTACAATTTTCTTTTCGTTTTTTACAAGATTCGGGCTTTCTCCATCCAGTATTGTCCTTATTTTGTTGGCATTAACAATCAAATCCATCAAACGTTCATCTTTCTTGTTAAACATACAATCGCGGAATTCCTGCAGGTGTTTGATGTAAACATCCAGTGATTCAACCACATAATTTCTGTTTTGCTGAAAAATGGGATGCCACATGGTTCCCGAGCTTTTTGCCAGCCTCACGGTTGAACGAAATCCACCACCAGCAAGGTCGAAAATGATATTTCTGTCGGCTTTGTCCTGAACAGCGTTGGCAAGTGCATACGCTGCAGCATGTGGCAGATGCGAAATAAAAGCAGTGCTGTGATCCTGTTCGTCGGAAGTCATGTAGGCAATATCCATTCCCAGTGTCTGGAACATTTTTTCGACTAATGCAAGATGCTGCGGGCCTGAATCTTCCTGGTCACAAAGAATGGTGATCCGGTCTCTGAATAGGTCTTCGAGTGCCGCAGTCGGACCTGAGTTTTCGGTACCCGACATGGGGTGTGCGGCCACAAAATTCTTTCTTTTTTCGTGGTTTTTCACCGTTTCAGTAATCACTCTTTTGGTAGAACCCATGTCGGTAACCGTTGTATTGTGGCTGATCAGGTCGAGCAAACGAGGCAATAATTCCACTTCTTTATCAACCGGGATGGCAATAATCACCAGGTCGGTGTTTTTAACTGCTTTTTCAAGAGGTTCAATTTTATCGACCAAACCCAGTTCGAGCGCCTGTTTTGCATGTGCCGGATTGTTTTCAACACCTGTGATGTGGGTGGCAAAATGACTTTTGCGTAAATCTTTTGCCAGTGAACCCCCGATTAATCCCAAACCAATAATTGTTGTATTCATTTTTTTCTAATAAAAAAGGCCCCGATTTTCTTCGAGACCTTTTGGT
>CAZXVT010000156.1:0-11099 GCA_964644015.1 uncultured Maribellus sp.
TATAAAAAACCAAATTCATTAAGATAAAATCGTGTAAGATTCTGAAAAACAGCAATTAATTAAGTTATTTTCATAACATAACTGCAAACCAAATCATGAAAAGGAATTTATTAAAATCTGCGCTAATCATATTTCTGATGGGACCATTGGGCCTGCCAGCACAAATTGCCTACACTTATGTGGCAAATAAAAACCTGTCACTGGGTTCTTATGGCAGGGTTGGTGTCGATTGGTCGTTTGTTAACGGTGGTTCAATAGGCCGCCGTTTAAACCTGAATAATATGGGAAGCATTGGCGGCAGGATGGAAGAACAGGACTATCTGGAACTGGCACCAGCACTGCATTTTAATCCATTTAATGATGATGACGCCACACAAATTGATGTGCAGATGCGTTTCTCGGTTTACAATCGCAGCCTTTCACTTTTCGGCAATTCCACCACTTCGAGTTTGGGAGGATTAACACTGGCCATTCCCGAAATTTTTGCTGAAGCACGAAATATTAATAATTCTGGCATCAATGTCTGGGTTGGTTCAAGACTTTATCGCGGTCCTGATGTGCATATTGCCGACCATTTTTATTTCAATGATCATTCGGGGCAAGGTTTTGGCATTGAATTTAAAAACACCCGGTTTAGTACCATTTTTGTGGCTTCAACCGACACTACTTCCACTCTTCCACCCTACTTTTACCTGAATATTGCAACCGGTACACCCAGCCTGGCATTGCGTCAGAAAGTGGTTTTTAATCTTGAACATGACCTGAGAATCGCAGACAATCAAATGATCACGTTTTTAGGTGAATTTCATAGAATGGCCGGAAATGAAGGAGACCTTCAGCCAACGCCTTATGAAAACGACAGCGTTATTCTCAATTACCCGACTGATTATGGGCTGGTTTTGGGCGCAAGGATTTCAACCGATATTGGCTCCAAAGATTCGAAACAATACAACAAACTGGCAATTCGTTACGGAATGCGTCTAGCAAATGGCGGGGATGGTGGGATGTCGAAAACCTTTTACACGTTTGGCGCGCCCAACCTCGACGAACTCAATTTCAAGGGAGCCTATTCTTTGTCCTTGGTTGATGAGATTTTTGTCAACCTTTCGGATAAAAACAACCTGAATGGTTATTTGATTTTCACGATAAGTAAAGGGGCTGCTGATTCTGATAACAAAGCACTGACTTATCTGGGGCAGGAAGTTTACAACCGGAAACGTGATGTGACTATCGGTTTCAGAGACACCTATATTATTAACGACAAATTTCAGTTTATCAGCGAATTGCATTATTCAAACCGCAAAGACGGGACAGAAGAACCCTATGCAATGACAAAACTTAGTTTGGCACCTGTTTTAGTACCCACTGGCGAAAAATCATCGTGGGCGCGCCCTCAGCTAAGATTTGTGGTTTCACTGGCCCACTATAACGAAGCGGCAAAAAACAGCCTGTATTCGCCTTATCTGAGTTATACCGGCCCCAAGAACTGGGGATATTATTTTGGAGTAAAAGCCGAATGGTGGATCTGGTAATTCCGGATCAGATCAATTATCGTTGCCTTTTTTGGTTTCGATAATTACTACTCCATTAGCACCTCTTGAACCATAAATGGCAGCGCTTCCGTCTTTCAGAACATTCACACTTTTAACCTGAATAGGCGGAAGCGAATTCAATACGCTGTTGTCAACCGGTACACCGTCAAGAACAATCAGAGCAGCAGAACTGCTGTTGATGGAGTTGGTACCCCTGATGATAACTTCGCCATTTACAATCTGCACCCCCGCAAAACGCCCTCTGATCAGTTCATACATATTGGAATATTGTGAAAAATCGAGGTCTTTGTTATTTAGTGTTGCCACTGCATTCAGCTTATCGGCATCGCGCACATAACCATAACCAATAGCAATTTCGCGGTTTTTATCACCGGGTTTCAGTTTCAGATTGATGATGGCAACTTTTACCTTTTCATCGGTTTTGAATTTTACCGTTGAAAATCCTTTGGCCGAAACTTTCAGTTGGTCTTCCAATGCACAACCAACCGAAAAATTTCCCAAAGTATCAGAATAAACAACCTGTTTGGTGCTTTTAACTTCAATATTGGCTTTTACAAGCGGAATGCTGTCGAAAGTAAATACACGTCCGTGGATAATTCTGTCCTGTGCAATAGTAGCGTTGCCAATCAACAGCAACAACCCAATAGTTAGTAGGAAATTTGTTTTCATAACCGGTCGATTCTGATGTTTTTTATAACGGGTTAAATTAATCAGGTAAATCGGATTTTTACCTGCTTAAAATCACCTGTTTACTTTTTGTATCCACCACCCTTTTTACACGGTAAGGTTTTTTGTTTTGCGATTCAAAATAGGTTCGCATTTGCAACTCTGCAATAATGCCGATGGTAATAAACTGAATTCCACCCATAACAAGCAGAATGCCGAGTAACAGCAATGGCTTTCCCCAAATATTGTGACCCAGAATTTTTTCCACCAGGAAATACAGGTTAATCAGAACACCCAGAAAAAGGGTGACAATGCCAATTGAACCAAAAAAATGCATCGGGCGTTGCAGGTATTTTTTAAAAAAAACCATCAGTATCAGGTCGCTCATCACACGGGTAGTACGGCCAAGGTTGTATTTCGAGCTTCCGAATTCGCGCGGACGGTGGTTCACATCAACCTGGGTGAGCCGGGTGGCACCTTCGAGGGCAACCAGCGCCGGAATGTACCGGTGTAGCTCACCGTAAATATGTATGTTTTTGATGGTTTCTTTGGTAAAGATTTTAAGGGTGCAACCAAGGTCTTTCATTTTCATCCCGGTTGACTTGCGGATCATGTAATTGGCAATTTTCGATGGAACTTTGCGTAAAAACATGCCGTCTTTCCGGTTAGCACGAACACCCGCCACCATGTCCCACTCTTCGTCTTCTATCATTTTCAGCATCTTCGGAATATCCAGCGGATCGTTTTGCAAATCGCCGTCGATGAGTGCCACAAACTCGCCTTCTGCCTGATCAATACCTGCCTGCAATGCCGAACTTTGTCCGTAATTTCTTTTCAATTCGACTAACAAAAACCGCGGATCGTTAATTTTCAGAATTTCTGCACGGGTATTGTCGGTTGAACCATCGTCAACATAAATTGCTTCAAAATCGATATCGGCAAGTGCCGTTTTTATCTGTTCAGCCAATGGAAGGATGTTGGGTTCTTCGTTGTAAACACAGATTACAAGCGATAATTTCTTCATTTTGTAATGGTTTTATCCGGAAATTTTCCGGAATTCAGTGTGCAAAGTTAATGAAATCGGGAGCAAAACAGCAGGTTAATTTACAGGTTTCAGGTACCAGATAAACGAAAATTTAAAGGTTTTGTATTCCCAGTCTCGGATTCCGTGCAGGTATTGAAACCGGAAAGCTTTGCCATTAAAATTTTTCTTTAGCTCGAAATTCATTTGAAAGGGTTTGTCGCGCTGCTCTTTGTAGCCCGAATATCCTGAACAGGAAGCTGAGAAATTCCAGGTATCAACTGCCAGATCGGTTCCGAGTGCATACATGTATGCATCATTTTGAAGATTCAATTCGTCAAGTGTTTGCCAACTGTAAAATCCCCCTGAAGCAAACGGACGCAGATTGCTCTTTTCGTTTAACAGGATGCTTTTTGAAAAACTGACATCAAAAAAATACCCCGGCGTATCAGTGTGTCTCGCCCCTGCAAGTTGGTTCCCCGACGCTGTTTTACAGGCCATCCGGAGCATCGCATCCGGTAATTTGCGGTCTTTCCAGAGCTGAATCAAAGTACTGAAATAGAAATCGCCGTTTGCGTAGCCTTTTCCATCCTCAATACGCGCAAAACGTTCGTTCCTGATTTCTTCTGAAAAAGCAAAATGTTCCAGTATAACACCATACAATTCCAAAGCTATCCGGCCTTTTGCAAATGGTACAAACAACCGTCCCGAAATATCCTGAGTTGGATCGCCTTTCATAAAATGGGCTGAGGCAGTGAATTCAAGTTCTGTACTTTCAGCAACAATTCCTTTTTTCACATCGGGCACCGGAAGTGCATTGGGGCCAAGATATCCGGGAGACATGATAATATAGTTCCGCCAGCCAGGGTCTCCTTCTTCCCAGCCATGCAATTCGTTCCACCAGGTATAATCTTCACCCGATGATTGGGCAAAAAGAGCAAACGGGAAAAATATGGTGAGAACAAGAAAAAATTGACGGAACATGATTCAGTTTTTGTTAAGATCAAAGATAAAAAAACCCTTCAGACTACTCTGAAGGGCTGCTATTTATAGTTTCAGCTTTGTTCTTATTTCTTTCGGAATGGCATTTTTATTGACCATCAGTGACATGGTTTTCAATCTTACATATGGTTTCGATACATAAAAGTATCCATCGTATTCGTTATAGTCACCCCATGAGTTTTTAACTTTATAAAACACCTTTCCATCCTGGTTTTTGGCTGTGCCCACAATGTGCATTCCGTGGTCGTCGGTAGTTTCGTAATTATCAAAAGCGGATTGGCGCATTTCCTGGGTAACAGCAATTTCTGCCACTGGTTTTTCGAGTTTGTACAATTCTTTCTCCTTTTCCCTTTCAGGAAGCGCTTCCCATTTCGCAATTTCAGCATCCGACATCTCTTCCGAAATAGCAGTTGGCAGCACTGCAACGCCTTTGTTGCTGGTTACAAATCCTTTTTCGCTCACATCGGCAGCCCAGGCAACTGTAAAACCATTTTTCAGAGAATTGTCAATGATTTGTTCCATTTCGTCAACCGGAACATTGTAAACTTCGTCCCAAGACCAGTTATCGGGCACTTCAATGATAAACTTTGAATAAAAAGGATGATGTGTATAGGAAGAAATTTCCACATAATCATCCATATTGAGGCCAACAAAATCGGTGGCAAAACTCTGAGGTGTGTATTTTTTCCCCTGGTATTCAAATTCTTTGGGGATTTCGCCCAAATAAGTATCTAAAGTTGCTTCAACCGGTTGATTCCACACGGTGCTCAGCTTTTTGTTTTTGTTTTCAACCACCGCATCAACCTGTTGTTTCAGAATATTGTCCAGTTCGCCATGAACATGTTTGGTTTCGCCATATTTTAATCCGTCGTAAACCGATTCGGGAACAATTCCATGTTGGAGGATCATATTTTTTGCATCGTGAAATGCACCGCCAGCCGAAAAAGTATTCTCGCCATGCATGCGAACGTAACGTTTTGCCTTTTCTGAATAGGTAGTCCGAACGATAAACATTTCAGAAAGATCTACTTCCGGTTTACCCAGCCTGATCATTTCAGACTCAAAAAAAGAAAGTGCCGAAAATGACCAGCACGTTCCTGTCCGGTACTGATCCTTTACCGATGTAGCCGGTAATTTAATCTCATCTTCAAAAACATAACCCACCGGATTTTTACCATCACCTTTCCCCTCGGGACCGGCAAAACTATATCCTGTAAAAAGCAAAACTGCCAGAAATGTATAAACAACGCGAACCATAATCAATAATTTCTTGTATTTACGATTTTTAATTTTTGTGGCGACTAAAATATAAATTAATTGTTTTTTAACCGTCTGCTAATAAAATTTTTAAGTTTTTTAACCCGAAATAACCTGTTGGTGCCTGAAACAAGTTACAAGATGATCGTTTACCATGCCGGTAGCCTGAAGGTGGGCATAAATAACTGTCGAACCTACAAACTTGAAACCCCGTTTTTTCAGATCCGCCGAAATGGCATCAGAAAGCGGCGTTTTTGCAGGCAGTTCGCTAAGTTTTATAAACCGGTTAACAATGGGTTTATAATCCACAAATTTCCAGATGTAGTGATCGAAACTGCCAAATTCTTTCTGTACTTCCAGAAAACGCTGCGCATTGTTTACACAGGCAGCAATTTTGGCTTTGTTCCTGATGATGGCCGGATTCTCCCCAAGCGCAGCAATTTTTGCATCGTCATATTTTGCTACTTTTTCTGGATCAAACTGGTCAAAAGCCTCGCGAAAAGCGTCGCGTTTGTTCAGCACAATCTGCCAGCTCAACCCGGCCTGAAATCCTTCCAGCACAAAAAACTCAAATAGTTTCTGGTCGTCGTGCAAGGGCACTCCCCACTCTTCGTCGTGATACCGGATCATCCTTTCATTGCTGGTACTCCAGCCGCATCTTTCGCACATAATTTATTGTTTTGTTACGTCATAAAAATAACAATTTACATTTTGGATTGGCATCAATCGAAAAACATCGCCGGAGCCCCGAACAGCAGGGAGGATTTTTGGGGTGATTGGTTCTACTAAAAACCAACACGTACCGGGTTGATGAATTCAAGCCTGGGATGCAATCAAAATGAATCCGGTACGGATTCGATTTTAGTAGATGAAAAATAGGGAATTGATGAAAAGGGAACCCGGTAGAGGTTCGATTTTCCCGGATGTCTGGTTTTCAATTGTCCAACCCGTACCGGGTTGTGGTTCCTTTGTCGAAATTCGTTGCTACTAAAAACCAACCCGTACCGGGTTGATGTTTTCAAAAAAGGGGATGCAATCAAAATGAATCCGGTACGGATTCGATTTTAGTAGAAACCAATCCATGACGACATACCAGAACCCGGTACGGGTTCGATTTTAGTTGCAAAAACGCCCACACACAAAAACAGCCCGTTGTTTGAAAAGCCGCCGCCCTGAACCGTCTCACCGGATTTCAATTCAATCGTTAAATAAAATTAACCGCCATTATTGCTATACCTCTAATTTGCTATTTTTGACGACTTATTAAAATTCAGCATGAAACGGATTTTCTTCCTGCTTTTGGTTGCGCTGTATTTCAGTGCCGGTGCACAGGTAAACATCGATCATTACATGAGGGTTGGGCAGACCCGCACCCAGATTGGTAATTACACGGGTGCTATCGAATACTTTAACATCGTTTTGAAATTCAAACCCAAACTTGCCGAAGCCTATTTTTACCGTGGAATTGCAAAACACCAGCTGGAAGATTACCGCGGCGGAATCAGCGATTATAATACGGCGATCGATATAAAGCCTTTTTATCCGCAGGCATACCTGTACCGCGGAATGGCTTACCACAACCTGAAAAACTACCCGAGAGCCATTGAAGACTACAATAAAGCGCTTGAATTTGATCCCGATAACGAAAACATTTACAACAACCGCGGTTTGGCAAAACTGGCACAAAAGGATTTGCAGGGCGCCATTGAAGATTACAACAAGGCTTTAAAAATCAATCCAAAATCAACTTACGCACTGATGAACCGCAGCAATGCAAAAATTGTGAGCGGCGACACACGTGGGGCGATAAAAGACCTGAATGAAGTGATTGTAATCAGGCCACATTATGCCGGGGCTTACCTGAACCGTGGTCTGGCGCGTTTCGAAATGGAAGATTACGCTTCGGCTTTGCGTGATTTCGACCAGAGTATCAAATTCGATCCGCAAAATGCACTGGCATTCAACAATCGGGGAATAGTAAAGCAAAAACTTGAGGATTATGCCGGCGCAATCATGGATTATAACATGGCACTTCAGTTAAATCCTGAAATGGCAAATGCCTATTTTAACCGGGCAATGGCCAAAGAAGTGTTGAAAATTCCGGGCTATGAAAACGATTATGCCATCGCTGCACAGCTCAATCCGAAATTCGATCTCGAAGCACGTCGTTTAAAAGCCGAAGAAATTGCCAGAGCACAACGAAACTCACAAAAACAGCAAACCACACAAAAACAGGTTGCGCAAAATCAGGGCTCAACCCAGCAGGACACAACAAAAACAACACAGAACCAGCCGATTGCAGCCAATACTCCAGGTACACAATCACCTGACGAGAAAAAAGAAGACACCGAAAAGGCCATCGACGAAATGATGAGTGACGAGGCGCAGAAAAACAGCCGGAATAACCGCAAACTGAACCTGATGATTGAAGATTCGCGCGAATTACCGGGCGAAGAAGAGGAAGATGCGGAAGACGGGCTAATTCAAAACCGCAACATTGTCATCGATTTACAACCTTTATTTATTGTTTCGGCATTTGAGAAGAACTCGGTTGACTACGACAGGTTTCAGTATTACAACGAAGCGCTCAACCTCATCAACATAAAAAATAATTACAACCCACTGCTCACGCTCACCAACAAATCCATTGATACCTACAAACCTGTTTTTGAGAATTTTATACTGTTTTTTAACGATAAGATTAAAATTCAGGAAAACAGTCACAACCTGCTGAACAGGGGTGTTTTTTATAGTCTGACCGGCAAATACAACCAGGCTGTAGCCGATTTTGATAAAACAATAAAAATGGACGACAAACAGGGAATTGCCTGGTTTGAAAGGGCAAATGCCCATTACAAAATGCTGGAACAGATTGAAATGCTGGAGAGCGTGAACAATGAACTAAGTGTGAAATTGGGTGAAAAAACCGCGCAGGAAATAAACAGGGAAAATCAGACGCTTGCTTTTGAATACAAACAGATTCTGGACGATTACGAAGTGGTTTTGTACATCGATCCGTCGTTTTATGTGGCCTATTACAACCGCGCATTTATCAAACTCAGGCTGGGTGAATACAAAAGTGCCATCGAAGATCTGAACCGTGCCATCGAAATTGAGCCGGAATTTGCGGAAGCCTATTTTAACCGCGGGCTCACAAAGATTTTCATGAACGACACTGAAGGTGGTGCCAACGACCTCAGCCGTGCCGGTGAATTGGGAATTTACGGGGCGTACAATGTGATCAAGCGGTACTGTAATTGAGGAAATAGTAAGTGAGTGAATGAGTAATTGGGTGATTAAGTGAATACCGGGATGAAAAACTCAATTGTAAATCTGTAAATCGTAAATAGCCTGAAACCTGCGACCCCTGCCCGAATGAATTCATTTAAGCTTGGTAACCCAAAACTTTGTTCCTGAAACCTGAAGTCTCACAATTTTGAATATTTTTGAAATCAAAACTAAACCTGTCATGAAAATAAACCTGTTGTTTTTTGTTTTCTCAGTTTTCATTCTACCTTGTGCTTTTTCACAAAACTCCGCCAACTGGACACATTTTCGGGGTTCGAACATGGATGGACATGCCGAAGTTAAAACAGCGCCGCTACATTGGAGCGACTCGACAAACGTTGTGTGGAAATCGAAGGTGAAAGGACATGGGTGGTCGTCGCCGGTGGTTTTTGGCAATCAAATCTGGGTAACTTCAGCAAAGGAAGATGGCACCCAATTTTACACCCTGTGTTTCGACCTTGAAACCGGAAAACTGCTCGACGAAAAAACCATTTTTACCTGTCCTGATCCGCAGGGAATTCACGGAACTAACTCGTACGCCACGCCAACACCCTGTATCGAAGCGGGTTTTGTGTATGTTCACTACGGCACTTTCGGAACAGCCTGCATAAATACCGGCAATTTTGAAGTGGTTTGGAAACGCGAAGACCTGAAAGCCGCGCACATGCAAGGCCCGGCTTCATCGCTCGTTTTGCACAAAGACAAACTGATTGTTCACCTCGAAGGAACCGAAGACCCGTATGTAGTAGCTCTGGATAAAAAAACCGGCGCCACCATCTGGAAAAGTGTGCGCCCCAAAGAGATTTACGACAAGCTGGAACCTGTTTTCCGGAAATCATATCAAACTCCGATTGTTATTAACGTGAACGGAAAAGAACTGCTCATCAGCAACTCGTCGTTTATGTGTTTTGCCCACGATGTAAACACAGGCGAAGTTGTGTGGACTATGGAATATGGTTTTGATTCGACTGTGAGTCAGCCGCTGTACTGGAACGGACTGGTATTTGTAAATTCGGGCTGGATTTTCGAGGATAACAAACCTTATTTTACCCGCGAATATGCCATCGACCCCACCGGCAAAGGTGATGTGACAAAAACACATGTAAAATGGATGTACCAGGATGAGTTTCCGCAGATTCCAACACCCGTTATTGTTGATGGCAGAATGTATTTTGTACACGACCGCGGCCTGGTTTCGTGTATCGACGCTACAACTGCAAAACTAATCTGGAAACAGGAACTGAAAGGCAACTTCAACTCCTCTCCCATTCTGGCAGCCGGAAACCTTTATTTTTTCAATGTGAAAGGCGATTGTACCATTATCAAACCCGGCGATAAATTCGAAAAAATAGACGAAAACAGTATCGGCGAAACTGTAAAAGCCATCCCGGCATTTGTTGACAAAGGAATGGTTTTGAGAACGGATAAAAATTTGTATTTAATCAGATAATCGGATTTCATCAAAGAACCCAGTATGGGTTCGATTTTAGTAGAAACCTATGCCGAAGGCAAAACGGAACCCGGTACGGGTTCGATTTTCAGGTATTCTTTCTCATGTATCCAACCCGTACTGGATTGTTGTTTTCATCTGATAAATTTGTGTACTAAAATCTAATACGTACCGTGTTGTGAAAACAAAAAATTGGATATGTCATCCAAAAATGAATCCGGTACGGATTCGATTTTAGTAGGAACCAAAGCATGACAACAAACCGGAACCCGGTACGGGTTCGACTATCAATCAATCAATCATCAAAAAATTCAAACAAAAATTGTTCGTTAAATTCCACCTCAAACCGTCGAAGAAACTCCACGTATTCTTCCCTGAAACTTCTTTTTGCATGATGCTTTTGCTGGTTCAAAATATACTTTACTACATCGTCAATCTGTGAACGGCTATATGAAAAACAACCATATCCGTTTTGCCATTGAAATTTTCTTCCAAACCACCCCTTTTCATTGATAAAATTAGTAGATGCACGTTTTATCTCTTTAATTGTTTCTGAAGGGGAATGGGCCGGAGAAAAGCTCATGAAAATATGAACATGGTCAGGCATTCCGTTAACTGCGTAGCTTTTGTGTCCCATGGAATTGATTAACCCTGAAATAAATGGAAATACCTCTTTCTGGTGATTTGTTGTTAATCTTGCTTCTCTGAATTTTACTGCAATTACAAATTGCAAATAGATTTGTGTGAATGTTCCTGGTACCATTTTTTCGTTTAAAGGTATGAAAATGTAATTTAATTATCCAACCCGTACCGGGTTGTTGTTCGTGCGATGAAATTCTTTGCTACTATAAACCAACCCGTA
>CAZXVT010000157.1:0-11078 GCA_964644015.1 uncultured Maribellus sp.
GGAATACTCAATGGTGGGTTATTATCTGAAAGAAACGCTGTCTGATTTCGGCTCGGTTTCGCGGGGAATCTGCGATACAAACCCCGAAAATTATCTTGAAAAGATTGTTGAAACGATCAAAATAGTCAAACGCGGCAACGAAATTGTTTCGGTTGAAAGTGATGGCAGCGAAACGCCGCTCACCGGAAACGAAGTTACATCGATGAACAACTGGGGTTTTAAACCTTCGGTGTTCCCAATCCTTGAAAAACGTTTTAAAGGATTCCTCGAAAAAGAAATCGGTAACATGAAATCGGAAATGTACATCCCATCGGTGGTTTTTGATATGATTGACGACAACGAGGCCAAGGTAAAAGTACTGGAAGCCGATTCACCGTGGTTTGGCGTTACCTACAAGGAAGACAAACCCTTCGTGATTGAAAAGATTAAAGCGCTGATTGCAAAAGGTGACTACCCGGAAAAACTCTGGTAGTAAGAAAGCCGGAAGCCAAAGCAATTTACTATTTAACAATTTACGATTTACGATTTTGATCAGCGACAGTCCAAAAATCCAGAATCCGTCATCAAGTATCCAGTATCAAATTTTTAAAGCATGAACAACAAACTAATCAGCATTGCCCAGCAATTTCAACTCGAAGGCGAAGTTGCCGGTGTGACCAATCTTGGAGAGGGTTTTATTAACGACACCTATATTGTCGCTACCCAAACGGGCAAAAGATACATTCTGCAACGGAAAAACAAGCGCATTTTTTCGCCGGTTCCGGCCATGATGGAGAACATCCAAAAGGTTTGTATGCATATTAAAAAGAAAGTGGAACTGGCGGGAGGCGACCCGCTGCGCGAAGCCATGACCGTGATTCCGGCCAACGACGGCAAGCTGTATTTTGTAGATGAGGAGGAAGAGTTCTGGGCAGTTTGTTTGTTTATTGAAGGCGCTGTTACTTACGACTCGGCCAAAACTCCCGCGCTTGCCTATGCCGGGGGAAAAGGCATCGGAAAATTTCAGTCGCTGGTGGCTGATTTAAAAGAACCACTAACAGATATTTTGCCCGGTTTTCACAATATCCGTTTCCGGTTTAAACAATGGGACGAAGCGCTTGCCAAAGACGCGGCAGGCAGAAAAGCCGCGGTTGCACAGGAAATTGAATGGGTGGAAAGTCGCCGCAGCGAAATGCTGGCGTTCTGGGAAAATGTTGAAAACGGAACAATTCCTACCCGAATTACCCACAACGATACAAAAATCACCAACATTCTGTTCGACGAAAAAGGCGATGTTTTGTGTGTGATCGACCTCGACACGGTGTTGAACAGCACGGTGCTGAACGACTTTGGCGATGCCATGCGCTCTTACACCAACACCGGTGCCGAAGATGATGAAAACCTCGCCAACGTTTCGATGGATATTGAAATTTTCGGGGCATTTACAAAAGGTTATCTCGAAGAAGCGAAGTCGTTTCTGACTGCTGCCGAAATTGAATACCTGGCATTTTCAGCGCGGTACATTACTTACGAACAGGTACTGCGGTTTCTGATGGATTATATCAACGGCGATACTTACTACCGCACCAAATCGGCCGACCATAACCTGATCCGCACCCGTGCCCAGTACAAACTGCTGCAAAGCATGGAATCGCAGTTTGACGAAATGAACCGGATTGTAAGGGAATATTGCCGGTAATTTGCAGGCTGAAAAACACGCTGACTTAAAAATAAAAGGAACCGTTCTTTTTGAAAAGAACGGTTCCTTTTGCTTTTGCCGTTGCCTGCAGGCTGAAGTTATCAACTTTTGTTCAGGCTGAAAAACACGCGATAAATCCCGAAGCTTCGGGAGTGCGGGAGCGGGGATTGTGGCTGTTTACTTCAATCCTTTTTTATACTTTACAACCTCTTTTAAGTCTTTAATCTGTTTTTGTTGGTTAATATCAATAATCAACGGTATAAGTTTTCCAATTGGTTTTGCCACCTCAAATACCTCTTTTATTTTATTGTCAATATCTAATTCTAAAACCCCTGTTCCTGTTTTTTCCGTGAAATAAAAACCCGTTTTTATATAGTTCTCCCAAACAGAAAGCCAAAGAATGGTTTTTTTCTTATCAACTACTTTACACAACCATGCATTTCCATCTTTGTAAAACTGCCATTGAGGTTCCAAACTAAATTCATCGGCAAAAATTTTAATTAATTCCTGATAGATATTGAAAAGCTCTTTACCAAGAACGTTTTCCAAAACTTCATTTACAGGTTCTATTTCTTTATCCCTTAAAAGTATTTTTTCATTGTCTGATTCCATAATATCTCAATTTTCATTGTATTAATTATCACTTAATTTTAAGCCGTTTAAAATACACGGTAACGGTTGATGGTATGGTGTCGTGCGGGATTACGAAGCGATTTCTATCAGTTTACACCGACCTTTTTTACGAGCCACAAACCTTCGAAAACCGCTGTAACCCGCATGCACTATACCATGTGTTGTGTTTAGGTTTTATTCATTGGCTGATTGATTTCTCTAATAAATCCCATTTTATCTGGATGGTCTGAAACATAAATATTATTGTCTAATTTTTGCAGCATATAAAGTGCAATTATGTCACCACCTGCTGCCCATGTGAAAAATATACCAAAACTCAGAATTCCTCCGTGTCCAATTATTAATCCAATTAACGATGGAATAATACCCATTACAATCAACGGCATTGCTCCTCCAATTTTATAATGTTTAACTTTTAAAGGCTCTTTACAATGGCAGTAAGGTGTCAAAAATTTCCATTTTACCCCAAATTTTATTGATTTTAGTCCATTCAATGCAAAGTATCCCCAAGTTAATCCATGGAGTAACTCATGTATTATAATTCCACATAGAAAATAAAAAAGGAAATAATCATTAAATATTTTCTTCCCAGCTTTAAATGTGTCATAGTCCCAAATCAGAATGAAAGGAAGGAAAATTATGGCTGTTATTGGAATCATCATAAGTATCCCAATCAAGTTTGCTTTTCCAAATCCCATTGTATATTCAACTATTTCTTTATCCTCAGTTATCAAATTAACGTCTTCCATTTTTTTCTATTTGTTTAAATGGTTGCAGGGTTCTTCTTTAAACTTACCCATAACGTTTTCGGGCTTTGCGTTCGGGCGGGTTTCGGAGCACAAAACTGTCAACCAGCACTGAACTTGAATAGAAGCACAAAGCTCCAAGTTTGCACGTCACCCCGCCTGACGCAAAACCCGTGTTAGCACTCGTTATTCTTTCTCCCGTTTTAATATTTCGTCTATAAATTTCTTTTCGTTTTGTGTCAGTTTAATTTGTTCCATTGTCAAGTTTGGGTCTGGAATATACCACTCAAATTGTGAAAAATAGTCTTTCAAGTCCTTGCTGTTAAAAGAGTAACCGTATTGAGCATAAATTGTGTTTCTTAAAATTTTCAAAGTCTCTTTTGAGTATTTTCCTTCACTGTCAAGGCTTAAACCACAAATACCAAACACTTTACCTGCTTCCAACTTTACAAAGTCTGTTGGTCGGGTGATAAATGAATTTTCGCAAATTATACCAAATTCGATATTCTTTAATGGTCGAAAATCTTTAACGTCAATTTGTAAACTACCCGAAATAACTCTAACCATTCTAGAAGAATCTTCATCATTGTCGAATTTTTTATTTGTCACTTTACCACTTCCAATAATTGACCAATTTGCAGTCTTTCCAAAAATGTCATTTACGTAAAAATATTTGTTGCTTCCCAAGTCAAAATTTACTGTCAAATTCTTAATTGTCCCGCCTGCCCACTTTGCTCCTGTTGTCAAAATGTAATTGTAAAATTGGTCAAAGGCTACATTGGAACTTGCAGGGAAAGAGTAACTATGATTTATTTTGTTAAGTCCTGGTTTAAATGTCAACTCGAACAGATAAACAAAAACGCCTTGTTCGCCTTGAGAAAAGTGAAAGTCTTTTGGTTCTTTAAGTTCACAGTCTTCGCATTCTGCTGCTTTGAGTTTGTAAGGAAGTATTTGTCCGTTTGCTAAAATTTTAAAGTTTGAAATTTGGTTGGTATTGGAAACATTGTCCGACACGTCACCAACTGCTGTCGGTGCTTGAAATCCAATCATTAGTTTTCTTTCTATATTCTCTGGGTTGTTGAACTCGAAAAGAATGTCAACTCGGCAAATTTTGTCTTGAACGCTGAATGACAATATTTCTCTGTCAAGTGAAATTTTACTCTCTTTTGTCGGATAAATTACTCCACCATGTGTCAAATAAATTCCGTCATTCCCGTAAACGGAAATTGTCAAAATGAATGTCAATATTGTTGTTATCGCTGTCTTCATATAATGAGTGCTAACGGTTTGCAGCTACAAGAAGTTGGCGATTTCGAAGCACTGAACTGTCTGCCACCACAAAACTTGATACGAAGCACAAAGCTTCATTTAACCACTGAACCGCCAATTTCTTGTAGGTGCTGTTATCGGGTCGGGCTTCTTTCATTTACCTGTCTTAAAGTTTTCAAGTAATTCTGTTCTTGTCATTGTTATATAGCTCTCTATCATTTCTTTCAAGTTGTCGTCCGTCATTTCTGTTTTTACGGCTTTCAATATTTTATTTGCTTTGGCTTCTTGTCCCAATAATTTCAAGTTGACTGCTTTGTTTGTTAAGGTCGTTTGGTAAGGGTCAGTTTTTTGTGTCAAGGTGTCAATGATACTCGTATAAATTTTGTCAGCTTCTAAAAATTTTTGTCTTGCCGATAAGCTGTCTCCATTAAGTGCTAAAAAAATTCCTGCCGTTACTTTTAAGTCAGGATTATTAGGTCTTAATTCTTCAAGTTTCTTCAAAGTTTCAAAAGCTTCATTTTTTTGTCCTAATTGATTTTGATTAACTAGTTTGTTCCAATATGCTAAATAATATTCAGATTCTATTTTAGTTGCTCGGTCAAAGAGTTCTATTGCTTTTTTTATACTGTCATTGTCAAAGGTCATCGCAAGTTCGATTCCTTTCTTATTAAGTTCAATCGCCCTTTTGTCAATTTGAGATTCGTCTTTCTGTTTTTCTGTCTGTCCACAGGAAATGAAAATTAAAATTGTCAATATGAATATTGTCTGTTTCATTATTAGGTGTCGTCTATTAGCCTGCCCGATAACGTAGGAAGCTACACGCAGGTACGGACTGCGGGCGATTTCCTGTCAAGCCGAAAACAGCTTGGGCGGAAAGATGCACACCGAAAACCACTACTACCGACCTTGCCGGGTAGCTGATGTTATGGGGTCGTTGTTCATTCTTTCAGCAAGTTACAGATTCGATTCGCTTCTGTCGTAAATATTTTTTCTTTATCACTATCCAGATCGTCTGCAATTCTTTTCTTTCCAGTCATTACTGCTTCTATCAGTTTCCCCTTGTCAAAATAGTAACGTCCCTCAAAAGCAAGACTCGTTCTTGTCCAATCAAAAGTTGCTGTGCTGTCATTGAATAATGGGTCAAGTTCCTGCTCGTAAACAAATATTAGTTGTCTATCCCAGAAGTAATATTCAAAAGTCCGCACGCAATAAGAAATTCCGATACGTTCAATTATTTTACAAATCTTTCCGTCTTTCAAATATCCTGTCAATTCGCCGCCACCATCTGTCATTTGCTCCAAGAACTGTTCATTTATTAAATTCTTTGTCTTGTAGGAACTGTCTTGATTGATAATTTGAAATTTTTTGCGAATGTCTATTATTTTATCTTCTTTGACCTGTCCAAAAGCAACTGACAAGCTAATTGTCAGAAAGAAGATCAATATTTTGAGTTTCACTGTCATAGTTTCTTTACTGTGTCGTTGTCCCGATTACAATGCCCCATAACTCGTTTATATCCGCTACTAAGTAGCGGATATCATTCCATATTAGTATGGAAAGGCGAAATTTTTGCTTCCTGATATTGTGATTTACGTGCAAGCGGTTTCCGTTTTTTGGTTTCGGTTTTAAAAGTAAAAATATTCCGGTAAAAGTTGAACTGATCCTGAAAATTTTAACAGGCAAAAACGGAGGCCGTGTACTGAGTACATTGGTCGCCCAAACAAAAAGTGAGATAATGTACTCAGTACATTGGCTGCCCAAACAAAAAGTGAGGCAATGTACTCAGTACATTCGTTGCCCAGGCAAAAAGTGGAGTCGTGTACTCAGTACATTGGTCACCCAAACAAAAAGTGAAACCGTGTACTCAGTACATCACTTCCTTTGGCAAAAAAAAGTAATCGTTAATATTAAAATATGCTTTAAAACATAATTTTTTGTATTGAACATTCATCTGATCTGTTGTAAATTGTGGCTGATAACAGCTACCAAAGCAACCGATATGAGGATTCCCCACTACAGGATGCAAATGGTAACCAAAAACAAACTAAAATTTCACAATTATGATTGAAAGACTTCTATCCACAAGCCGTGTCACGGAAGTGAATGATGCGGCTACCCGTGTATCGGGTGCATTTGGCGAATCGGGAATTACCGACGCCTATTTAACCACCACCTTCAGCGTATTCGACGCCGCCAACCTGGAGCTTTCAAAAGCCATCAGACGCTCGAAAGCCGAAAGCGAACTCGAAGAAAAAGACGAAGTGCGCGACACAAGGGTGCGCTCGCTTTATTACCTGCTCAACGGGTTCAGCCATCACCCTGCACCCGAAATCAGGCAGGCTGCCACTATTTTGCTGAATATTTTTGATAACTACGGGTTGAAAATGACCGGCGAAAGTTATGCCACCGAATCGTCAATGGTGGGTTCGATGCTGCTCGAATACCAGAAACCTGAGTACGGCGAAGTCATTGAAGCTTTGTCGGGCTGTGGCGACCTGCTGGAAGGGCTCGCCATTGCACAATCGGAATTCGAACAGGCGCGTATTGCCTACGAAACCGAAAAAGCCAAAGAAGGAATGCTCCAAAATGCCACCGAAATCAAAAAGAATGTGGTGTACCTGCTGAACGAAAAAATTGTTGTTTACCTGCAAGCAATGGAACAGGTAAATGCCGAAACGTATGGTGTTTTGGCCGCCACGGTTGCACAGATTATCGCCGAAAACAACGAGGTGGTGAAAAAACGGCAACAAAAACCCGTCGATGAAAAACCACAAGATTAGCGCAGTTATTCAGCAGGTGACTCAACGTCATCTTCTGAATTAAGAAATACGGGACTGAAAAACAGAAAGGGATTCGGGCTTTGGCAACTTCATTGGGGCTGAAGCCCTTTTCTTTTTCAGAAATCTTAAATGGAGATTTTTTCACACTCAGTGCGATACAACCTTCAGCCCGATAATGGATCCGATTAAGGTGGTCAGAAACAGTAATCTCAGAAAAGTAACCGGTTCTTTAAACAGGAAAATACCGGTTAAAACAGTACCCACCGCGCCAATCCCTGTCCACACGGCATACGCTGTGCCGATTGGCAGTGTCTGGGTTGCTTTTACCAACAGCACCATGCTGATGCTGAGTGTTAGAAGAAATCCGGCGTACCACAAATACATTTCAGTTCCGGTGCTCTCCCTGGCTTTTCCGAGACAGAAGGCAAATCCCACCTCAAATAAGCCTGCAATAATTAAAATAATCCAGTTCATTATTCAGTAATATTTCAATTTTCCCTCAGTCTGTTCGCCGGGCCGGTGCCCTGAACAACGGGCCGGGATTTCGGCGGTCACATTACCCCGGGTTGATCTCGCCTCAGGCGAGACGGGGCTATTATAATCAAACCCTTTCAGGGTTTCTTTCTCCATAATCACGGCACTTGAGTCATTCAGCATCGTTTACCTGATCTTAGTTTGCGATTCTTCCCCATTCACTCACTTCGCTCTCCTTGCCGGGCCAGTGCCCTGAACATCAGGCCAGGATTTTCGGCTGTCGCTTTACCCCGGGTTAATCTCGCCTCAGGCGAGACGGGGCTATTATAATTAAACCCTGCCCGACTTCGTCATTCAGGCGGGCCTTACAGGGTTTTCGTCTTTGGATTCCACCGTTCTTCGAAATCACTTAACTAATCTGAGTTCGCAATTCTTCCTCAATCACCCATTCACCCAATAACTCAGTAACTCACTCACTCACTCACTCACTCACTCACTCACTCACTCACTCACCCAATTACCCAATTACCCAATTACTCATTCACCCAATTACTCACTCACCCAATCACCCAATCACTCTCCTCGCCCAATCACAACCGCACATGTTCTGCTGTTACCTTCTGCCCGATAAACAGGGCGGCTTTTTCGGCAAAGTTGGCAGCCGATTCAGTGGTTTGGTAGCGCAGTGTTCCTCCTTTCGAAAGCCTGCTTTCCATGTCGGGGTGCCGTTGCAGGTACTCCACCAGTTTTTCAGCGGTGATTGCACCTTGTTCCAGGATATTAATCTGTGCCGGAACATATTTCCGGATGGAGTTGATCAACAACGGATAGTGTGTACAACCCAGGATCAGTGTATCCATTTTGCTGTCTTTTGCCAGGATGTTCTGAATGTGCCGTTTGATAAAAAACTCGGCTCCTTCTGTACCAATTTCGTTATTTTCAACAATCGGCACCCACATCGGGCAGGCTTCCTGCACTGTGGATACCACTCTCCCGCCCGACCATTTTTCCAGTTCTATCGGGTACGATTCAGAGACCACTGTACCCACAGTTCCCAAAACGCCAACATGCCCGTTTCCGGTTATTTCAGAAACTTTTTCAACGCTGGGCCTGATAACCCCCAAAACCCGGCGATCAGGCGCAATTACCGGAAGGTCTAACTGTTGAATATTGCGAAGCGCTTTTGCCGACGCTGTGTTGCAGGCAATGATAATCAGCGGGCAATCCTGGCTGAACAGGTATTTAACCGCTTCAAGCGTGTATTCGTAAACCACCTCAAACGAACGGGTTCCATAAGGATTGCGGGCATTGTCGCCCAGGTAAAGAAAATCATAGTCAGGCAGTGCTTTCACCAGTTCCTTTAAAACTGTCAAACCGCCGTACCCTGAATCAAAAACGCCAATCGGGGCCATTTTCATTGTATTTTAATTGTCAGGTTATCAGAAAAAAGATTGTTTGTGTGATTTATCTTTTTACCACTTCGTTGTAAGCTTTGTCGTAATATTTCCCCAGGTTCGACCAGTCGAAATGCAGCGATGTTTCTTCGCATTTATACCGCAATGCAATCCTGTCGCGGCGCGACATCTGTACAAATTTAAACATCATGTTGGCCAGGTCTTCGGCAATATCGTAAAAATTCCTTCCTTTCCGGTTGATGATGTACATCCCTTTTTCGTCGTGATCGGGAATGGAATTGACCACGTAATCGCCAAAACCGGCCACTTCACTGGTAATTGATGGGATTCCGCTGGCCAGACATTCGAGTGGAGTGTATCCCCAGGGTTCGTACATACTCGGGAAAATACCCAGATGGCAACCGCGCACAAAAGTGTTGTAATCCATCCTGAACAACGGGTTCGATGTGGTAATAAAATCGGGATGATAAACCACTTTCACCTTGTCGTGACGATTGTTCACGAGGTTTGCCTTTCTCAGGAACTGCAATATTTCGTCGCTGGCATCATCTTTCAAAGTATGAGTGATAACCTTGGGTAACTTATGCGTTTTCCAGCTTTGGATATTTCTTCTGAGTTTTAAACGAAGGTAGTCGTCCACCATTTTACTGAGATCGGGGAATAAATAAGGCCCCTCGGCTGCAGTAATATTGGTATAAAGTCGTTTTCCCACCTGTTCCTTGATTTCTTCGCAAACACGCCAAACGTCTTCAATCTGCGCCTTCGACTGCAATACCTCGGGATTGATGGTATAAAATGGTTTTTTCGTTACAAAAAATGTAACCACCGTGGTGTCGATGTTGGCCACCTGCATTTTGTAATTCAGGCGGGCCAGCGCTTCCAGCGTCACATCATAACCTTTATTCTGGTATTCATAACGCCCGGAAGTAAAGAAATACAGTGTTTTATCCAGATCGAACGGGTAACTCTGAAAAAAGTGCCCCATCACAAAATCGTGGATTTGTTCCTTAATTTTCACATGCTGGTTCTGAATCTGGTGCAATGCTTCATATCGCACAATATTTAATCCGTTTGGCAAAACCATGTCGGGCGTGCGGCCCAAAAGATGAGTACATTCATGCCCGGTTATTTCGCTCACCGTTGTAAAAATATGAGCACCGTGTGCCGAGGCTCTTTCAATTTCGGCGATGGGTTTTACATTGAATTTTGTGGCTTCTACTTCCCAGTTATAAAATGCCAGGTGATCATAAAATTTAGGATCGTTCATGGCCAGATAACGGCCCAGTAAGGTAGCATGAGTCGTAAAAACAACTTTAATATTCAGCTTGTCTTTTCTGATGGAAGGAATTGGAATGCCCGCCATCCATTCATGAAAATGAGCAATAATATTCGGGTGCCCCAAATCAAACTCGGCGATATAATGAAAAAACTCTTTGACGAGGTAGCCAAAAGCTGCTACTTTGTCCAGCAATTCATCACTGCCGGGCAGTGAGATATTGAACTCTTTCCATAAATAATATTTGATATCTCCCAGTTTATCGTACACTGAGTAAGGATTAAAAAGAACAACATGTGGCCGGCCGGATACAATCCACTGTCCATAATGAACATCAAAACCTCTTTCCTGCAGTTTTAAAACCGCTTTGCCAATCGGCGACGAAAAATCGGTTTCGGGATCAAAATGGGCCGCAGCCTGATCGGCAAAATAGGGTCCGATCAGGCAATAGTTTTCGTGTCCCCATTTATCAATTACCGAGGGCACTTTTGAACGGATCACTGTATAAATCCCTCCAACCTGGTTACACACTTCCCAGGCAATCTCAAACAAAAAAGTATCTTGTGGAATACTGACTTTGGCCATTTCGCCGTGTTCTTTTTCAGGTGCCATATTCGATTAAGTTTTTTACTGTTTCAAAACTTTTAAATATAGATTTTAATCGTAAAACAGGCAATAAATTCAGACCATTTGTCAAAAAAAAAGCCACCAGTTGAATAACTGGTGGCTTACTGATATTTTGTTGAAAATTATATCCCCAATTTGGTTTTTACAAACGGTAAAACATCAATACTTTCAGTTGATTTA
>CAZXVT010000158.1:0-11012 GCA_964644015.1 uncultured Maribellus sp.
CATTTATATTCTGCATCTTTTAAATAAGTAATTTTTCAAATTTTCGTGATAGATTTGTTTTAAATTAGATTCAACAATTAAATACCTGTATTATGAAAAAATCTGTTGCAATTTTGCTGGTTTTATTGTCAAGTCTCTCTTTCCCAGCAATAAAAGGCTACACTCAGGAAAACCAGGGGAAAGACTCGGTAAAAATTACTGCAGTTGCTACAAATGAGCCTGTCATCAAAAAGGTGCGGAAAAATACGATCTCTTTTAATATCACGAACCCATCGCTGATTTCGTCGCGGTTTATGACTGTTGGTTTTGAAAGGGTATTAACACCCAACCAGACTTTCTCAGTGCAAGTTGGAAGTTTCTCTGTACCAAAATTTACTGGTAGTCTTGCTGATTCATTGGGGCTTGACACCGATTTTAAGGACAAAGGTATTCACTTGTCTGCCGACTACCGTTTTTACCTGAAAAAGGAGAACAAATACGGCGCTCCCCGTGGAGTTTATATCGGCCCTTACTATGCCTATAATTATCTGAACCGCGAAAATGTCTGGAATCTTGACGGCCAAACCTTTAATGGCGAAGTAAGTACAAATATTAAACTTGGAATTCATTCGCTGGGTGTTGAGCTTGGTTACCAGTTTATTTTGTGGGACAGGATGTCGATCGACCTGATTCTTGCCGGGCCTGGAATGGGTTTTTACAGCCTGAAAACTGATTTGAAGACGACTTTGTCTCCTGACCAGGAATCGGAATTCTTTGAAAAGCTGAATGATTATCTTGAACAGAATCTGCCGGGTTATGACTTTGTTATTGAGCCGGGAGAATTCAAAAGAACCGGCGATTTTAATACCGTTGATATTGCCTATCGTTACAGTATAAGAATCGGTTACAGATTTTAATCCGTTTTTTTCGGCCTCCAAGTTTATGTAAAAATGTCGTGTTCAATTTAAACATTATATTTGCAACTTTGTTGCATCTGTTGTTTTTGATAGAATGAACACAAAAGATTTATTGCATAAACATAACCTGGTGCGGACCAGTTGCCGGGAGAGTATCATCGGGGTGATGCTGCAGTCGGGCGTTGCCGTTTCTGAAGAGGAAATAAAAAGCAAAGTGGAAGGGAATTATGACCGCACCACGTTTTACCGCACTTTCAAAACATTAATCAGCAGCGGGATTGTTCACAAAATTGTGGTGGACAACCAGGTTGTAAAATATGCACTTACAGAAACGGATAACGTTGACGATCAGCATATTCATTTTTATTGCAACGAATGCGGACAGGTAAAATGCATTGAAGGGGAACCTGTTCCTGCGGTGGTTTTGCCCGAAGGTTATCAACCGGTTCAGGCTGAGTTGCTTGTAAAAGGTTTATGCAAAAACTGCAGTCACGGGTAGCGTTTCATCGATTGTATTAAACAGAAATAAAAGGATAATGGGAAATATTTGGTTGGGAGCAGTTGGCAGCACTTTGCTGGTAAGTTTGCTTTCGTTTTCGGGATTATTGTTGCTGGCAATGAAAGCCAAAATGCTCAAAAAGCTTGTTTTTATATTAGTCAGTTTTGCGGTGGGTGCCTTATTTGGCAACACATTTTTTATGCTGATCCCGGAGTCGTTTGAACAGATTGCCAATCCGCAACTGATTGGATTATTGATTATTTCGGGGCTGATAATTATGTTCTCGCTCGAAAAATTTATTCACTGGCATCATTGCCACAACGTATCACACAACCACGAAGCCGCACCGCTTGGATATATCAGTTTGGTAACCGACAGCTTACACAATTTTACCGACGGCGTATTGATTGCGGCGGCCTGGATGGCATCGCCGGGAGTGGGAATTGCCACCACTTTGGCGGTAATTGTTCACGAAATTCCGCAGGAAATCAGTGATTTTGGCGTGTTACTTCACGCGGGCTTTTCAAAAAAGAAAGCTCTTTTTCTCAATTTCGTGGCTGCGTGTGCTGCCATTCTGGGTGCTGTTTTTACCATTCTGCTTGGAAATCTGACCGAAAACCTGGTGGTTTATATTCTGCCATTTGCAGCCGGAGGATTTATCTACCTCGCTGGCAGCGACCTGATTCCTGAACTGCACCGCGAATCTTCGGTTCAGAAAAGTATCATCCAGCTTGTTGCAATTCTCACCGGTCTTTTGCTGATGTTTTTTATCAGCCTGAACCACAGTCACCAGCACAGCGGATCTAACGAACACGATACGGAGCAGGTTGACCACAACCATGACCACGATCACGACCATCAGCATTAACAGATTTTGATTCCGGTAAAATTGCCGAAAAATGAATATCGGGTTAAACAGAATAAAAACAAAACCGGAACTCCTGATAATAAAAGAGCTCTATATTTCAGCTTTCCCTGAAAAAGAACGGCGTGAGTTTTCTGATCTTGAAAAGCTGCTTTCAGAGGATCAATGTTTTATTTACAGCATTGATACTGAAAACACCGGTTTTTCCGGTTTTTGTATTTTCTGGGATTTGGGTGGTTTTGCTTTTATCGAACATTTTGCTGTTAATCCCGAAAAGAGAGGATTGGGAATTGGTGAGAAAACGTTGTCGCTTCTGAAAAAGATTCACTACAAAACAATTCTTCTGGAAACTGAACCCCCCGTTGACGAAATCACCACCCGGCGTGTACATTTTTACCAGCGCAATGGATTCAGAATGTTGCACCGGTTTTATGTTCAGCCTTCGTATGGAATTAACAAACCGGAAGTTGAACTGAAACTTTTGTATTGTGGCGAGGAACCGGATTCAACCCAACTTGATGATATGATAAACAGGATTAAGAAAAGTGTTTATCGGGTAAATTGATGCCTGCCAAACGTCAGAAAAAGGCCTCATTTGGTATATTTGCAGGATAAATTAACTACCTGTTAAACGTAAAATTATGATTCTTTCCGATTCAGTTGTAACATTGAGACCCCTCAATTTTGCCGATAAGTTCAGGCTTGTTGAAATTGCCAACAATAAAAATATCAGTGCAAATCTGCGTGACGGATTTCCAAATCCATACACTTTGGAAAATGCAGAAGGTTTTATTGCGAATGTTTTGAAAGCTGATCCCCCGGAAGTTTTTGCCATTGAATGGAATGGTGAATATGTTGGAAATATCGGGCTGCACAAGGGAACGGATGTTTACCGGAAATCGGCGGAAGTGGGCTATTTTTTGGGAGAACCCTACTGGAACAAAGGAATTATGACCCGCGCGGTAAATTTAATATGCGAATATGGTTTTCGCGAACTCGATATTGTACGGATTCACGCCGGAATATTCGAATTTAATCCTTCTTCGATGCGGGTGCTCGAAAAATGTGGTTTCAGAAGAGAGGCAATTTTTAAAAATGCCGTTTTCAAAAACGGCAAAATCTGCGACGAATACAGGTATGTTAAACTGTTGGGAGAATAAATTGTTTTAAATGATAAAAACTGAAAAATGATGATTTTAAATAATCGAATTGCCTTACTTTTTACACTGACCGGCCTTTTGTTAGCCGGTTGTTCGGGAAACAGGAATCAACAGGAAAATAATAAACAGGAAATACAACAAACCGATGTTGGCGGAAATTATGTTACCGAAGCTTATAAAAACCGTGATGAAGGTTACGATTGGGTGGCCGTGAAAGTGAAACAGCCAACCGACTCTGTTTTGCTGGTATCCATCCGTTCGAGAGCTGATATTAAAAAACCATCGTGCACCTTTGATGCAACAGCGTTCAAAGTGGATAATTCAAATAGGTTTACTGCGGTTGTTGAAGGTTTTGATGTATTTTTTCGTTTCGATGGCGACAGTCTGGTGATTTCGGGCGAAACCGAACAGGATGATCAGATGCTGGGCTATTTTTGTTCGCGAGGTGGAACTATTGCAGGTGTTTATCATAAACTTCAGGAGCCACTCGATACTGCACAAATCGACAAGGTAATTTTCAGAAAAAACCTGAATTTTGGCAACTATTTTTTCGAGACCGAGGTTTATAACAAAACCCTGACACTGAAAATATCAGGAACAGAAACTGAAAACAAAACTTTTGAACAACAGATTGAGGGGACAGTAATAAATGCCGAAGCCGGTGATTTAAATAATGATAGTTTACCCGAGGTTTTTGTCTATCTTCAATCGGCAGGGAGTGGGAGCTATGGTACTGTAATCGGGTATTCAGTAATTAAAAACAACGATGTAATCCCGCTTTCGCTCCCAAATGTGGCTGAAAATGCTGAAGCCGGCAAAGGATATATGGGGCACGATGAATTTGCCATTGTGGAGAATAACCTGAATCAGCGTTTCCCGGTTTATCTTCAGGGCGATTCAAATGCCAATCCTACTGGCGGAATGCGTCAGATAGAATACAAGCTGGCAGAATCGGGCGGAAGACCGCAACTGATTGTCAATAATATTGTTGAATACTAATTTCCCCGACAACTGATTACTTGCTGAAACTGTTTTACTTTTACCCGAAACAAAAACTTTCCGAATATGAAGATGCGGTATTTCCTGTTACCTGTTGTTGTGATGCTGATTGTTTTTTCCTGTAAACAAAAACCCCAGTTTTCAGCTCCGGTATTAGATCCCGATTTGCAGGGCAGTATTAACCGTTACAGCAAAACAACCTTCGACAGTACGCTTGTCGATTCGTTTTTTATAAAATACAGCCAGCTCGCTGTTTATTCAGATGATATTAAAAAGATTTACCGCGGACAAAAATACCACCACATCTGGTACGATGAAAATGGGCTTGTTGAGTTTGCCAGCTCATTGTTCAGCAAAGTAAAAGGAATTGCCAGTGAGGGAGTTTACAGAGTGTTTCCCTATCTCGGTGAAATTGACGGGATTTTTGAATCGGATGTTGAAAACGCACTCTCACAGACCGAAACCGAAATCATGCTTTCAGGTATGTTTTTGTTTTATGCCGAAAATGTTTACCGGGGTGTTGATGATAAAACTGCGGCTGCACTCGAATGGTTGCTGCCCAAAAAACAGGTTTCTTATGAAACGGTTCTCGATTCGATGATTCAAAATACAGGGTTGCTGGCGCGTAACGACTCGGTTTTATTCGCTCAGTATTACAAACTCAAAGATTTGCTGCAACACTATCGCGAAATACAGAAAAAAGGGGGTTGGGATACTATCGCCATCGACCCGAAAATTAAAACCTACAAACTGGGTGATTCTGCCGGTGCAATTGTGCAAATCAGGGAAAGGCTTTTGAAAACAAACGATCTGGAAGTAAACAGCGGCAGTAATGTTTTCGATGAGGAGCTTTTGGTGGCTGTCAACAAATACCAGGTCAGAAACGGAAAAGGTGCCACAAAAACCATTAATCAGCAACTGATTAAACTGATGAATGTTCCGCTGAGTGAACACATTAAAAAGATAGTGGTGAATATGGAACGCTGGCGCTGGATTTCGCCCGAAATGGCCAATGCCAGAGAATATATTTTTGTCAACATTCCATCCTATACTTTAATGCTTAACCGCAACGGAGAAAGGGCTTTTGAATCGCCGGTTGTGGTTGGGAAAAGTATGTCGAAGACGGTGGTGTTCAGCGGAAATATGAGTTTTGTGGTTTTCAGCCCTTATTGGAATGTGCCGCCCAGTATTCTGAATAATGAAGTATTGCCGGGTATCAAAAAAGACAAAAATTACCTTGCAAAACACAACATGGAATGGTACAACGGGCAGGTGCGGCAAAAACCCGGGAAAAATAATTCGCTGGGGAAAGTGAAATTTATTTTTCCGAATTCGAACAATATTTATTTGCACGATTCGCCGCTGAAAAACCTGTATGGAAGAGACAGCCGGGCATTCAGTCATGGATGTGTGAGGGTGGGTAAACCCCGCGATCTGGCAATCGAAGTGCTGAAAAACGATCCCGAATGGACACCCGAAAACATCGACAAAGCCATGAATTCGGGAAAAGAAAAATGGGTTGCACTTAAAGATAAAATCCCGGTGCACATCGGATATTTCACAGCCTGGGTAAACGAGTCGGGTGAGATTTATTTTTATGAAGATATTTACGATCGTGACGACCGGTTGTACGATATTCTGTTGGGTATTGATGGAATTTCAGCAGAACAAAACTGACCGTTATTTTTCTGTAATAACATCGACGCATTGAAAAAAGCGGCGTTTGTACATTTCTGAATTCAGTTCGCTGATAATGACTTCCTTTACTTTTCCGGATGAAGCATGGATAAATTTTGAATTCATGCCCGCTGCCTCGCAAATAATTCCCACATGCCCGATTTGTGTTGCATTTCGGTACCCATAAAAAACCAGCACATCGCCAACCTTAAAATCTTCAGGTTTTACATGTTTTCCAAGGTTTTTAAATGCCTTGGAACTGTGAGGAACCTGGATTCCGAAATTGCTGAAAACAAAATGTACAAAACCGGAACAGTCAAATCCGTTTTCAGGAATTGCGCTCGCAAACCGGTACGGAACCCCGAGAAATCCCCTTGCAAACTCAATTAATTCATTCCTGATTTCAGGTAGGTTTTGTAACTGACTTTGTTGTCCCGCAGGTGCAGGCAACTGTCCGATTGTTCTTGTGGGCAAAACTGCCAGAATGATAAATACTATTAACAGAATGAATTTTTGCATTTTAAAGACTGAGGTTGTAAAAGTATGTTCTAATTATTAATTATCAAAATTGCCGTTCACTTCAATAATTAATTCACGACAGGTAAATTTTGGAAGGAATTTGTTTCATAAAACAGTGAAAAGGTGCATGATTCAGTATAATTAACATTTAAATGCCGGATAAAAACCATTATACCGATTTAATAGTGTAGCTTGCGCGCAATTAATTTTTAGTATTATGAGTAAAGGAACAGTAAAGTTTTATGATGATTACAAAGGATATGGATTCATCAAAGACGCCGAATCTTCAAAAGAGTATTTTGTACATTCAACCGGTATTAAAGACAGTATCAGGGAGAATGACTCAGTAACATTTGATTTGCAGGAAGGCAGAAAAGGATTAAATGCAGTGAATGTTAAACTGACTTAGTTTAATAATAAAATTACCATTTATAATTTTATCCCGCTAAATGCGGGATTTTTTTTGCATTTACTCAAGATCATAATATTCGTCTTTTTCAGGATTTTTACACTGAGACACATGCCGGATTTTTTAAAACAAACCGACAAAAATCAGAATATGCTGTTCAATGGATTGGGTAAATATTATGCCTCTGTTTATATTGATCTGTGACAACCTGTCAACAATTCAGAAGGTAGAAAAATCAATTTAGCATTTCTTGTGAATCATTAACATTTCATTTGAAACCTGTTAGGCCCGATAAACATTTGAAAAATCTATTTTTGGCGCGTGAAAAAAATATTATCATTTATAATTATATTAATGCTGTTGCCGGTGATCGACAAGGCAGATGGTGAAAAACTTCCGGCAGTTGATGAAAACGAGGAGGTTTACAGCGAACTTCATCTTGACGACTTTGGCCTCTCAAACGATGCTTTCAGGTTTGCACTCCGGGGTTTCGAGAAACTAAAAAAAGAAGGAAAACTGCTCAACCAATCCGTACTTACCATTATCGATTTTTCTCAGTCGAGTACAAAAAAACGCATGTATGTGATCGACCTTTATAAAAAGGCGCTGTTATTCAATACTTATGTCGCTCATGGAAAAAACACGGGCGATGAATTTGCTGAACATTTTTCCAATATTCCAGGCACTTTTCAGAGCAGTCTTGGTTTTTATCTGACAGAAAACATGGCCATCGGCTCAAAGGTGGGTTTGTCGCTTTTGCTGAAAGGACTTGAAAAAGGCATCAACGACAAGGCCCGGGAGCGTGAAATCATTATTCATGGAGCCGATTATGCCACCGAAGATTTCATCAAAAAAACTGGAAGACTGGGGCGCAGTTTTGGTTGCCCTTCGCTACCGCCCGAACTTATTAAACCAGTGGCAGAAACCATTAAAGACGGATCGTTGCTGTTTATTTACAAACCTGATAACAACTATATTCAAAAGTCAACAGTTTTAAATTAAACTTACTAAAACACTTCCCTGTTTTGCCGGTCTGATTTAATAATTTCTACTTTTACCCTTTTTAAACTGATGTTTTAAAAGAAGAAGATACAAACGAAATCAGATGAAACACCTGCCAAAGGATTTGGAAATTCTGCACGAAGACCGCGATATCATTGTCATAAACAAACCTGCAGGTTTGTTAACAATGGCAACCGAAAGGGAAAGGGAAAACACCGCCTATTTTCTTTTAACCGACTATGTGCGAAAAGGAAATCCCAAATCAAACAACCGCATTTTTATCGTTCATCGGCTCGACAGGGAAACATCGGGCGTTTTAATTTTTGCAAAAACAGAACAAGCCAAATATTTTTTGCAGGAAAACTGGCAAAACTTTTCAAAAAAATACGTGGCGGTGGTTCATGGCCGGATGAATGAAAAAGAGGGGATTATTGAATCGTATCTTGCAGAAAATCAGAATTACAGGGTTTATTCGGTTAACAATGCCACAAAAGGGAAATACTCAAAAACAGGTTACCGGGTTTTAAATGAAAATGAAAAATTCAGCCTGCTTGAGATTGATCTTTTTACAGGAACAAAAAACCAGATCAGGGTACATTTTTCTGAAAACGGACATCCTGTGGCCGGAGACAAGACTTATGGCACAGCAGAAAAAGGTATAAAAAGACTGGCTCTGCATTCAATGTTTGTTTCGTTTATGCATCCATACACAAAAAAAGAGATAAATTTTAAAACAGAAATTCCCCGCTATTTTTATGAATTAACCCGGTAAGCGCTGGTTTGCAGTATCTTTTTCGTCTGTTTATATTTTTTAAGATAGTGCCGTTAATAACCAAGTTTTAACATTTATTGCATATTCGGAATTAATAAATAATTTGGCGCCCAAAATTTGATATGGCAATTGAAATAAAAGAAGTAACTACTAAAAAACTCCTGAAAGAATTTATTCATCTTCCTGCCAGAATTCATCAAAATCATAGCAACTGGGTTCCCCCGATTTACATGGACGAATGGACTTATTTTAATCCGAAGAAAAACAAAGCATTTGAACATTGCACAACAATACTATACCTGGCGTTTAAAGATAATTTACCCGTTGGCCGGATTATGGGCATAATCAGCCATCTGTACAACGAAAAAAACGGAATCAGCGATGCCCGTTTTTGCTATTTCGAAACTTTTGACAATCAGGAAATTTATGATGCGTTGATTCATGCTGTTTCAGAATGGGCAAGGAAAAATAGCATGAAAAAGATTGTTGGCCCACTGGGTTTTTCTGATAAAGATCCGCAAGGATGGCTGATTGAAGGTTATGATCAACCTGTTGTAATTGCTTCGAACTGTAACTTCCCTTATATGAACCGGATGGCTGAAAACCTTGGATTTACAAAGGAAGTAGATCTTGTGGTGTATAAAATCCCGGTTCCCGATGAATTGCCCGATTTTTATAAGGCTATCAGAACCCGTTTCAATAACAGGGCAAATAACCCGGTTTTAAAAGAATTTACCAGCCGTGCGCAGGTAAAACCATACATCAGAAAAGCACTGACATTGGTTAACGAAACTTTTGACGGAATTTACGGTTTTACCCCGTTTACTCCCGCGGAAATGGATGACTTTGCCAATCGTTACCTGTACCTGATAAATCCCCGGTTTATCAAGATTTTTGTTGATGAAAAAGACACTGTGGTTGCCATGATTGTGGCCATGTCTGACATCAGCGAAGGAATTAAAAAATCAAAAGGCCACATTCTTCCATTCGGGTTTATCCCCATTCTTATTGCCGGCAGGAAAAGCAAACAGTTAAATCTATTACTTGGCGCTATTTCTCCTGAATACCAGGGGCGCGGACTGGATGTGATGATGGGAATCAGTATGCTCGACTCGGCCCGGAAAGCTGGCAAAAAGTTAATTGATTCGCATCTTGAACTTGAAACGAACACAAAAGTGAGGGCCGAAATGGAAAAAATGGGAGGAGTTGTTTACAAACGCTACCGGATTTATCAGAAAACACTCTGATATCACTTTTTTCCCGGTGCTGATTAAAAATCATTTTTTAATTTTTCTGGAAAAGATCATTTTCAGACGTTTTCATATACTTCAATAGTATCAAAAGTAACACTTTGTCAAGTTAAAAATAAAGTTTACCTTGAGGGGGTATTATGTAAATGAATACCTGTTACTTTCAAAGTTTAACTTAAAATGAAACAAACATGAAAAGAAATCTTGCTGAGTTTTTTGGAACATTCTGGCTGGTATTAGGAGGATGTGGAAGTGCGGTATTAGCTGCAAATTTTACTTCTGAACCTTTTATTGGTATCGGATTGGTCGGCGTTTCGCTGGCTTTTGGATTAACTGTACTAACAATTGCCTACTCTTTGGGGCATATTTCCGGCGCTCACCTGAATCCTGCTGTAACATTTGGTTTGTGGGCAGGAGGCCGTTTCAGCGGTAAAGACATTTTGCCTTACGTTGTTTCTCAGATTCTTGGTGCTATTCTCGCAGCAACTGTTTTATATGTAATTGCTACTGGGAAAGACGGCGCCAGTATTGGTGGTTTTGCAGCCAATGGTTATGGTGAACACTCGCCTGGTGGGTTCGGTATGGTTTCTGCCATCGTAACCGAATTTGTGATGACCTTTATGTTCCTGATTGTTATTCTGGGAGCAACCGATGAAAGAGCACCACAAGGATTTGCGGGTGTTGCAATCGGTCTGGCCCTGACATTGATCCATCTGATCAGTATTCCGGTTACCAATACTTCGGTTAATCCGGCACGCAGTATCAGTCAGGCTTTGTTTGTTGGTGATTGGGCTCTGGCCCAGCTCTGGTTGTTTATTGTCATCCCGATTTTTGGGGCACTGGCAGCCGGTGCTGTTTATAAATATCTGGGAAGCAAATAAAATATTGAATAAATCATAAAGACAAACGGGGTGTTTCTATTCAGAAACACCCCGTTTGTCTTTAGTTTCAGCATTGAATTGCA
>CAZXVT010000159.1:0-10460 GCA_964644015.1 uncultured Maribellus sp.
GTATGTTCCCAGAATGGCGTAGCGAGTTAATTTTTTTGAAAATTTTAAACGGTAGTGAATATGGTTCAGGATCGCCATATGCAATTGTTCAGAGTGAATTCTCAACCCACAAAGTATCTGTTGGAAATCTCCGAAAAGGAAATTTCCCAACAATAAAAACTGCCCTGAATCAAAATGAATACAAAGAGAATTTCAATAAAAAAATGGTAAAAAAGATTGGAGATGCATTCTTTTTCAAGCGACCGAAATCATGCACTGAAATAGAGTTTATAGAATATATTCCAGGCAAATCTCATGAAGAAGGAGGGAGAAAATTTATGGGGGGCCCCTTTATGAAAGTAAAAACATATATGGGTATTCATATTGTTTCTGTAAGAAATTTACGCATTGGCCATTCACCAACACACAGAACGCTAATAGAACCTTTTGAAAAGGTTCAAAAATTACTTGAATATACCGCTACCAAAATCAGAAGGAACTATGTAGTCAGAATGGAAATCAAGAGTCTATCCGACATTGGTAAATATGCTAATCTTGAAACTGTGGATGCAGAATGGATTAGCATTATAAAAAAAACACACTTATTTCTTGTAGAGCATTTGCAGACAAACGAATACTTTATTGTTAGAAAGCCTTCAATTATAAACAATTGTGCCCCCTCTATCAAATCAGCATTAAATGACGTTTCGTTTCTCAATAAAATAACCCCCAATAATCTCAGGAAATATCCTATCAAGATAATTAAGAGGACCGCAAAAAAAGGGCTGGAGCTTGCCTATGAGATCGAGTGGTGCAACTGTAAATTTATTCGAGAGCAAAGCTGGATCATAAATCCAAAAGGAAGAGAACCCAGAAGACTCAAAGGATGTATCAATGGGAAAGTAGATGCTGCCAATATAATTCTCAATTATATTAATCAAAAGCAAGCAGATAATTACCGTATTATCGAATACATCAAGGATAGGAAATCGCCAAGAGTAAAGTTAATAAACACTACAACCAACGTTGAATTTAATGTAAGATGGAATGACATTCTAATGGGTAGAATTCCCTCCCAACAAAGTTGTACAGACCTCGAAAAATTATTAATTGAAGAAATGCAAAGCAGAAATAGCCCTCTTACTGATCAAATTAAACTATTGGATTATTCAGTTCAGGATAAAAAGTACAAGGTATATTATTCAAAATACAATACGGTTCATTACGTTTACAAGACTGTTCTGTTAAAAGCAAACCATCTTACAATTGAATCAGCAATTAACCAACTTGAATTTTTGAATTCATTTCTAAGAACGAAACATTCAGAACTTGCTAAAAAAATAAAGGTTTTAGAAATCAAACTTAGTCCGGTGTTAGGGAATATCACAGAAAAAAGAAATCGATATCTTGTAAAAATCCTGGTAATCTCTACGAAAATTACTGAGTGGATTCCTTTAACTTATTTACAAAACAAACGTTGTTTAAGCGGAATCCTAAATGAATGGTTTCAATTACCATTACGTGCTATATTGAAGTATGATCCTAATAGGATTCTGTTCTTCTATTTTATTCAGTTGTCACATCCAATAGGATACAAAAGTTTTAAAATTGGATATACTTCTTATCAAACACCAAATCAAAGAGTTAAAACTATGGGAAATGGATGGGTACTTGAAAATTGCATAAGCTTTGAACAACTTTCAGCAAAGGAAATCTTGGAACTTGAGAATAAATACAAAATGCTACCAAAACCTAAGGTAAAATTAATACACCGTCCGAGAAATGGTTTTACTGAGTTCTTTTGGGATAGCGATCTTGCAAAAGATTGGGATTTAAATCTAAAAATGAATTTACCAGATACAATTACAATTCTGAATGCTGTGTGTTCGTCGAAAACAGAGGCGCCGTCGGGAGGGCCTTTTTCGCCCAATAACGGATGATTAAAAAGCCTCGCGCGCGATTAAATGTAAAAGCACAAATAGCACTTTCAGAACGTTCTTTCCTGGAGTTTTTTTGAGAATTTTCCTGATAAACTGAACAGCCTTTTCAAAGTATTGTGGCTGCAAAAAGGATAATCTTATCCGAAATCTCTCATTGTAAACATATGTACAATAATTTCCCGGAATTGTGCATTTACATTATAATGCCCCCCATTTTGAAAAATTCCAATTTGCATTTCCCGGGGACCAATTCATTTGCTACGAATCCAGATAAAATTATAATGTGTTGCGTTTTATCAGGTACTATATGGTTAAAATCGGTTTTTTCGAGTTGGGAAAGTACCCCGGGGGGTGTCGGATATTAAAAAGTGGGTTATCTGAAAGATAAAATTTGTTCAAAAATACATATCTATAATAAAAGCTGATGATATTAAGATTTCAGCTTTAGTTTGCTTTCAATTCCTCTACGTTAATTGGTAAAGTCTCCTCACGCGATTATAATGTAAATGCACAAATTGTAAAAGATTCAGAGAATACGTCTTAATTTTAAATTTAAATACTTATGAATAAGAAAAAAGTGCCACCATTATGGTGACACTTTTAAAATAATCCGAAACTAATCTGTTTTGAAACCCTAAAACTGAACTTTTAAAAAATTACATATTAATGAACTACAGATCATTTACTTGGATAGCCTGGATTTTGCGGGAATTCAGCATCTATATTCAGGTCGATTTGTTTTTGTGGAATAGGCCACAAAACGTTATAATCCTGAACATTACAGGCCGGATAAATCGGGTTGTTACAGTATTTTCTCACTCTTTCCAGAAATTTACCTGTTCTTCGTAAAGTAATATGCCTGAATTCTTCTCCCCACAACTCGCGGGCTCTTTCATCAAGCAGGTAATCGATATCCACCTTTGACGCATCAACCGGGGTTGCTTTTGCTCTTGTTCTTACCGCATTAATATCAGCAGCGGCTGCAGTTTTGTTATTTAGACCAAGATAAGCTTCAGCTCTTAAAAGATAGGTATCAGCAAGTCGAATTGCATAAACATCCTTGTGATTATATCCACCGCCGGCTCTCGACGGATCTGTGAAATGGTTTTTCGGATCAACATGTTTCATAAAATACGGGAAAATGTACTGGCAGGTATCCCTTAAAGCATCACGTGTTCCGGCCGGATAGAGTTTAAAGTCGATTTTTTGTTTGTGGTATTTTGATGCCGGGTTGTCAAAATAAAAATCTCTTTTTATGTTGTGTGGTGCATTCCGTATGTCGTTGTTCCAGTCGCTTTGCCAAATAAAATAAGCGGCATAATTGGAAGGTTTTGTCCATGCTACCGGACGGCCAAGTGTATCTGAATAACCTGTGTATTTTCCGTCGACAAGGTCGCCCCTGAAAGCGGGGAATCCGTCAGGAGTATTTCCCAACCTGAAATAAGCAGGACCGAAACCTCTTTCTCCCGGGAAACTTGAACCACCGGTGATTATCGGTTCGAACTGAATAACCCAGATTGCCTCTGTATTTTCGGAAAGGTTTTGATTACCGTAGGCAAATAAATCAAGAAAAACATCGCCGGTGCCAAAAACGTCTTTTGTTGAGCCAAAACGTTTTGTCATTAAAGCGGAACCATAACCATCAATCACCTTTGAGGCAGCATTTACTGCTTCCTGGTATTTTTTCCAATTCAGGTAAACCATTGTTAATACATGCCAGGCGGCTTTCTGATTGATTCTTCCCTTGGCTTCTTCTTTCCCGGGAAGAGGCAGGTTTGCACCAGCAAATGTTAAATCAGCTTCCAGCGATTTATAAATTTCTTCAACCGGTGTTCTTACAAAATCAACCTTTGCAGTATTAATCATTTCGTTAATGAGTGGTACATCGCCGTACAGCGATACAAGCTGATAGTATGTCCAGGCCCTGAAAAATCTTGCTTCTGCAAGGTATTCTTCTTTTTTTGTGTTTCCTTCCCAGAGTGATGCATCGGCATTTTCAATACCGTAAATCAGAGCATTAGCTCGTTGAATAACCTGGTAGGCAGTAGTCCAGCAAAAACTGAACTGTACATTCTCCGATGTCATTTCTGCCTGATAGTTTACCAGTTTGCGGTTACCACCTGGGTTTTCACCGTGCCATGCCAGGTCGGTTGAAAGGCTTGCATGCATTATGGCAAAAAAGTCCTGGTCGCCACCATCGGTAAACCATGCCCAGCGCACAATATCATGTAATCCGGTGATTCCCTGCTGAATACCAGGAATTGTATTATATGCATTTTCAGGTGCCAGAAAGTCGAGTGGAGTTTCGTCAAGTACATCATCTTTACACGAAGCAACCAAAAGGATGGCAATCACAACTGGTAACAGCCATTTCTCTATGTTATATTTTATAATTGATTTCATATTTCCAAGATTTTTAAATTCTGTAAGATTTTTAAAGCGTAATTCTGAATCCTGCTGTGATATTTCGCATTGTAGGATTGTTGCTTGTCCCAGTTTCGGGATCCCAACCCGACCATTTTGTCCAGGTGTATGGATTTTTACTGGCAATATAAATGCTCAGCTCTTCAATCTTCATCCGATTCAAAATATCTTTTCCGAATTTGTATGAAAGCGAAATATCCTGGAGACGTACAAAGCTTCTGCTTTGATAAATACCACTGCTCACGACCGGAGTATTATAAATACCAGTTGCATTATTTACCCCATTATCTGGTGTCCAGTATGGACGCACTGCAGATGCATTGATACGGTAAACATCGTCGGCATTCCAGCGCACATTCAACACTTCAGCATTGTTTTCGAGGAAGTATTTTTTACCTCCCTGAACCGAATTAATAAAGAATGAAAGTGTAAAGTTTTTATAGGTAAGTACATTATTGATACTGAACCTGTAACTCGGAGTTCTGTAACCTATGATTTTTCTGTCGTTGTTGGGTTCAATCTGTCCATCAGTATTTAAATCGTTGTATTTAAACTGACCTGGCCACCATTTTGCCATGATGGTACCGTTGTAAAGTTCTTCTTCGCTCCAGAGTCCGCCTATCATTTCATAATCGTATATAGCACTTATTGGTTCACCCACAAACCATGAGTTCCCAATATCTTTGTCGTTTTCGTCACCATACAATTTTGTAATCTTGTCGCGGTTCAGCGAGAAAATGAAATTAGAGTTCCATTTGAAATCGGTTTTTTGGAAGTTGATTGTATTTAATTCAACTTCGATACCCTTGTTTTCAATTGCGCCAATGTTTGTCCAAACGCTTCCATAACCGGTTGCCGGAGGTAAAGCTCTTTGAACAAGAACGTCTTCGGTAGTTGCTTTATATACATCAACAGAACCCGAGATTCTCTGGTCGAGAAAACCATAATCGACCCCGATATTAAACGAAGTTGTGGTTTCCCATCCAAGGTCGTCGTTGCCCAGCGAATTCGGGTAAACACCAATTGCAGTAGCAGAGCCGTAGGTATATGCAGCCTGCGACATTCGTGAAAAGCTTGAATAGCGACCGATACCCTGGTTCCCGTTTTGACCGTAAGAAGTACGCAGTTTTAGATAAACATCTGATTCTCCCATAAACTCCTCTTCGGATAACACCCAACCCAGTGAAACCGAAGGGAAAGTTGCAAATTTGTTATTTTCACCAAAACCCGAAAATCCATCTTTACGCACAGTTCCTGTTAACATGTACCTGTCTTTATAAGAGTACATTGCGCGTGCCATATACGAAAGACTGTTTTCTTCCCAGGCTCCCGAAGAAACTCGGGCTACAGTTCCTAACGACATGTTATTATAACCTAAAACCGGATTGTCAAAACCTTCGGCAATCAGTTCAGAACTTTGCGCAGATTTTTTCTCACGGCTAAACAATAAAGTACCATTAATACTATGGTCGCCAAAGTTGTTAACATACGAAAGAATATTATTGATAAGCCAGTTCCGTTCTTCGTAAGGTTGTTTTACAGCCTGTCCCTTATTTCCCGAACCATTGGGTGTAGTTACCGGGTAGAAAGTATTGTTATCACGTGTATAATAACGGTTTGAATAATCAAAATTATAGCTTAACCCTTTTATCCATGGAATGGTGACTTTTGCATTTCCAATGATAAATAAGTTATTACTTATATCACTGTTTTCAACATAAAGGTTATTCAGCGGATAGGGCATATAAGCTTCCCCGGTAAGATATTTGTCGAATTTTGCTGACCCTATGTAGTTGTTTGCAAGAGGGCTTCCAACCCTTGCATCGGCCAAACTTGCAGGTAACCCAGAATAATCGAGATATGAGTAGTTGGCATTTACACCAACTGTTAACCAATTGGTCAGTTCACTTTCCACTTTCGAGTTAAGAGTTATTCGCGAAAACTCATCATTAAGCTGAATTCCTTCTTCACCGGTGTAAGATGCCGAAACAAAATAGTTTGTTTTATTGCTTTTCCCCGAGAAGCTGATGTTATAGTTTTGTATAGGTGCAACCTGCAAAACTTCATCAACCCAGTCGATGTATTTTCCGGCCAGGTAATTATCTCTTTCTTCCTGTGTTCTAAGACGGGCAGCCACAAGTTCGCGGTTGGTAACATCAGGTCGAACCGGTTTTCCTTCTGCACCCGTAGGTTTTTTATAGTACCACTGGTACAGCGTTTGCTGATAGTAATAGTCAACCAACCTGATTGCATATTGCTCGGCATCCATCACTTTCATCGGGTTGTTGGTCATATCCTGAAAACCGTAATACATGTTGAATGTGATTTTTGGTTTTTCGGCTCTCCCTTTTTTGGTTGTGATCAGCATTACACCATTTGCCGAACGCGAGCCATAAACAGCAGCAGCACTGGCATCTTTCAAAATATCAATTGACTCAACATCGTTCACGTTGATGTCGTTGGTTGAACCGTTGTAAATAATTCCGTCAAGCACAATCAATGGCCTGTCGCTTGCCGAAAGTGAAGTTTTTCCCCTGATTGACAAGTCGGGTTCGCTTCCTGCAAGCCCTGCAGACTGAACATTGACACCCGCTGTAACTCCCTGCAATGCTTCAAGCACATTCAGGTTAGCCTGTGGTGGCTGGTCGGCCATAGCAACACGTGTTACTGAGCCGGTAAGGTCGCTTTTGCGCATAGTACCGTAACCAACAGCTATTACCTCTTCGAGCCCGATGACGTCTAATATCATGGTTACGTTAACAGGTTCGCCGGTTACCTGCAATTCCTGAACTTTCATCCCAATGAACGAGAACATCAGGGTTTGAGCCGATTCAGGAACTGAAAGGTTGAATTTGCCGTCAACATCGGAAACAGTTCCGACATTAGTTCCTTTCACTACAATTGATACACCCGGAAGCGGTGATTTTGATTCGTCGGTTACAACTCCGGTAACCGTTTTTTGAGCTATCGCAACGCTGAGCGAAGCAATAAACATCAGTAAAAGCAGTAATCTTTTTTGCATAAGTCAGAATTTAATTAAGCTTTATAATGATTTAAATTTTAGGTTCCCAGCCTTTTTCGTATTCGCGGCCCCACAGTTTTACCGCAGACTTATCTGCAATTTTTCCTGTTGATTTTTCGATGTTGAAACCACTGTTTATCCTGTAGGCAATATTTGCATAATGAACCATCGCTTGCGAAATAACACCGTTTTCAATCGGGGCGTTAAGTTTTCCGATACCACGTATTGCGTCGTAAAAATTCAGAACATGCCCGGTGGTCATGTCGCCGCCGCCACCCAAGGCATTTCCGGCTTCGTTTGAAGTACCGGTACTTTGTTTTATTTTCTTTCCGTTTCTGTCGTAAAGAATATATAAACCTCTGTTAATGAATACTGAACCTTCGCTGCCATAAATAACTGTTCCGCGGTCATAACCGTAAGTCTGATATCCGTTCCGGCTGTTGCCATCCCATTTAATGGATTTGTTTCCATCGAAAAGAAAGGTTGCATCCATGTTATCGTACATTTCCCAGCCGTCGTTTATAAACTGGTCTTTTCCGGCCTGAACATCAACTCGAACCGGGTAATCAACTTTCAGTGCCCAGCGTGCCACATCCAGTTCATGTGTACCATTGTTCCCGGCTTCGGCAGTTCCGTAATCCCAGCCATACCAATGCCAGTTGTAATCCCAAGTTTCGGTGGTGTAGTTTCTTCGCGGCGCTGGCCCCTGGAAAAGTTCCCAGTCTAATCCTGCCGGAACGGGTGCCGGCTTTTGTACAGGCACTTCTCCGCGCTGGTTGGTATAAAAAGTGAGCGCTTTATATGGAATCCCGATGATTCCGTTATGAATTTCGCTGATGATTTCGATAGTATGCACCGATGAACGTTGCTGAACGCCCATCTGCACCACTTTGCCGTATTTTTTCTGAGCCGCAACTATCATTTCGTTTTCAGCGAGGTTGTGGCTACAGGGTTTTTCAACATAAACATGTTTACCACCTGCCATTGCCATAATTGCACCAGGTGTATGCCAGTGGTCGGGTGTTGCAATAAAAACGGCATCCACATTTTTGTCGCTGAAAACCTTTCTCACATCATTCTCAAGTGCCGGAGTGTAAGTAATGTGTTTTTGAAAAGCTGATGCTGCTTTTTCGCGCTGGCTTTTCATCACGTCGCACAGGTAAACGAGGTTTACATTGGCTTTCTCCATTGCTATCGGTTCGAAATATGCTTCAAGCCTGCGGCCAAGTCCGATGATTGCAACGTTGATCCTGTCGTTTGCACCCAAAATATTTCTGTAGCTTTTCGCCGACATGGCATTTACACCGCCAAAAGTTGCCAGTCCGGCAACTCCTGCTGTAGCTGTTTTAATAAAGTTTCGTCTGTTTGTATTCATTTTTAATCAGTTTAAATCGATGCCATAACTCCTTTTACAAACCCAAAAGATTCCATCATGCCGGGGAGCGGGTCATTTTCATCTGCTTCATATTCCAATGCAAGTGTTCCCTGGTAGTTCAGTTCTTTCAGCTTTTTCAGAAACGACACAAAATTGATTACACCGCGCCCGATAATGCAAGTGTCGCCTTCAACGGTTGCAGCGGTTACATCTTTTATGTGAATGTCGAAAACCCTGTCGAAGTAATCTTCCACATCACTTTCAGGGTCGCGGTTTATTCGTTTCGTGTGACCGATATCGACACAAAGGCCCATTCGTTTATCGAGATCTTTTATGCGGTTGTATGCCGCTTCGGCGCTGGGATACAAATCGTCGCCCGGACCGTGATTGTGTATGGCCAGCCTGATGTTGTGCTGCTGAACCTTTTCGTTTGCATAGGATAAAACTTCAGGATACGGAACCCCGATAATCATATCCATTCCGGCTGCCGATGCATAATGAAAAGCCTGGTCAACTTCGGCTTTCGTTTTCATCGTCACAACCCCGCAACCATAGAGCTGCACTCCCTTTTGTTTGCAAAGGGTAACCGTATTTTTAATAGTTTCATCACTGGCATCCAGAGGCAGATGCATGCTTTTAAATGTTATGCGGTTTACGCCACAACGCAAAGTCATGTCGAGTGCCTGAGCTGTCGAAAATTTTCGCAGTGTGTAGGAAGCAATGCCTAAACTGAACCTGAATTTTTCCCTGGTCGGATTTCCCGGGTTTGCAATTGTGTAAAGTGGAAGATTGGCAGCAGTTACACCAATAGCTGCCACCTTCAGAAATTTCCTTCGATTAGCCATAAGTTTAGTTTTGTAGTTATTATTACAAATCTATTCCTGCGGCTATTCGTTTATTTAATGATATGTTACATCCTTTAAAGTATCTGCTTCAATCATTTAAAAGTATGTTACATTTAATTTAAAAGTATGTTACATAAACTGCTTATGATTTGTCAATCAGCTTGTTAAATTAGTTGCGAATAATACTCCTTCCTTTGAAGCAGATTATTTAACTGGCATGTTTTAAATGAAATATGGACAATTTCAACGAAAAAACTGGGATTATCGCATTATCACATCAAAACACATCCGGCTGTTATGGTATGGGCATTTCCAGAAACCCGCCTTATCATCGTCGGTATTCGCTGATCCATCGGCCTTGATACTCCAAAACCATTCGCCTTTTTCCCTGTCAACAAGGTTTTTATCAATGTATTGCCAGCAATTTGTGGCCCGTTCGAACCAAACAGGGGCAGCGGTTAGTTCAAAAGTATTCAGAAATCCTACCACGGCCTCGGCTTGCACCCACCAATGACGGTCGTAATCTGCGTGGTTTTTATCGGGGTCCCATTCGTAAATCAGACTGCCATCGGGTTGCAAACCTTCGCAAGCAGCTTCGGCAATACCAGTACACACCTGTTGAACTCCTGTTAGCAATTTGTTGTTTCCCAAAACACGGGCAGCTTCGTCAATCAGCCAGGCTGCTTCAATATCGTGCCCATAAGATACTGTGTTGCTTTTTGAAATCCAGTTTTCGTCAAAAAACAGATCAAGATGATGCGTTGACGGGTTTACAATTTTGTCGGTGAAAATCAAAACCAGATTTTCAAGTTGTGCTTTAAGCTTTTCGTTTTTCCAAACCCTAAACAAATTAGTGTATGCCTCAAGAATATGCA
>CAZXVT010000159.1:10470-10968 GCA_964644015.1 uncultured Maribellus sp.
TATGCAAATGTGTATTCATAGTTTTCTTTTCGTTAGCATCTTTTGCACTGAGGCGAAGGTCGTCGAGCAGTTTCCAGTCGTGGCTGTAAGCTTCGAAATACCCATTTTGAATTACGTCAAAACTGTAATTTTCGATCAGATGAAATAATTCGATTGCCTTTTCAAGACTTGTTTTATTACCCGTTGCCCTGTAATGTTCGCTCAAAGCATAAATAAAAAATGCCTGTGCGTAAATCTGCTTTTTTGTTTCTGCCGGGTTTCCGTCAGCAGTAACGGACCAGAAAGTTCCGCCAAATTCTTTGTCAAAAAAGTGATTTAAGATATATTCCTGAGCACGGTTGGCCATTTCAAGGTGAAGAGGATTTTTTAAGTGCAGGTAAGCCGATGAGAATGTCCATAGAATACGGGCATTCAATATTCCTCCTTTGTCAGCGGATTCAACCACCTGGTCGTTTCCGTTGATTTGACCGTAGAAACCACCGCGGGGGTCAACCATAC
>CAZXVT010000160.1:0-10667 GCA_964644015.1 uncultured Maribellus sp.
CCTTGAAATCTCTCAAATTGAAAGCGGAAAAACCCGGATATATGAAAGTAGCTTCGACTTGAATGATTTACTTTCTGAAGTCTTTGAAACCATGAGAACGCAGGTTGACAGTAAAATAGGTTTTTATTATTCTTTTACGCTTTCTAATCCCGAATCAATTGTAACAACCGATTATGAAAAACTGAAAAAGGTTTTAAACAATCTTTTGGACAATGCTATCAAATTCACAGAAAAAGGGAAAATTGAATTTGGTTATACACTGAAAAACAACAACATAGAATTTTTCATTAATGATACCGGTATCGGCATTGAGCCAGAAAACCAAAAACTCATTTTTGACAGGTTTAGAAAATCTGATTTCAATAATAATAAAATGAATGATGGTGTTGGATTAGGCCTTACAATTTGTAAAGAATTTCTGAAAGCCTTGGGAGGAAGTATTTGGCTTGAATCAAATACCGAGTCGGGATCAACATTCTACTTCACAATACCTTATAAAAAAAGCGAGTCGAATCAGGTGCTGATTGCAGAGTCAGATAAAATGAATAAAAAACCAAAAAAAATACTGGTTGTTGAGGATGATGAATCAAGTTTTGAGTTTATTAAAACAATATTGAATAAAGAAAATTTTACATTAATACATGCATGGAATGGCAACGACGGAATTTCGCTGTATGAAAAAAACAAGGACATTGACTTGATTATTCTTGATATAAAATTACCTGGAATGAATGGTTACGAAGTTTTGAAAGCCATTCGTGAAAATGATTCGCACATTCCCATCATTGCTCAAACAGCTTTTGTAATAGGCGAGGAGCGAAAAAAAGCAATTGATTCAGGTTTTGATGAATTTTTAGCCAAACCGTATAAGAAAAATGATCTGTTGAACAGAATCAACCTGATACATTCGAAAAACTAAATTTATCTGCCGGCAAGCCCCAAAACATTCGCTGCCATCACCCTGATTCCGGTTTCAATTGTTTTTTCGAAGTCGGGATTTAGTTGTGGTGAATGTAGCGGGAATGGTTTTTCTCCTTTTGCAATTAATTCACGCATTAATACAGGATTTGTACTCCCCAGCCAAATCAGGCAAATCGGGATATTCTCGGGAGTTTTGCCATATTTTCCAAAATCCTCTCCCACCATTGCCGGCGTTGTTTTTATGATGTTTTGTACACCAATACTTTGTTGTGCAAGCAGTTTTAAATCGGCAACAAGTTTTTCGTTGTTTACAACCGGAGGGGTTTCCGCTTCTTCAATTTGTACTACAGGCAATTTGTCGTCGGGCATTCCGGCCATTTGTGCTGCCGACTTGCTGATTCGCTTAATTGCACCGATCACTTTTGAGATGGTTTCGTCGGAATAATACCTGAGTGTGAGTTCCATATCTACTTCATCGGGAATAATATTGGGGCGTGTTCCCCCATGAATCGACCCTACAGTTACCACTACCGGTTCCAGTGGACTGAGTTCGCGGCTGACAATTGTCTGCAAATCGAGCACAATGCGAGAAGCAATCACAATCGGGTCGATACATTTTTCGGGATAAGCTCCATGCCCGCCATTTCCAAACACTTTGATACGCGCGGTTTTTACTCCGGCAAAAATGGGTCCGGCGGTAAGTCCAATGGTTCCCGATTCTAATTCAGGATTGATATGATATGCAAGTGCTACATCGGGTTTCGGAAACTTTGTAAAAAGTCCTGTTTCGATAGCCAGTCCTGCACCTCCGCTAATTTCTTCGGCTTGTTGGGCAATAACGAGTAAAGTGCCGCTCCAATCATTTTTAAGCGCAGCCAGCGTATGAATTGTTCCAGCCCACACCGACATGTGAATATCATGCCCGCAGGCATGCATTACCGAAACTTCAGTTCCATCACTGGTTTCCACTTTTTTTGTGCTGGCAAAAGCAAAGTTTGTTTTCTCTTCAACCGGCAATGCATCCATATCGGTACGAAGCATGATTACAGGGCCTTCACCATTTTTCAGCACTCCCACAACGTTGTTACCTCCAAAATTTTCGGTAACTGCAAAACCTGCTTTCCGAAGTTCGGCCACCATTTTTTTTGAGGTTTCAAACTCTTGTAACGAAAGCTCGGGATTTTGGTGCAAATCTTTGCAGAGTGCAACCATTTCCTTTGATTGTTTCTTGATTTCCGTTTCAACATCAGGTGAAAGCTGTGCAAATACAGCAGTGATATTTGTCATAAACAAAATAATTAAAGCCTGTTTCAGTTTCATATCGGCGTTTTTATCAAAACACAAATTTAAATCAGAAAGTTCTGAAAGTTATAAAACTAAAGGGATTCTGATCTTTAATCCGGAATCCCTTTATTTATATTAACAGAATCAAAAAATATGATGGCTATTTCAGAATTGGTGTGAGCACAATATTTCTGTATGATACCTTTCCGTGGTCACCCTGCAGGTAAATGGGGCCAGGTTTCATCACATCGGCTTGCATAGCACCGCCTGTTGGACCATAAACCGGTTGGTTATCAATTATTTTTGTTCCATTTAAAGTAACCGAAACATGCCTTTTACAAAGAATAATATCCAGCGATTGCCATTCGCCGCCTTTTTTCTCGGCGGCAACGGTTGGTGTAATCCGGCTGTAAACCGCGCCCATGTTGTGCGAATTCAGTTTTGCACCATACGAATCAACCACCTGAACCTCGTACATTCCGCGCAGATAAACACCGCTGTTGCTGTGTTCGGGCACGTTTACCTCAAGTGTCAGTCTGAAATCCTCAAATTCAGCATCTGTGCGCAGATTGCCGAAGTTTACCCTCTGTCCTTCGGGATTCACAGGGTCGTTCACCAATTCACCACTTACCACTTTGAAACCATTGGCCTGTTTCGGGTTGATTAATCGCCAGCCGGTCAAATCCTTACCATTAAAAAGCTGAACAGGATTTCCAAATTTTACTTTTGACAAATCAGGTGCCTGTCCGGGATCGGGTAAACGCCAGCCATTGAATTTAGTGGTTACAACGCCTGAACCGTTGCGTGCGGGTTCTGTCATAGAACCAGTTAACTTATCCCCTTTTCTTTCAAAAGTAAATGTTTGAGTAACCGTAAATTTTCGCTGGTCACTTTTATTGAATTCATAGGTTCGCGTTACAACAAGTGTTTTATCATCAGCAAAATAGACATTTGCCACAGGAACCACACTCCCACCCTGCCAAAGTAAGTCAGCATCGAGGTAACCTTTGCTGTCGTTCACACCCAGCCAGCCCACGGAACCACCCTCAATTTCAATGGTCCACATTCCATTAAAATCTTTTTGTGCATTTTGTGCAGTTGATACTACTGTGAGCAATACAAAAACTGCAACAAGAATTGAATTAAGTTTTTTCATTTCAGACTAATTTTTGGTTTTAATTGATTCTCGATAAACATACAAATTTAACAGCCTCTAAAAGTATAAAAGCAGCTGTTTTTTCAACTCGTTGTGGTAGGCACGGGAGGTGCTTTTACCAAACTAAATCGCATGCATCAGCCGGCATCCAGTGTTTGTCTTTTCCATCCCATTTTACATTACAGCCAATGGGGTTGGTAACCGGGACTGAAATGGTTTTACCCGAAGTTAATTCTTCAAGCGCTCTGTCCAAATCATTCACCGTCATTTTTGAGGTATCGCGCGGACTGTCAACGCCACGGCCTGTATAAACCAGTTTTCGTTCTTCATCGAAAACGTAAAAATGCGGCGTTCGCAATGCGCCATAAGCCAACGCAACTTCCTGCGATTCATCATACAAATATTTCCACGGAAATTTGTGTTCCTTCATCCGCTCAACCATGTGTGGAAAATCATCTTCGGGGTAAGTATTTTTGCTGTTAGAATTGATCGCAACAAATGTAACACCCAGTGGTGCATACTTTTCGGCAGTTTGCCGCGTTACCTCATCGCTGCCAATAACATACGGACAGTGATTACAGGTGAAGAAAACCACAAGGTATTTTGAACTGCTGAAACTATTAAGGGAATAAGAATTTCCGTCGGTTGCAGGGAGGTTAAAATCAATGGCTTTGCTGCCAATTTCGAGTGTGAATGCCATAATTTTCTGTTTTAAAAAGTCAATAAAATCGTTTTGAATACAACTTGCCAGTTTAAAAACTGTTGTACTTTTAACGACCGGAAAAGCGAATTTGTTTATAAAAATTAACGGGTATCTCCGATGGACAGACAGACAGCAAAGGAAAAAATTCAGGAACTGACACATCAGCTCAATGAGCACAATTACAACTATTATGTTTTAAACAAGCCAACAATCAGCGATTTTGAATTTGATATGTTGCTGAAAGAGCTGGAACAATTGGAAAGGGATTTTCCGGATTTTGCCGATGTAAACTCGCCCACACAACGTGTTGGAAGCGATTTGAGCAAAGATTTCGAACAGGTGCCGCACAAATACCCGATGCTTTCGCTTGGAAATGCTTATTCTGAGGGCGAAGTGGCCGATTTCGACAACCGAATCCGAAAGGTGATTGAAACTGATTTTGACTATGTATGCGAGCTGAAATTTGATGGTTCGTCCATTAGTCTGACCTACGAAAACGGCGAATTAACACGTGCTGTAACCCGCGGCGACGGAGAAAAAGGAGACGATGTAACCTCCAATGTGCGCACCATCCGCTCGATTCCGTTAAAACTTCGGGGAAATGATTTTCCCGCCAGTTTCGAAATCAGGGGCGAAGTTCTGATGCCGTTTAAGGTTTTTAACGACCTGAACAAAGAACTCGAAGAAGCCGGTGAACAACTGCTGGCCAACCCGCGGAACACCGCTGCCGGCACATTGAAAATGAAAAATGCCAAAGTGGTGGCTTCAAGAAAACTGGATGCTTACCTGTATTACCTGTTGGGAGAAAACCTTCCGATTGACGGGCATTACGAAAGTTTGCAGAAAGCCGGGGAATGGGGTTTTAAAATCTCTGAGCATACCAGAATCTGCAAAAATCTGGATGAAGTTTTTGCATTTCTAAGATACTGGGACAAAGAAAGATTTAATCTGCCCGTGGCCACCGACGGTGTTGTGATAAAAGTAAATTCAAAAAAAATACAGGAAAACCTCGGATTCACCGCCAAATCGCCACGCTGGGCTATTGCCTATAAATTCAAAGCTGAAAGTGTTGCCACAAAATTACTTTCAGTTTCCTATCAGGTTGGACGCACGGGAGCTGTTACACCGGTTGCCAACCTTGAACCGGTTCCCATTGCCGGAACCATTGTCAAACGGGCTTCGCTGCATAACGCCGATATTATTGCCAACCTTGATTTACACGAAAACGACACAGTTTTTGTTGAAAAAGGCGGCGAAATCATTCCGAAAATTACGGGTGTTGATGTTTCGCAGCGTCACCCGATGTTCCGGAAAATTGAGTTTATCAAAAACTGCCCAGAATGCGGAACTCCCCTGGTCAGAAATGAAGGAGAAGCAGCATTTTATTGTCCTGATGATGACCACTGTCCACCGCAAATAAAGGGCAAAATGGAGCATTTTGTAAGCCGCAAAGCCATGGACATTGACGGGCTGGGTGAAGAAACCATCGAACTTTTATACAGCCGCGGGCTCATTAAAGGAATTACTGATTTATACAATCTGACCAAAGAACAACTTGCCGGATTGGATCGGATGGGCGAAAAATCGGCTGATAGAATCCTGAGCGGACTTGATACTTCAAAATCAGTTCCATTTGAAAGGGTTTTGTTCGCCCTGGGGATCAGGTTTGTAGGCGAAACCGTAGCAAAAACACTGGCAAAAAATCTGCATACCATCGAAAATATTCAGTTTAAGACAAAGGAAGAACTCACCGCAATTGATGAAATCGGGGATAAAATTGCTGAAAGTATCGTAGCTTATTTTTCGAAACCTGAACACCATGAAATTATTCGGATACTAAAGGAAAAAGGGTTGCAGTTTGCCATCAGCGAGGACAAAATGGTGGACAAAACTGACAAACTGAAAGGGCTGAACATTGTAATTTCGGGCACTTTTGAGAAACACTCGCGCGACGAACTGAAGGATTTGATTGAGCAAAACGGCGGAAAAAATGTCGGTTCCATTTCAAAGAAAACCAGCTATGTTTTGGGCGGTGACAACATGGGGCCCAGCAAACTCGAAAAAGCAAACGAACTCGGAATTCCAATTATTTCGGAGGGTGATTTTCTGAAAATGCTGGAATAAAAACGAACGCATTTCTGCTGATTTCCGGGTATTCATCATTTTATTACATTTGCTAATCATGGGATTGAAACAAAAATATGCACGTAAGAAACTGGAAAAACTGGTGGCAGGAAACCAAAGGAACCCTTTTTTACCGGATGTAACCACAGCCAAAGTGATTGGCGTGATATGGCAACCCTCTCAAAAAGAAGCTTTTACCTGGCTGAGAAATTATTTCGTCCGCGACCAGATTATTTTTCGTGGATTTTGTGTGTTTGAAGATGTTGCCAGTCCGCACCCCGACCCCAATTCCCTTACTGTTAAAGAACTTTCGTGGTGGGGCTTACCTAAATATGAGAAAGTAAGTGAGTTTGTTGAAATGAATTTTGACATTCTTTTTAACATTGCATTAAGTCCCAATCTTGCAGTCGATTATATAACCGGGCTTTCACGCGCAAAATTCAAAGTTGGCAGTTCGCCTGATAATAAAAACTATTTTGACCTGAATATTAACATTGGCGAAAACCGCGATGCGATGTTTCTTGTAAAACAGCAAATTTTTTATCTTGCGCAGCTTAATAAAAAATAACTTTTTGCATGAGTCAGCAATTCACAGGAGCCGGGGTGGCGCTAATCACTCCTTTCGACAGTAACAACCAGATTGATGTAAAAGCACTCGAAACCGTGGTTCAAAACCAGGTAAAAGGTGGCATCGATTATTTAGTGGCATTGGGAACCACAGCCGAAACCTCCACACTCAGTATATCAGAAAAGGCAAAAGTTATTGAAATTGTTAAGAAAAACGCCGGCAATTTACCGGTAGTTGTGGGAATTGGCGGAAACAACACGCAAAATGTTATCGATACAATTAAATCGACTAATATTGAAGGTGTAAGCGGAATTTTGATGGTTACACCTTATTACAACCGCCCCACGCAGGAAGGACTGTTTCGTCATTATATGGCAGCCGCCGAAGCAAGTCCGCTTCCGATAATTTTATATAACGTACCGTCGCGTACCGGGGTAAACCTCGAAACAGAAACTGTTGTTCGCCTTGCCGAGTCATCAGAAAAATTTGTGGCTGTAAAAGAAGCATCTGGTTCATTGCAGCAAATTACGGGTATCATCAAACATGCCCCTGAAAACTTTACGATAATTTCGGGAGATGATGGATTGGCACTTCCCACCATTGCTGTTGGAGGAAAAGGACTGATTTCGGTAATTGCCAATGCATTGCCTGAAAAAGTCAGCAAAATGGTTCATCTTTCAATGGACGGGAATTTTGCCGGGGCTGCAAAAATTCACGCCGATCTTTCTGATTTATTGAAATTTATTTTTGCAGAAGGAAATCCCGGCGGTGTAAAAGCTTTGATGAATTTTATGGGCGTAGTTGAAAATGAACTGAGGTTGCCACTTTATAAAGTAAGTGATAAAACCCGCGACGAAATTATTAAAGCCTATCAGAAACTTTGACCGTTAAGAAAATTTGAGTTTCATTAACATTTCAAAAGGAAAAATTAACAGATGATTTTTCCTTTTTTGTTTTTTGAAAAGTGTCATCAAAATAAAACATTACCATTTGAAACAGAGAAAGGAATATAGATTCAGTCCGCTGCTCTTCGCAGCATTTATAACAGTTATTCTAACATTTTCTGTTTCAGCCTACAAAAACCAAAACATTTCAGGTAAAATTGAAATTTCAACAGATACAGTTGATGAAAAAATTTCAGCCCGCCAGGAAATTGAAACTATATTATCAGATTACGACAGTTTATTGACTTTCGAATTGAAAAACGCTGCCAATGTGGGAGCTGCTGCAGCTATCGTTTACAAAAACGAAATTGTTTACCTGAAATGTTTTGGCGTGACAAAAAAAGGAGGGAAAGATTCGGTGAACGCGCACACCATTTTCAGGTTGGCATCAGTATCAAAAACTGTGTCGGGAATATTGGCCGGATTATTTTTTACCGATAGCATTTTACAACCTGAACAAAAAGTGGTGGAATTTCTTCCTGAATTCAGACTGAAAAATCAGGAACAGGCAAATCAACTGACTCTGGCAAATGTTTTAAGTCACACTACCGGAATGCCACAACATACTTACGATAATTTTGCAGAACAAAAATTACCTCAGAAAGAAATACTTGCCAAACTACCTGAAGTGGGACTTGCATCAAAACCCGGCGAATTGTATGCTTACCAGAATGTAATGTTCAGTTTGTTTGACACAATAGTGGCAGCAAAAACCGGGGAAAGCTACCAACAGGTTGTGAAAGAACGCATTTTTTCTCCTTTCGGAATGAATGATGCTTCTTTAAGTTACATTGATTTTGCAAACAACCCGAATAAAGCGATGCCCCATACTTCAGGTAAAAACGGATTCAGGCTGATTCCGCTAAACGACAGGTATTACAACACCCTTGCCGCTGCCGGTGTTAATGCCAGTATTTCTGACATGGCCCATTTTATATTGCATATTTTGAGTGATTCAATTCCAAAAATTCAACATGCCCGGGAAATAATTTTTGCACCTCAAATTGTTACAAAACTCAGTACCGGCTATTTTTCGCAATGGGATGGCGTAAATTACAAAGCATATGGAATGGGTTGGCGGATTATTGATTACAAGGGGCGCAGACTGGCATATCACGGTGGATTCTTAAAAGGTTACAGGGCTGAAATTGCTGTTTGCCCCGATGAAAATGTGGGTATTGTCTTTCTTTCAAACTCGCCAAATCAATCGGCAGCCAAAAGTGTCCCATTATTTCTGAACCGTTTTTTCGGTGAAAAAGATTTTCAAAAAATTGCTTCCGACACCATTTCTGTTTCAAATCCACTCAACAAAATCTGATTTTTACTGATTGCGCAATAATTGTAATAAATGAGCAATAATTGTAATCATTTGATTTTTTATTGCTATGCACTGCATTTGATTTTAGGGGAAATTTGATTAAGGATTAAATAAAACTGTATCCTCATTTAAAAACTTAAAATCAAACAGTATGAAAACAATTTTGAAAATTTTCTGTATCACAGCTTTTCTAAGCTTTTTGTTTTCGTGCCAGAAAACCAGCGAGTTTGATGATGAACTTGCCGGTATTGATCTGAAAAGCGCCTCTGGTTGCGGCGAAGTATTTATTGTAAATCCATCGGGAGCTGATGATACCCAGGCATTGAAAAATGCTTTTGAAGATGCAAAAGCATCAGGTCCGGGAGCAATAGTGCAACTTACCGAAGGAACCTATAACATCGGACCTATCGACGTTCGCGATTTTAATGGCTGTTTCATTGGAGCCGGAAAGGCAAAAACTTATATATCCAATCTGCCTGAATTACCATGTGAAGAACTCTATCAAAGCGACAATCTTCCGTATTTAATGCAGTTTATTGGTGGAAATATTCTTATTTCTGACCTTGCTTTTCGTATCAACGATGGAAAGCCATGCGCCGATTCTCCTACAAATGCTTGGATTGGCGACCTGTTATGCACTGTCTTAATTTTGGGTGATTTTCATGCCGGTTATGATATGCCTGAAGTCAGGCTTATTAAGGGTATTGTAAAAAATGTTGATTTTATTGCCGGAAAAATTAATGGCGGAAATAATATATACGGTTTAGAGGGCAATGTTAATATGTCATTATACTGTGGTCCTTCGTATTGGAATATGACAGGAACTGAACCATTAAGTAACGGAGAAATTACAGTTACTGGATGCGGGTTCTATCAAAACAATATAGGACCCGATTTCGCAGGATTTTGTAAAAATTCAAATATTAAGGTGGAAAACAACATAATTGAAGGCTGCGCTTATGATATGTTTATGTTTGCCAACCTTGGTGCAAAATTCTCTATTAAAAATAATACTTTCAGAGGTGGACAACAATATGGTTTATGGATTGAAGACAATGATTGGGGCTATTATCCAAATGTTGTACTGCAAAACCGCACGGAATGGAATATTACAGGTAATAGTTTTCAGGGTTCTCCTGGGTATATATGTTTGTTTTTGGATGATTCCCGCCGGACAACTCATCCTGAAGAAGGATTCCCTCAGTTGATTAATATAAAAGGTAATGAATTTAAAACCAGTGATGGAGGAATGGCCATACAGGGTTTCAACATTTTTGAAACAAAAATCTGGAACAACAAGTTCCTCGGTTCCGGAGCTGTTGGTGTAATGATTAACGGCGACGAAACAACCGGAACTTTTGCCGAAAATAACCAGATCATCGGTAATAATTATTTTGGTGCAAAATACACAGATGCATCAGTTTATCTGGGTCCATATACAAAAAACTGTAAGGTCGTCGGGGTAAGTTCGGATAAAGTTGTCGATCTGGGAGTGAATAATTCTGTAATCGGTACAAAGGCAAATAAAAAGGGCAATAAGTCTCTTCATTTCACGAATCGTGAGCTTACGAATTTTAAACAAAAAATGAAATAAAACAGGAAACCGCATTTTTTACGGGAGTTTTATTTAATCCATCAATTCCTTATAG
>CAZXVT010000161.1:0-10651 GCA_964644015.1 uncultured Maribellus sp.
ATCAAACCGACTGGTTTAAAATTGTTACACCCGATTATGGTCAGCTTTCTTTTCAGATTTCAAAAAAGGGAATTTATGGAGCTGTAAAAATTGCAGACAAAGAGAAAGATCTGTTGTTTCATGCATTTACGTATGGCGATGCAAATTATGTAATTTCGAAATTATTACCAGCCGGAACCTATTACCTGGTTTTTCAGCATTCTTCCAACTGGTTGCAATACAAAGCTTCAATGAAATTTACACCAAAACCAGCGACAGATTTTTCATTTTTAAACGATGGTTTTTCAATTGCTTTTGAAAACAATACAGGGTTTGGTGAAACTTTTACCTGGAATTTTGACGATGGAACAAAATCAACTCAGATAAATCCTTTCCATGATTATTCAAAGCCCGGTGAATATGATGTTTGCCTGATTGCCGGTAATGTAGCAGGGAAAGACACAGTTTGCAAAAGAGTTACCATAACTGGAGTGGAAAGGTATTTCCCGCAGGAAGGCGGAAACACAGGCGATGTTACGATTGAAATTCATGGCGGGGGACTTGATACAAATTTTGTGGCAACCCTGAATAACGGAAGCGAAACCATTGCTGTTTCTGAATATACTTATGTTGCCGGAAAAGGCGCCATCAAACTGACCTTTAACCTGAGGGAAAAACCTGCTGGCATATACGATTTGGAACTTGAGAAAGAGGGCGGTCCGTCTTATATATTTTCAGGGGGATTTAAAATTGTCGCGGGGTCCAAATCCGATCCCTGGGTAAGTATTTCAGGCCGTAACCGGATGTTGTTTAATACATGGACAACTTATACAATAAATTACGGGAATTATGGCAATGTGGATGCCATTATGACACCGGTGTGGCTTGTATTTTCAAACAAACCCGGTTTGGAAGTTAAACTGACAGGCCTGGAATTTTTCGACCCAATCACAGAAGAATCAATATCTGAAGAAGATATGGTATTTGAAGAGGAAATGATTTTCGGCGTACCTAAGGAGGTCAGGGTGTATTCAGTAATTATTCCGAATATTCCGGCAAAATCAACCAATTCATTTTCAATAAAAATAAAATCAGGTGAAGATGTGGAAGTAATGGTTTGGAATGGAAAACCGTTATTTCAGTCACCTTTCAATCCGTTAATCACTGAATGTTTTAAGCAGTCACATAGATGGCTTGACAGTAAGGAATATGATGTTCCGGAAGAAGATGATTTGGTCTGTTTTTTAATGATTTTTGAGGGTTATTTTAATGAGCTGTATCATTTTAATAAAAACTATGTCACTATTGACAAATATAAAAGAGTGAAGGTAAACTGTTTTAAACTTGCATTAAAAAGAACATTGGAGGAATGCAAAATAGATCCAAAAAACAAGGATAAAGTAAAGAATTTATTATTCTCGCTTTGGTTAAACAACAATATAATTAATCCACGGCAAACTGGAAAATCAGCCGAAATCGACACCAGTCAGGTGGATTGTTATTCAGAATTTGCCCCAAATCATATTCAGACAACAAATATTAGAACGGTCTCCTCCCTTGATCCCAACGAAAAAACCGGTTTGTACGGATTTGGTCCTGATAATTTTGTTGCTGGAACAAACGATATATCATACACCGTTTATTTCGAAAACCTGTCAACTGCAACCGCACCCGCGCATGTTATTTCAATTACCGACCAACTGGATAAAAACAAATTCGACCTATCATCGTTCAGTTTTGGAAATATCCGTGTTGGCGACTCACTTCTTTACATTCAGCCGGGTCAGAAATCAGTTGTGGTGAATAAACTGTTTGCCAACCGGAATACAGTGGCCCGCATCACGGGTGAACTCGATACCATCACGGGTAAAGTGGAATGGAAATTCAGGAGCCTCGACCCGGTTACACTCGCTGATATCGAAGACCCGGACATCGGTTTACTCCCGCCAAATTTGGCTTCGCCCGATGGAGAGGGAAGTGTTTCATTTCAAATCAGACTGAAAAACAATCCTGAACATGGACAATCCATCACCAACGAAGCATCCATTGTTTTCGATTCAAATCCGGCTATTCCAACTAACCGGCATAAAATTACATTCGATTTGAAAACACCCGATAGTAAAGTGTTGCCATTGGCACCAACTTCCTCTGCCCACGAATTTGAAGTGAAATGGTCGGGAAGCGACCAGGGATCCGGACTTCAGGTATATAACATTTTTGTGAGCGCCAATAATGAACCTTATATGCTTTGGATTGGCGGAACAACGCAAACTTCGGCGACTTTTATATCTGATTCCGACAAACTGTATAAATTTATTTCGCTTGCGGCTGATAATGTTGGAAACCATGAAGTTGTGCCCGAATTGCCGGATGCAGAGATTAATGTGGTAACAGGGGCGGCCTTACCGGAAACCGGATTCTCTTTGGTTTCAATATTCCCTGTCCCTGCGAAAAAGGAAATTTTTTGCAGGATTTCAGAAAATGGAAAATACCAGTTAAAAATTTTTGGAATTGATGGAAAAATAATTTGCAATAATGAATTAACAGGCAACGAAATACACCGGATTGATATTTCAGGTTTTCCAAAAGGCCTTTATTTTTGGGATATTCAGGATGCACATCAAAAATGCCACAAAACGGGTAAATTTATTGTTGCAGAATGATTTGCAGTATTGTAATTACTTTAAGGTTTTATTTTCCGGATTCTATCACTAATTATACTGCCGAAATGATTTATACTTTTCTTATTGTATTTATCAGGCGGTATTATGAAAACAGGATATTTACGGTATAGTTAATATGACTTCAACGGTTGCTGATTTCCCCATTTTTGCAAAAGCTCCTTTTTCTCTTTCTGCTGCTTCTGCATTAGTTCTTCCCATTCTTTCCGCTGCTGATCCGACTCAAAACGGGGCATTGCAGAATGTAGTTCACCCAGGTGACGCTCTAATTGCTCATGCAATTGTTCGAAATCTTTCGAAAAGAAATCGTTGCCAAAACTATTTTCAAAACTGAATGGGAAAACAAAGGCCGAATCTCCGAAAAACTCAAAATGATGTGAGAAAGTCGAATCAGGAAATTGGTTTTCAAACTGCCCGAAAAATTCGTTATTATCAAACTGTTTGAAATCGAAAAACGGATGGTTGAAATGGTTTCCAAAAACCGAGTCGGCAAACATTTCGTCAAAATCGGGAAAATTTTTTCCCGCAAAAAAATCATTCATCGGAAACTCAAACTGAAAGGCGCTGTCTCCGCTCCAACTCCATACAAAAGTCGAATCGTATTGTATCAGATTTCCATCTTCATCAAACTCTTTGTTGACAATGGTTTTTTCTTCGGGTTTTGTGCGATTGTTTTGTGCACATGCAAGCGAAAAACCGACAACCGAAATTACCAGTACTATAATCATTCTTTTCATGGCAGTTTATTTTTTTAAGCGAAAATAATAAATCGAAAAGCAAATAAATTTTAAAAATTTTGAAATCATGTTAACTGAATAAAAAGACGATTATCCAACTGATTTATAACAAAAAACCGCCCTGATTTTTCAGGACGGTTTTTAAGTATCTTATTTTCAAAATGTTGTTTTTATGCCTCACTTAGGGGAGGCCGGGAAAGGCTTTAATCGTATTTATGTCCGTCTTCCGGCTCGTCGCATTTACAGTCTTTATGTAATCCTTTTTCGTATTGCTGTAAAGCGCTCAGACTCATACCCATGTTCGAAAATCCGCCATCGTGGAAAAGATTTTGCATCGTTACTTTTTTGGTAAGGTCAGAAAAGAGCGTGATGCAATAATCTGCACATTCGTCGGCAGTTGCATTGCCCAGTGGCGACATTCTTTCAGCAAAATCCAGCAACCTGTCGAACCCTTTTACCCCGCTGCCGGCAGTGGTAACGGTAGGCGATTGCGAAATGGTGTTCACCCGCACATTGCGCTCGCGTCCATAAATATACCCGAAACTGCGGGCAATCGATTCGAGCAGCGATTTGGCGTCGGCCATATCGTTGTACCCGTAAAAAGTACGCTGCGCCGCCACGTACGAAAGTGCAACCACCGAGCCCCACTCGTTGATGGCATCCAGTTTTCGCGCGGTTTGCAAAACTTTGTGAAACGACACCGCCGAAACATCCAATGTTTTCTCAAGAAAATTATAGTCGAGGTCACTGTAATGACGGCCTTTTCGTACGTTAGGCGACATGCCGATGGAGTGAAGGATAAAATCGATTTTCCCGCCGAAAATTTCCATCGACTGGCTCAAAAGATTGTGCAAATCGTCAACATTGGTGGCATCAGCACCAATCACCACAGTATTCAGTTTTTCAGCCAGTTTCTGGGTTTCACCCATGCGCAGCGCCACCGGAACATTGGTAAGAATTATCTCTGCGCCTTCTTCATAAGCCCTTTCGGCAACTTTCCAGGCAATCGAATCTTCATTCAATGCCCCGAAAATGATGCCTTTCTTTCCTTTTAAAAGGTTGTAACTCATATTTTTTGTTTAAAGTAATTTCGAAATGCAAAATTAATTGAGTTTAAATTAATTATTCAGGTTCAGGTTTAAAAGTAAAGCTTCACCGGCTTATTTAACTTATTAACTCAAAAAATGTTCGAATTGGTTCGAAAAATTAAATCTGAACCTTCTTTGGGTCTGATGACTTGCACAACACGCCGATGTTTGTATTTTCGGGTTTTTAACCGGATATCCATGAAACTGAATTCAATATTTACAATTGTTTTGCTGCTGGTTGCAACTGCTGCTTTTTCGCAGGAAGAGAAAACAGTAAAAACCATCTTTGATGAAGCTTTGACCGACACAACTGCTTACCACAATCTAAGGCTGTTGTGTAAAAATCACAAAGGTCGCATTACCGGCACTCCCGAAGCCAATAAAGCAGTTGATTTTGTGGCTGAACTGATGAAGCAAATGCAGCTTGACCGTGTAGAGAAACAGCCGGTAACTGTTCCTCGCTGGGTGCGGGGAGACGCTGAAAAAGCTTTTATTGAAGCTGGCGGAGTGAAAACGGAAGTTCCGGTTACGGCGCTGGGCATGTCAATTGGCACAGGCGAAAAAGGTTTGACAGCGCCGGTTATTGAAGTGAAGAATTTCAAAGAGTTGGAAACTCTGGGAACAAAAAATATTGTCGGGAAAATCGTGTTTTTCAACCGACCGATGGACCCGACTTTAATTAACACATTTGCCGCTTACGGTGGCGCGGGCGACCAGCGCAGTCAGGGGGCGGCGCAGGCTGCGCGGTTCGGCGCGGCGGGGGTTGTGGTGCGCTCGCTAACCACGGCTTCCGATAATTTTCCACACACAGGCGTGATGCGGTACATTGATTCCATCCCGAAAATTCCGGCAGTGGCCATCAGCACAAAAGGAGCCGATTTATTAAGCAAATCATTGAAAAACAATCCCGAAACTCAGTTTTCGTTCCGCATCACTTGCTATCAACTGCCTGATTCTACTTCCTACAATGTGATTGGCGAAATCAAAGGTTCTGAATTCCCTGACCAAATTATTACGGTTGGCGGTCACCTCGACGCCTGGGAAACCGGAGAGGGAGCACACGACGATGGTGCCGGAACCATGCAAAGTATCGAGGTTTTGCGGATTTTCCGCGAGCTGGGAATCAAACCCAAACGCACCATCCGTGCCGTGGCTTTTATGGATGAGGAAGTGGCGCAAACCGGCGGAAAAGAGTATGCACGTCAGGCTGAATTGAAAAACGAAAAACATTATTTTGCCCTCGAAGCCGACCGTGGCGCGTACATGCCCAAAGGTTTTGGCATTTCGGCACCCGACGGCAGGCTCGAGAAAATGCTGGCGCTCCAAAAGTATTTCGAACCATACGGAATTGACGATTTTGTAAAAGGCGGTGGTGGCGTTGACATCGGTCCGCTGGCAAAGTTCGGTACACCGCTTTCGTCGTTCATTCCCGAAATGCAGCGGTATTTCGATGTTCACCATTCGGGCTACGATACTTTTGAACAGGTTCACCTCCGCGAGTTCCAACTCGGCAGCGCCGCCATGGCTTCGTTTATTTATCTGATTGACAGGGGGGATTTTTAGGTCTATCCTCATTTTTTATAATGTGCTATTTGAATTGATACTTCTATGAAAACAGAAAACTTATTAATAGGGAGCATTTTAGTGATAATTGGAATTATTGGTCTCTTTGATAGTGTACCTAAAAATAAAAAGGAAGGTAATAGTTTTAGCGGAGGGTATTTATTGGGAAGCATTGGATTGTTTGGCATTGGAGTATTTTTGATTCTAAAGGAATTATCGACATTGTTTTAGTTTAGTTGCTATTCCTCGTTTGCATAAACCCAAAAATCAGGATATATTTGAAAACCAGCCCGACAAAAAGTATTTATGAGGAAGACATTCAGTACAATTCAAAAAATTTCGGGAAGAAATAGAATTTAATTTTGGATTGTTAATTGATATGAATTGCTAATTGGCATCAGCTTTAGTAACCGCTTATAAAAAAAAGTAATACATGGAAAAAATCAGTTATATAAAATTGCTAGGAGGTGTTATTGCCATTATAATTGGAATTTATCTTTTTATTACAGTTTTAAAAAAACCATTAAATCCTGCTGATGACACTAATAATTATAATCTCCAAGGTGTTATAAGTTCTATTCTGGCAATTATATTAGGTCTGTTATTAGTTTTTAATAGTTTATAATGATGTAAAAATTCCTGTAGGCGGGGTCAACGACTCGCATCTTTCTTTAAAAAACTAAAACCAACTCCCTTCGAAAATTCACTATTTAACTTTCCCCATCCGATATTTTAACAAGGTCTTAACATAAATTCAGGTTGCGGCAAACTACTTTTGGCCTGAACTTAAAATCATTGATAAACATGAAAATCTGGTACATCCTCGGAATTCTTCTCGCTTCGGCAATTCTTTCTTCGGCACAGGAAAACAACGCCGGAAAAGTGATTTACGAACAGGTGGTAAAACTCGAAATCAAGCTCGAAGGCGATGCCGCCCAGTTTGCCGACATGCTTCCCAAAGAGCGCAAAACCTCCAAAGTTTTGTATTTCAACCCCGAAGAATCGCTGTACGAAAATGGAAAATCGGATGCACCCGACCCTATGCAGATGCAGCACGGTGGTTCGAATGTGATGATTAAGATGGAGGAACCAGACAACAAAGTTTATACGGCAATAACCGAAGCAAAACAAATCGAACAGCGTGAGTTTATGTCGCGGGTTTTTCTGATTGAACGGAAAACCGAAAACCAGTGGAAACTCACCGGAAAACAAAAAATGATTCTCGAATATCCGTGCCAGGAAGCGTTTATTGAAAAAGACAGCAGCCGGATTGTGGCCTGGTTTACACCGGTAATTCAGTCGCAGGCCGGGCCGGGCAGTTACAACGGTTTACCGGGGCTGATTCTTGCCATCGACACCGATAACGGGAAAAACACCATCACAGCACAATCCGTCGATTTTTCAGCCCTGCCGAAAGATGCACTCCAAAAACCCGACAAAGGAAAAAAGGTGACGCAGGAAGAATTTGATGCCATTGTTGCTGAAAAAATGAAGGAAATGGGGGTTGAAAATGGCGGCAAAACTGGCGGCACCCACATGATGATTCAAATCAAACGATAAAATCAGCCACATGAAGTTTTTGTACCTCGCAATATTAATGGGTATTGCTGTAACCGGTTTTGCACAGAATTTCAGCCTTTCGGGAAATGTTTTTGCCGACGATGGCTCACCACTGGTTTACAGTTCGGTGGTGCTGCTCAATCCCGCCGACTCAACCATGCAGGCTTTCGGAATCACCAACAAAGAAGGTTTTTTCGATATCAAAAATATTAAAAAGGGAAACTACCTTTTGCAGGCAGCTTTTCTGGGGTACGAAACCCATTACCAGCCGGTAACTATTCCGGTTGAAGGCAATAAACTGGGTGCAATGGTGCTGAAAACAAAGCCACTGCAGATGAACGAGGTGCAGGTTTCGGGCGAATATGTTCCGCTGGCCATTAAAAACGACACAGTGGAATACAATGCTAATGCATTTAAACTCAGGCCTGACGCGGTTACCGAAGATTTGCTGAAAAAACTGCCGGGTATTGAAGTTGACCGCGCCGGAAACATCAAAGCGATGGGCGAGGATGTGAAAAAACTGTATGTTGATGGGAAGGAATTTTTTGGCAACGACCCCACCGTAGCCACCAAAAATGTGCCTGCCGATGCGGTGGATAAAGTGCAGGTCTACAACCGGAAATCGGACCAGAGTATGTTTACCGGAATCGACGATGGCAGCCGCGATAAAGCCATCAACCTGCAACTGAAAGAGGATAAAAAGAATGCGCTTTTTGGCGATGTGATGGCCGGTGTTGGCACCAACAACCGCTGGCAGGGGAGCGCAAAAGCCTATCGTTTTACCGATAAAATACAGGTGGCGGCGCTCGGAATGGCCAACAACATCAACCAGTTCGGGTTTTCATTTAACGATTACCTGAATTTCTCGGGTGGCATCGGGCAAATGATGCACGGTGGCGGTTCGGCTTCGATTCGCATAACCAACGACGGCAGTTTTCCCATTAATTTTGGCGAACCTGTGGCCGGACTGAACACGGCCGGAGCAGGCGGCGCCAACTTTTCGTATTCCACAAGTCCCAACGACAGGGTTTTTATCAGCTACCTCGGCAGCGGGTCAAATAAGGATTTGGAACAATCGACACTGACACGCAATTTTGTGGAAGGCGACAATTACGAGCAAACGCAGGAACTCGACGAAACCGACAAAGACCAGGCGCACCGGTTTAACCTCGGCTGGCGCAACCGCATCGATTCAACGCAAAATATTATTGCTGATGGAAATTTTGCCATCACCTCGGGCAGCAACAACCGTAAAACTTTTGTTGAAAGCTGGTACAACGGCACGCAGGTAAACCGGATGAACGATTTAACCGTCAATAACTCGGAAAGGATTTCGGGAAGCGGCAACGCGTCGTACATGAAAAAATCGCGCAGTGGAAAAACAGTTTTTGAGGCAGGTGGCAACCTTTCGCTTTCGCAGGGAATTACCGAAAACAAAATTCAAACCGAAACAGAACTTTTCAATCCACCGTCAATTAACCCCGTAAAACAGTTTCAGGACGACAGGCCCGACGATTTGCGATATTCAGCAAGTACCTCGCTTTCACGGTTTTTGGGAAAAGGTTCGTACCTGATTCCGTCCATTTCTGTAGGAAACGACCTTGAAGAACTCGACCGAACCCAGGGAATTCCCGGAAACCCGGAAATAGTGACCGATTCGCTGAGTCCCGAATTTCAGAAAAAATACAGTTGGATGCGGCCAAAACTCACTTATAAATACACCGCAGGAAAAACCAGTCTGACACTTGGTTTGCAATTGGAATCGGGCAAAATGCAAAATACTTTGAACGGTACAGAGCAAAACAGCAAAATCTACAACTATTTGCTGCCCAATATCTGGTACGAATACCAGTTTCAAACCGGTCGCCGCGCCATGCTTTCGTACAATTCGAATGTAAACACGCCATCGGTTACACAGTTGCTGCCGGTTATCAACAACATCAACCCGCTGTCGCAGTTTATCGGCAATCCCAACCTGAAACCCGAGATTTCGCACAGAATGAACCTGCATTACATTCTGTTCGACCAGTTTTCGTTTACTTCGCTGATGGCGGCGCTGAGCGGAACTTATACCAAAGATAAAATCAACTGGAAACAGACAGTCAACCAAAACCTGGTTAAAATCAACACACTCGAGAATTTTGATAACGACCTGAGTTTTCGTGGGAATATCGATTTTTCAACACCCATCAAAAAGTTGGGGATGAAAGTGAATTTCAATATTGAGGAATCGTGGAACCGGGGTTTCAGCATGATAAACGGGGTGGAAAACGAGTACAACGGCAACAGCACACGCGCGTCGCTGAGTTTTGATAACCGCAAAAAGGAGAAATGGGATGTAAACACGGGAATTGAAGCCACACTTTCGAACTCGCGTTATTCAGTACAAAACGAGACTAGCAACCGCTATTTCGATTTGAAATGGTTTGGCGAGGCCCGCTACACACCCAACGATACCTGGGATTTTGAGGTGAACACCGATTTTACCAACTACTTCGACAATACTTTCCCCGATTCGCAGAAAATTCCGTTGCTCGGGGCACAGGTCAGTTATTTTTTCCTGAAAAACAAACGGGGTACATTGGCTGTAAAAGGGTTCGATTTGCTGAACCGCAACCAGATTGTACAGCGTTTTGGCGAACTGAACTACCTCCGCGAAATCCGCTCCAACAGCATCGGACGTTTTGTAATGCTCTCGTTTACTTATCGTTTAAACAAATTTGGCGGCCAAACCAATGGAATTGAGGTGAAAATGAGGAGGTGATTTTTTTCCTCTTTCACAATTTTGAATTTTGCACCTTCCCTTTCGTATAAATATTTATCTATTATAAAATAAAAATATCTGCTGATTGGCGGACAGACCCTCGCTTATTGGATGCAACATGGAATAATATTTTTTTATTTCTTGGATTTTTCATTAACAAATTTCCCTAACACAAAATAGTATTGTTTTTTATCGCGAATAACAAATAATGTATCTGAATCCAATGGTTTGATAATTGAATCACCAATAGTGATAAAATCATCAATAAAAATTGGGTTA
>CAZXVT010000162.1:0-10615 GCA_964644015.1 uncultured Maribellus sp.
ATATTACAGAGTCTCCAAAGCTTGTTGCTTCTAAAGTAAGAAGTTTATTATACCCAGAATTCTTTAATAAAAGTCGAGATTTTTTAAAGTCTTTTATAAATAAGCTTTCGGATAATAATGTTCTTGTTTTTGAGTTTATTGAAACTCATAATAAAAAGTATAAGGCCAATATTAATGGATTCTATTTAGGTCCGAATGTTATAGTTTTAAAAAGAAATCAGAAATCCTTAAAAAGAGAAATTTTTACCCTTGCTCATGAACTAGGCCATTATGTTCTTAATGAAGAGGAAATTGATGACAATATTGATGAAGAAATTTTTGATTTCAATGAATTAAATAAGGTAGAGAAATGGTGTAACGATTTTGCATATTTCTTTCTTGTAGGAGAATTAGATAATGTAATTTCATCGTTAGAAGTTGCAAACTCTAATAATGATTATAATAATGAGATAATAGCAAACATTTCCAAAAAAACACATTTAAGTAAGCTTGCTTTATATACAAGGCTAAGAATAAACAATAAGATTTCTCAAAGTAATTATGATTTAATTCGAAATAATATACTTTCAGATATTAGAGAGTGGGAATTGAAGGAAAAAATAAGACTTGAGCAAGAGCGAATAAAAGCCTTAGCGGAAGGTAGGATCATTCAGCTAAGCCAACCTAAACCAATTATTTCTCCATTATATTTAAAAACACTGCAAAATGCTTTAAATATTGGATTAATAAAGGAAATTGAATTTTGCAGGAGATTAGATATTAAGTCTGAAAAAATAGAAAAATATCTCATATGATTGCCATTGTTGATACTTCGTCATTATTGGCATTGGTGAGATACTATTTGCCTTTTGATTTAAATGGAAATTTAAAAGGACTTATCGCCGATAAATTTAACAATGGCGAGATTATAATCATAGATAAAGTATTTGAAGAGTCAAAATATATCTCTCAAGGATTGATTTTATCGGAATTAGATTTTATTAAAGATAAATCAGTACACTATAAAACAAATAATTTATTTCCTGATAAGACATTCTTTAATTTACTGGATAATCAATTTTGCGATAAGGCAATCAGGAAAGCTAAAGATATTTCTGATGTTGAATTTGAACTATTTCAAAAAAACTACATTGGTTCTGCAGATGGCAGCATATTACTTGTTTCATATTTTAAGAAGAATGAAGATATAGTTGTTGTAACTGAGGAATCCAATTCTGCCAATGATAATAAGCTATTTAAAAAGATTCCTGAATGTTGTAGTTTAATAAATATAAAGCATTGCAGTTTACCCGTATTGATAAAGGATTATTACAATATTGAACTAAGCAGTTATTTAAAATAAAACGCCTGCATACAACACGCTGTCGTAATATATAGAGGTTTTAATACAATTTGCAGGTTTGGCTTCCAATGGAATTTCAGTAGCGGTGGATAGATTAAAAGCCAAGTAATTACCAACTTTGCATATACTAAACGTTAACGTTGCAGTATTTCTTTACTTCCTGCAAATTATCATTCTTTAAAATTTCAATCCGCCTTATTTTTTCGCCATCAAATTCAGAATCAAATATTATGGTTAGAAAAATCGCGTTTATCCTAACAACTATCCTCATGATTACAGCTTGTCAGCAACCCGCACCAAAGGAAAGCCCTGTGGCTGAAGCCATCAACAACGAAAAAATTACGGAAACAGTAAAACAGGTGGCTGAGAAATTTCAGCTTTCAGAAACTGCACTGGTTGAAAAAGGCGTTCGTCATGCCGCCTCGTTGTGGCGCGCCACCGATGGCACTGCCGATGATTTTGCAAAATTCTGTACCGAAAACTTTATCGACCCGGCAAAAAAAGATGCCTCTTTTTACAGGTTTTGCGAATATTTTGAATCATTGTATGGCCATTTCAACAAAATTACGCTCGACCTGCAGGAAAACGTGCAACTGATGAAAGGCGAAGTGCTCGACATCGACCCGCTGTTTGCCGCATACAGTCCGGGTGCTCACCTGGCCAGCGATTTTTACGACAACAAAATTGCGTTTGTGGTGGCGCTCAACTTCCCGTATTATTCAACCGAAGAAAAAAACGAATCCGGTGCTTCATGGTCACCGCTCCAGTGGGGGTATGCACGCCTCGGCGACATGTTTACCTCGCGGGTTCCGGCTGAACTCAACCTCAAAGCCGGACAGGTTTCGGCTGCGGGCGAAGCTTACATTGCCGACTACAACATTTACATGGGCAACCTGCTCAGCAAAAACGGGCAGAAACTTTTCCCCACCGACATGGTTTTGCTGAGCCACTGGAACCTGCGCGACGAAATAAAAGCCAACTACGCCAACAAGGAAAACGGCCTCGAAAAACAGGGAATGATTTACGCGGTGATGCAGCGCATCATTGACCAGTCGATACCGAAAGATGTGATTAACTCAGGCAAACAGGACTGGAACCCCGAAACCAACGAGGTTTTTGTAAACGGTGCCAAAACTGAAATGCAACCCGAAACCGACGCCCGCTACCAGCAGATTCTCGATAATTTCCACGTATATCAGGATTACGACAAATACAACCCGGCCATGCCAACGGCTATTCAGCGTTCATTCTCGGCCGGAATGCAGATTCCGCAGCCCGAAGTAGAAAAACTGTTTACCGAATTTCTGAGTTCGCCGCAGGTGGCCGAAGTGGCTGCCATCATCAAAACCCGCCTGGGTCGTGACCTTCAACCCTGGGATATCTGGTACGACGGTTTTAAGGCACGCAGTTCGATGAACGAAGAAAACCTGAATGCGATTACACAGAAAAAATACCCCAACCCGAAAGCATTTGAAGCAGATATGCAGAATATGTTGCTGAAACTGGGTTTCCCGAAAGAAAAGGCGGAGTTTATTGCTTCGCGCATTGCAGTTGACCCCGCCCGTGGTTCGGGCCATGCCTGGGGCGCACAAATGAAAAGCGAAAAAGCGCATTTGCGTACCCGCATCCCTGAAACCGGCATGAATTACAAGGGCTACAACATTGCGGTTCATGAGTTTGGCCACAATGTGGAGCAGACTATTTCGCTGAACGATGTACCGAATTACATGATTAACGGCGTGCCGAATACGGCTTTTACCGAAGCACTGGCGTTTGTTTTCCAGGAACGCGACCTTTTCCTGCTAAACATGAACAACACCGATCCGCAGAAAGAGTACCTGAAAACACTCGATATTTTCTGGTCGTTGTACGAAATTATGGGCGTTTCTCTGGTGGATATGAAAATGTGGCAATGGTTGTACGCCAATCCGAATGCTACAGCCGTTGAACTGCGCGATGCGGTGCTGCAAATCAGCAAAGACGTTTGGAACAGTTATTATGCGCCGGTTTTCGGGCAGCAGGACCAAACGATTCTGGGTATTTATTCGCACATGATCAACTCGCCGATGTACCTGCCCAATTATGCTTTTGGTCACCTTATTCATTTTCAGTTGGAAGAGCATTTCAAAACACACGAACTGGCCCCCGAAGTATTACGCATTTTTGCACTGGGTCAGCTCACACCCAACGAATGGATGAAACAGGCTGTGGGTTCGCCGCTATCCAACGAAGCCATTTTAAAAGCTGCCGGTGAAGCGGTTGAAAAGTTGAAATAGAAAAGGAAGATTCGTGTTGAATATTTTATGATGTAAACAAATATAGAACGAGGACAAGTTTCAACACCCTTCGACTGCGCTCAGGGTGACTGTCAGACTGAGCGTAGTCGAAGTCTGTTTTGCTGACTGTGTTGTAAAAGAGATAATAAACAAAAAGACCTTGTCGCCGGCAAGGTTTTTTTGTTTATCACCAGTACCAACTTTCAAAAATGAAAACTAAATTTAAACCATTAAAAACAAACTAAACCTGATTTATGAAAACATCAAAAAACATCAATCGCAGGAAATTTATTGGCGGCGTGGCCACAGTGGCAGCCGGATTGACAGTGGTTCCGCGTCACGTGTTGGGTGGCAGCGGTTTTGTGGCACCAAGTGACAAAATCAACGTGGCCTACATCGGTCTGGGAACTCAGGGTTTGCGTCAGTTGCCTGATATTATCCAATTACCCGAAGTTCAGGTTACTGCCGTTTGCGACCCGCAACGCAAAGCCATCGGTTATTATGACTGGAGTCCGACTGGTTTACGCGACGAAATGCGCGAACTGATTGGAAAATCCAACTGGAATACAGGTGGAAGTAACTCCGTTCCCGGCGGTTTGGACAATGGAAAAGAGATAGTCGATTTGTATTACGAAAAAGTAACCGGGAAAAAATACAATTGTAAAGCTTACACCGATTTTCGCGAACTGTTTGAAAAGGAAAAGGACCTGCAGGCAGTTCAGGTGATGACACCCGACCATTTGCACGGAATTATTTGTGCCGCCGCAATAAAAAGAAACATTGGTGTTTCAGTGCACAAACCTTTGTCGAACCGGTTGATTGAAGGCCGGAAAGTGTATGAAATGGCAATGAAGTCAAATGTTACCACCCATTTACAGCCCTGGGATTCGAATGGTGAGGAAATGCCGAAAATTATGGAGTGGATTAACAACGGGGCCATTGGTACGCTAAAAGAAGTTCACAACTGGTCGTTCCGTCCGGTGTGGCCGCAATACGCAAAAATACCCACCGACAAACCCAATCTGCCCGACGGTTTTGATTGGGATTTGTGGCTTGGGCCCGAAGAAGAACGTGCCTACCACCCACATTATACAAACATGGTTTTCCGTGGCTGGTACGACTTTGGCGGCGGCTCGATGGCCGACATGGGACACTACAGTTTGTGGGCAGTTTTTGAGGCTTTGAAACTGGGAAAACCAACCATCATCGAACCCAATTTCAGCAGTGTTTGCGATATCAGCGACAAAGGTGCAGCATTCAAAATCCGCAACGATTTCAGTTTCCCGTATGCTTCAACCGTTCGCTTTAAATACCCTGCAAACGAAGGGCGTCCGGCAATTGATTTGGTTTGGTACGATGGAGGAATGCGGCCACCGGTACTGAAAGAATTTTACGAACAGGGCATTGAATTCCCGTCGGAAGGGATGATGTTTGTAGGCGACAAGGATATTATTCTCACCCGCGGTTTCCATGCCGAAAACCCGTATTTACTGTCGAAAGGCGTAAAGGAAACAGAGGAAGTTTCAGCTGCTGCCGGCGCTGTAAAAATACCCGGAATCAAAAGATTTATCGATGGTGTGAAAGCCGGAAAACAAATCGACGGCGGATTCCGTCAGGCGTGGCCGATAACAGAGGCTGTGAACCTGTATGCAGCCGCATTACGTTCGGGAAAAATGCTGAAATACGATGCCGCTTCCATGAAAATCACCAATGACCAGAAAGCCAACGAATATCTGAATCGCTCGTATCGCAAGGGCTGGAGTTTGGATGAGATTTAGTTACGGGTTGCGGGTTGTAAGGGTTACAGGTTACAGGATGCAGGTTATAGGTTGCAAGTTATGGGTTCGGGATTGGCAACAATTGAATCTGAATAACCTTGATTCCTAAGTTTCGGGCTTGCCTGTGGCTGACGATTCAGAAACCAACGACCTGCAATATGAAAAGCCGTCAATCGCACTAACTACTCCGAAGGAGTTGAATTTGAATAACCCCGGGTTTCAACCCGGGGACTAACGAAACAAAACAACCGGCCCGTAGTTTGAAACACCGGCTTTTTTATAAAAACTAATTTTTAAGCCAATAAATTATGAAAATCAACAGAAGAAACTTTATCAGATCATCGGGCTTTGCGCTCGGTTCAGTGGCACTGGCAAGCCAGTTGCCTTTTGGTTTGACAGGTTGTGCAGCACCCACAACTGCCAAAAAGGATTTCGGATTCCAGGTTTGGACGATTAAAGACAAACTGATTCCAAATTTTGCCGCTACTTTAAAAGAAATGGCTGCAATGGGTTACACTCAGGTGGAAATGTGTTCGCCACTGGGATACACAAGTTCGGGATTTGGTCCGTTGAACAGCATGACCGGCACCGAAATGAAAAAAATCATGGATGATTCAGGACTGAAATGCGTAAGTTCTCATTATGGAATGGGCGAACTGCGCGACAGTCTGGAAAACCGGATTGAATGGGCCACCCAACTTGAAATGAAACAAATGGTTTGTTCCAGTTTCTGGTTGCCTGAAGGCGCTTCGGTTGACGAATACTGGAAAGCCTGTGAAGAACTGAATGCCATTGGCGAGAAAACAAAAGCTGCCGGCATACAAATGGTTTTTCACAATCACCACATGGAATTTGAAAAACGCGGAGAAGAGCTGATTTACGAAGAAATGATGAAGGTTTTGAATCCTGACCTTGTAAAAATGCAGTTTCAGGTTGCAGTGGTAAACATCGGTTACAAAGCTGCTGATTATTTCAGAAAATATCCGGGACGTTTTCAATCTGCACACCTTGCCGACTGGTCGAAAGCCAAAGATGCTCAGGTTCCGATAGGGCAGGGCGAAGTGGATTGGAAAGACTTTTTTGAAGCAGCAAAAGTGGGCGGCGTTCAGAATTTCTTTGTTGAAATGGACCCGGAAACGTTCAAGCCAAGTATCGATTATTTACAGAAATTATAAGCAAAAGGCGGTTTCTGACCGCCTTTTTTCATACTAAAATTGTATTTTTCAAACCAAAAATCATCCATGACCAAATCAAACTTTCTGGCATTCGACCTTGGCGCTTCAAGCGGGCGTGCTATACTTGGTAAACTTCAGGATAATAAACTTGAATTAGTTGAAGTTCATCGGTTTAAAAACCAGATGACCCGTATTCACGGACATTATTTCTGGAATATTTACAGTCTGTTCGACGAATTAAAGACAGGCTTGAAAAAGTGTATAACCGAATTCGGTGTTCAGCCTGATTCCATCGGCATTGATACATGGGGTGTTGATTATGCAGTGGTTACTACCGACGGACAATTTGCCGGTCTTCCGTTTGCCTATCGTGACCATCGCACCGAAAATGCAATGAATGAATTTTTTGATTTGCTGTCTAAAAAGGAAACTTATCAGTTGACCGGAATTCAGTTTATGCAGTTTAATACGCTGTTTCAGTTATACTCATCAGTGCGCGACAAAACACAACATATTGATAAAGCAAAAAATATTTTGTTTATGCCCGATGCGCTGAGCTATCTTTTTACGGGTAAAAAGTGTATTGAATATACCATTGCCAGTACATCGCAACTGCTGAAACCGGGAAAAGCTGAATGGGAGGAAAAACTTTTCAGGACAGCCGGGATTCCATCGGTTCTGGCGGGTGAGATTATTCAGCCAGGTACTGTCATTGGAAAAGTTTTGGACGAAATTCAGGAAGAAACCGGGAGTGCTGCCATTCCGTGTATTTCGGTGGCGGGTCATGATACGGCTTCGGCCATTGCATCAGTTCCTGCAAAAGAAGGTAACTGGGCTTACCTCAGTTCGGGTACATGGTCGTTGCTGGGAATTGAAAGCCCGGTTCCGCTGGTTTCGGAACAAACACTGGCCATGAATTTTACCAACGAGGGTGGAGTGGAAGGAACTACCCGATTTCTCAAAAATATTATGGGAATGTGGCTCATTCAGGAATGTAAACGCATCTGGGATGCGAAAAGCGTGATGGGTTGGCACGAGATTGTGGCGTTGAGCAATAATGCAAAACCTTTCAAATGTTTTATAAATCCTGATGATGTTGGATTTCTGAACCCGGGAGATATGCCCAAAGCTGTGCAGGATTATTGTGTGAAAACCAATCAGCCGGTTCCGGAAACAAAAGGTGAAATAGCCCGCTGTATTTACGACAGTCTTGTATTGAAATACAAATATACCCTCCGGCAGATTGAATTGGTGACAGGAAAAAAAATTGAAAGATTGCATATTATTGGCGGGGGTGCACACAATGCCATGATGAACCAGCTTACTGCCGATGCAACAGGTATTGAAGTGCTGGCAGGTCCGACCGAAGCCACAGCTACCGGAAACATCCTGTTACAGGCAAAAGCACTGGATAAGGTGCACTCACTCACTGAAATGCGTGAAATTGTCAGTAATTCGTTTGAAGTAATCCGGTACAAACCTTCACCAGCCCTCGACTGGGATAAGGCTTATGAAAAGTTTGTGAAGCTGCAGTAAGCTCATTTCTGAATATTTAACTTAACCAACATGAAAACAATCTTTTTTGCTGTTTTGATTTTTCTTTCGGTTCAGGCACTGGGGGTAAAAAGTATTACTGAAAATGAAATAAATCCCGATCTGCTGAAAAAATTCTGGAAAGCCCGTTGGATTACTTATCCCGATGACAGCGGTCTTGAATATGGCGTTTATCATTTCAGAAAGTCATTTGAAATGGAAAAAGTGCCGCAAAAATTTGTAGTTCATGTTTCAGCCGACAATCGTTACCGGCTTTTTGTAAACGGAACACCGGTTTGTTTTGGTCCTGCCCGCGGCGATCTGATGCACTGGAATTTTGAAAGCATTGATATTGCAGAATATCTAAAGCCGGGCAAAAATACCATTGCTTCAGTTGTGTGGAATTTTGCCGGGTTAAAACCCTGGGCTCAGATATCGTTGAGAACAGCCTTTATTCTGCAGGGAAATTCAGAGAATGAAAATATAGTCAACACAGACAATTCGTGGAAAGTAATTAAGAATGAAGCATATTCACCAGCCGATGCGAGTCGTGAAAAAACGGGCGGCAGTTTCATTGTGGTGGGGCCGTGCGATGCAGTAAATGGAGAATTGTATCCGTGGAACTGGGAAAAAACTGAGTTTGACGATACACATTGGAAGAAACCAAAATTACTGGAACCGGGTAGGGTCAAAACAGCGGGAACCGGAATCGAATGGGGATTGCAAACAAGAACAATTCCTTTGATGGAAGCCAGGAAACAACAATTTGTATCTGTCAGGAAAACTGAAAATACGGATGTAAAACCTGTTTTTCTGAATGGAAATGAAAAGCTGGTGATTCCTCCGGATAAAAAGGTAGTGGTGCTTTTTGACCAGGGAGAACTAACCACGGCCTACCCTGAGATCAATATTTCGGGAGGAAAAAATGCAACGGTTGAATTAAAATATGCCGAAGCGCTTTTTGACGGTCAGGGAGTGAAAGGAAACCGGAACGAGTTGGAAGGTAAGAAAATGCGGGGATACATAGATTACTTTTACCCTGATGGTGGTGAATACCGTTTGTTTCGTCCGCTTTGGCTCCGTACCTGGCGTTATCTTGAAATGACTATTACTACAGGCAAAGAACCATTGACAATCAACAGTTTTCAGAGCGAATTCACCGGTTATCCGTTTGCAGAAAATGGCACTTTTGAGAGCAACGATAAGCAGCTTGAAAAAATCTGGCAGGTAGGTTGGCATACCGCGCGTCTTTGTGCCGGTGAAACATATTATGATTGTCCGTATTATGAGCAGTTGCAATATGTTGGAGATACCCGCATTCAGGCACTGATTTCGCTTTATATTTCGGGTGATGACCGGTTGATGCGCAATGCAATTCAGATGTTTGATGAATCAAGATTCAGTGATGGATTGACTATGAGCCGTTATCCTTCGTCTATGCCACAGGTAATTCCTCCATATTCATTGTTCTGGGTAGATATGGTTTACGACTACTGGATGCACCGGGATGATCCTGAATTTGTCAATTCGTTTTTTAATGGAATGGAAAATGTGCTGACTTTTTTTATCAATCGGATTGATAAAGAAACCGGATTGCTGGGGTACACAGGTTATTGGAATTTTGTTGACTGGCCCGATGAATGGCCATGGAACGAAGAGGAACAGGTTGGTGGAGTGCCTGAGGGTGGTGTTGAAGGAAAATCGGCCATCCTGAGTATGCAACTCGCTTATTCTGCGCGTCATGCAGCCGCAATTTTCTATTGGAACGGAAACAAAACCAAAGCAGATTACTATGAAAAAATTGCTGATGATGTCATTAAATCGGTGAAAAAGCATTGCTGGGATAGTAACAGGAAATATTTTGCCGATTCGCCTGCCAAAAAGGATTTCAGTATGCATACGCAAATCTTTGCAGTGCTGACCGGTGCTGTTGATCAGAAAGAAATGAAAGAGTTTGTTTTGCGCTTTGAATCGGATAAAAACCTGATTCAGCCAACAATGTATTTCAGGTTTTATCTTACACAGGCCCTTAAAACTGCCGGTTTGGCAGATAAATACTTAGAAACGCTTGATTTGTGGCGTGAAATGCTGAAGCAGGGATTAACAACTTTTGCAGAAAGACCTGACCCAACACGGTCCGATTGTCATGCGTGGAGTGCGAGCCCCAATTACGATTTTCTGGCAACCGTTGCCGGAATTGAACCTGCGTCACCTGGATTTAAAACCGTTAAAATTGAACCATATTTGGGAGAACTTCAGTTTATCAACGGCAAAATGCCACATCCTGCGGGTACGATTTCATTCAGCCTGAAAAGAACGGAGAATAATGGAATTGAAGGTGAAATTAGTTTGCCCAAGGATCTCAGTGGAATTTTTATCTGGGAAGGCAAAACAATAAATCTGAAAGGGAAAACAAAGATCGGTTTTTAATTATTAGTGAATGAAGAAAATGTCTTAGAGAATACTAGCAAATCCATCATTAATGAATATTATTTAAGTAAGGCTTTTTTT
>CAZXVT010000163.1:0-10555 GCA_964644015.1 uncultured Maribellus sp.
GTTTTACAGCTTTTTTCAACAATATAATGCGGATTTAAGGTACTATAGAGTGAAAATGGGAACGTGAGGTGATTTTATCTATTTGCCTACTGTATACTTATTATGCCGCTTTCTACTGTTTTTCCCGGCCTAACCGTTACCAATTCTGTATCCTTAGCCTTTTCTTACCGGCACATAAAAATCATCTGCGGAGAGGTTGCATTTTTCAGCAATCCGTTTGCAATAGGCGAGTCGCCCAACATTGTTGTTGCGCGAGTCGGAACCAAAGGTAAATTTTACACCTTGTGCTTTGGCTTTCAGAATAAATTCCTCGTGTGGTGTGTGTGCCATGTCGTTGATTTCAATGGCGATGTTCCGGGCTTTTGCAGCCGAAATTATCTGCTGCATCCGTTCTTCAGTCCACAGTTTGTAGTAATCGCGGGCAATGCAGACGGGCAAAAAGAGCGGCCAGCCGAAAATATTGATGGGCTCTTTGGTCAGCACTTCCATGGCGTAATCCATGTACCGTTTCATAAAATCTTCGGTGTCGTCGATGTACGTGTCAAACTCCCAGATTTGCCAGGTTTCGCCGTTTCCTTTCGGAACCATCTGCGGGTCCATTAAAATGTAGTCCAGTTGGGCAATCAGTTCGGCAGAATAGTTTTTGCTCCATCCCAGGTAGGTTGGCTGAAGCCCGATGTAAACCGGGTATTTCCGCAGTTTTTCGATGTAATTTTTCAGGTCGGCATCGTCTTTCAGCGCCCACACTGCCGGGTGGTCAACCACACCAAATTTCACATTGTTCTTTCTCCCGATTTCGAGGATATTTTCGATGGTAAACGTGTCGGTGGTGTGCACATGCAGGTCGAGTAATTCAAAACTGGCTGGTGTTGTGTTTCCCGCTACCTGAAGAATCGGTGAAACAGTTAATAAACCTGTTGAAAGGCTCACGTTTTTAATAAAAGTTCTTCGTTTCATTTTTTAGTTGAATTTTGGTTTTTGATGCTTGATATTTGATTCTGGATACTGGATTTTTTGAAAAATCGTACCCCGAATTTTCGGGGGTCAATCGTTAATTCGTAAATACTCTCCGGTTCTTTTTCGTCCGCAACAGAATTTGTATTTCAAACTGCGCCGGTTCGCGGACGAGGTTTATCGCTTTTGCCTTACCCCGGGGCTACTATAATCTGACCCGTACCGGGTCAGGCGGCTGGAAAATGTGTTTTTTTCCCAAATAGTAAATTGTACCCCGAATCGTCGGGGGTTAAATCGTAAATTCTCTCCGGTTCTGTTTCGTCCGCAACAGAATTTTTATTTCAAACTGCGCCGGTTCGCGGACGAGGTTTATCGCTTTTGCTTTACCCCGGGGCCATTATAATCTGACCCGTACCGGGTCGAACCTTAGGGCTCCATGCCCTATGCCCCATGCTCTTCGCCCGTTAAAATCGTACATAGTCAATCGTTAAATTGTAAATGTTTTCTCACAAACCCCACAATCTCATTCATCGCCTCTGTCGCTTCGGGGAACATGGGTGCAAGTAGCGGGTAGCAGTGTACCATTTTTTCGCCTGCACGGAAAGTTACATCCACACCGGCAACGCGCGCTTTTTCGGCAAACATTCGGCCATCATCAAACAATTCGTCATCCACTCCTGAATTGATGAGGAGTGGCGGCAAGCCTTTCAGGTCGCCAAAAAGTGGCGAAACAAACGGGTTATTCAAAGGCGTGTCGCCTGCATAATGTTTGGCAAAAACATGCCACGAGTTAAGCGGCGCCGGCGAAACCTTGTTTTTTGTATTATAAGATTCGCCCTGGCAGGTGAGGTCGGTCCATGGCGAAATGGCCACTCCGGCTTTTGGCAGCGGAATATTTTTATCTTTCAGGTACAGAAGCGTAGCCAGTGTGAGTCCGCCACCTGCCGACTCGCCCGCAATGATGATGTTTTCGGGTTTGTAGCCCGATGCCAGCACCGCCTGATACACTTTAGCCGTGTCTTCAACAGCAGCGGGGAATTTGTGCTCGGGTGCGAGCCTGTATTCGAAAATCAGGTTCGAAACCCCAGTAAATGCGGCAAACTTCGAAACAAAGCTGCGGTGATCGTTACATGAACCGGCAACATAACCACCACCGTGCACATAAAAAATCATTTTTTCGGGATGTGCTCCGGCCGGAATCAGCCATTCGGCTTTTATTCCTTCGATGTTAGTTGGTTTGGCTTCAACTCCGGGGGGCATTTTGGCGTAACGCGCTGCTCCTTTTTCGCAGTTCTCGCGGAACAGCTCAATGGAGGTGTTCATATCAAAAGTTTCTTTTGTAAGTCGTCCGCGAAACAGATAGCTGTTGCGAATCATCAGGTTAAAAAGGCGGCTTTTTATACTTGCCATGGTTTTTTGTTTTTGTTGAATTGTTTTTTAGTCTCTGTAAATTTTAATGCATAGTGCGCCCTGTAATTTATTTCATTTCTTTCAGCACTTTTTCTAATATCAAATTAAATTCTGCCGGTTTTTCTATCATTGGATAATGTCCGGTCGCAGCGATGGTTTCCACCTGAAAACCACTTTTGCAACGATTTTTCAGTCCTGTTTCGTTGGTCGGAAAACCATCGCTGTTTATTAAATATAACTTGTATTTAAGTTGTTCTAATCGTTGTGCATCGGCATAACTATATTCTGTTTGGTTCATAAAAGTTTCATAGCCTGTAACTGAATCGCAATTGACAAAATCAGCTTTCACTCTCTCTTTTATTTCCGTTGGAGTTGTGGGGTGAAAAAGCATCATATCAGCATAAAAAGATGCCGAATTTTTGAAGTCCTTTTCAAGCATCGGGAAGAAGTCGGTTATTTGTTTCATTATTTCTGGTGTAAGAACAACGTCAATGGATTTGAAAACATCAACACCCACAACGCCTGTTATTCTTGGATTGTTGGTTAAAGCTGTTTCCAACATAATTTCAGCTGCCATAGAATGCCCGATGATTACCACATTTTTAAGGTTCATCGTGTCAATAAATGCTATTACATCTTTGGCATATTCTTCAATGGTCCAGTTGATTCTATCAGCTTTCGATTTGCCAAATCCCGGCAGGTCAATTGCGAAGACATTGTAATTTTCAGAAAAATATTCTACCTGATTCTTCCAATACATTCCGTCATTACACCAACCGTGTAAAAACAGCAATGTTGTGTTGCCCTGCCCTTGTTGAAAATAATTGATATCAACTTGTTTGTCTCTGATTGTGATTTGTTTTGCTATCATGCTTTTCTGTGTTTGTGCCTTGCATCCACTTGATAGAAGTGAAGCAAAGACAATTAAAAAAGTTGTTTTTTTATTGCTGAAGGAATTCCGTCTTTATGAAGAATTACTGCCAGCACTTTTCCTTTTAAAAAGTTTTCAGAGAGGTATTTTTTTGTCACCACCCCGAGGTTTTCACCTACCGAATCCTTGATGACATAATACTTTTTGCCGTTCTCATCTTTGGCAATCCCGGTGAGATGCACCAGGTGAACATCTTTTGTCAGCCAGTTCGAAAGCATCTCGTCGCGTTTATCCTGGGTCACCGTTTCGTTTTCGTTAAAATCAACATAATTCACCGGGGATTTAAGAATGTCAACCGAATAATCGAGGTCGATAGCCAAAGTAAAACCGTTGCTGACTGCGTAGTCGATGGTTTCCATGAACTTGTCCAGCGGCAGACTGTAAAAATCACTTTTGCTGAGCCAGTTGTCTTTTACGTAAAACATTCCGGGCTGGTAAAAAGGCATTTCTGAGAAAGAAGTGAGTTTGATGTAATCTGTCAGTGGCAGGTTCACCACTTCTTTTGCAAACGAAAGCGGGGTGTACGTTTTTCCTTCGAAACTGATTTCCGTTGGCAGCTTTCCTAAATGGCGGTCGAGCATCGACCTGATTTCGGTCTCCCACGGCCTGGTGGCAACTCCATTTTCCCAATTGATATTGAGTTCATGGTTCTCTGCTTTTTTCATCAGGTTGGGCAAAAATCCGTATTCAAATTCGCCATAGAGCGGGCCGTGTTCGTAAAATCCTTTTTCGTTGCGGTTGCCCACAAAATCGTTCAGCGGCACAATACCGTATTTATTCATCGTGTAAATTGCATCATCGAAAAGTCCGCCAGTACTGTAAGTTTGAGTTCCCCGCAGCCGCAGGTAACGGTCGGTTTTTTCGATAAAAACATGATAGAATAAATACATCTGCGAGAGTTCCACTTTCTTCCCGCTGGTTCTGAAAATCTCCGATTCGAGGAACGAAACCATCGAGAAAATCTGGCATCCGTTGTTGCCTTGCAGCTTTTGAGGAGAGGTCCAGTTTTCTTTTTGAATGGTAAAAGTTTTTTCCTGTGCAAATAGGTTGGCAGAGATGGTTAAAAATAACATCAGCCCTAAAATGGTTACTTGTTTTCTGGTTTTCATAATTGTTTTCTGTTTTTGCTCTGAATGACGGCGACAGGCGCTAAAAGTTACAAGTTGTAAAAGGCGTGGTTACTGTTAATGATATCATAATCAGGTTTTTTAAAGGCCGTTTCATGTTTTTGTTGTTAAATGTTACAGGTTACGAGTTGCAGGTGTGTCATTCAATCTTAAATCTTTCATTCAATTTAATTTTGTTTATATTCTTTCGTTATGCGGTGTTTTTCAGCTTTTGCGTTTCAAACTACGGGCAGGATTTGATGGGGCGTTATTTCCCCGGGTTTCAACCCTAGGTTATTCAAATCAAACTCTTTCAGGGTTTTCCGCCGCATTTAACAACTGTGCCGCTTTTTACATTTTCCTCAATCACCCATTTACCCATTTACCCATTTCCTCAATTACCCAATTACTCATTCACTCAATCACACTCCTCCATCCACCCACTTTTTAAAGTCAACAACTTTGTCGAGGCTTACAAAAACATCGGGAACAGGCGGGTTGAGTTCGAGTTTCAGCCGGCTTTTCGGGAAAATGTGGATGTTTACAATCGACTGCAAACTCACAATGTATTGCCGGTTCACGCGAAAGAATTTTTTCGGGTCGAGGTCGGCCATCAGGTTATCGAGGCTGATGTCGAGCGAGTACTGGCCTTTTTGCTGCATCGCTACAAAGGTGATTCCGCTGTTTGAAAAAAAGTAGCTGATGTCTTTTACATCAATGCTTTTCAGTTTTTGTCCCACCACTACAGAGAAACGTTCGCGGTACGATTTTTCGGTGCCTTTCATCAGGGTAAACAATTCGCTGATGTCAACCATTTGCTTTTTTTCGCCCCAGTCGCGGAATTTGGCTATGGCTTTGCGAAGGTCGTCCTGCATTATAGGTTTCAGCAAATAGTCGATGCTTTTCAGTTTAAAAGCTTTGATGGCGTACTCGTCGAACGCGGTGGTAAAAATGATGGGCGAGCTGACTTTCACCTGCTCGAAAATCGAAAAGCTGATGCCGTCTTCGAGGTGAATGTCGAGGAAAATCAGGTCGGGGTGCGGATTGTTGCGAAACCACTCCACCGAATCGGCCACCGATTCAAGTTTTGCCACAACCTCTATTGCCGGGTCGGCTTCAGCAATCATTTTTTCCAGGCGTTTTGCAGCAAACTGTTCGTCTTCAATGATGATGGTTTTCATAGGAAAGTTGTCGTTGTTATCGTTGTTTTAAAACTCTCGCAAAGGCGCGGAGACGCAAAGGATTTTTTGAAATTGCGTCTTAGCGTCTTAGCGTGAGACTTCTATTTATTATCAAAAATGTCGCTGAAAAAACCGGCGCCGATGGGTTTTCTGAAATCCTTTGCCGGGTCGAGGTACTTGTCGAGCATAGCATTCAGCTCGGTTTTAACCACTGGTTTGTGCAGGAAATCAATTCCTTTGGTTACAAATGCTTTGATGGCCAGTTCGTCGGTTGCGGTGGTAAATACGATGGGAGAGGAGACACTCACTTTGTCGAAAATGGCAAAACTGAGGTTATCTTCGAGGTGGATATCGAGGAAAATAAGGTCGGGTTCTGTGTTTTCCCTGAACCATTCCACCGATTCTTCCACCGATTCGAGCCAGGCGGCAATTTCAATTTTCGGGTCGTATTCCTTCACCATGTTTTCGAGCCGTTTGGCTGCGTACATTTCATCTTCAATTATTACGATTCTCATTATCTGTGTTTTAAATATTTCAAATTAAGGACTAAAGTCCTGTACAATTCTGTTTCTCAGTCTCCGGCCTGAAGGCCGGAGTTAGTCATAATTTCAGTCTCTTCTTTATCTTTTTTCTGGCCTGAAAGCAAGTGTTAGCCTGCATCTCACTAACCCCGGCTTGTAAGCCGGGGGTTTGCAGGTCGTCCCCTCTCCCTGACATTTCAGCGGAACGCGGGCAATGAATTTTGTTTCAGTTTTTACAAACTCGGGTTCGGGCATGTCGAGCAGGTGGTAGCGATGGGCAATATTCCGCAACCCAACACCCGTTGAAATCATATGCGACTCACGCTCCTGCAGGTTATTTTCAACATGCAGTACATTGTCAGTGGCTATAAAAATCTCAATTTTTAATGGGTTCTTTTTCGACATTGAATTGTGTTTTATGGCGTTTTCGATGAGCAATTGCAAGGCCAGCGGCAAAATCAGGCATTCACGTTTCTTTTCGCTGATGTCAACTTTTACAATGATTTTATCCATAAAACGGATGTTCAGCAGGAAAATATAGGCATCGAGAAAATCGAGTTCGGTTTGCAGGCTTACCAAATCGTTGTCTTTGTTTTCGAGCACATAGCGGTACACTTTTGAAAGGTGTTCGGTAAACTGTTCGGCCAAATCGGGTTCAAGTTTGATGAGCGATGTTAGCACATTCAGACTGTTGAACAAAAAATGCGGGTTTACCTGTTGTCGCAACACTTCGAATTGCGACTGCAGGTTTTCCTTTTGCAAACGAATGAGTTGTGTGTTGGCTTCGGTCAGTTTCAGTGTACTTTCCTGCACCCGGTTTTCGAGGTTCTGGTTGAGTTGTTCAAGTTCTTCCTTGGCTTTAAGCAGTTCCTCTTCGGTTTGAATGCGGTCGGTAATATCGCGTGTAATCACAAACGAAGCGGGCTTGCCATTGTAGTCAGTAGTCCGTGAATTCAGTTCCACAACAATGCTTTTGCCGTCTTTCCGATAAAGTTTTGCACGGTAAATGGCAGGAAACGACTCGCCTGTCATCCGGCGTTTATGGTTTTCAATCATTTCCTGATGATGATTTTTGTCCACCACATCAATAAATGGTTTTTCAATCAATTCTGCTTCGGAATACTGCATCATTTCGCAAAAAGCCGGGTTTACAAACCTGAAAACACCGTCCTGGGTTATGAGAATTCCGTCGGTGGCTTTGTCGATGAGGGTGCGGTATTTTTTTTCGCTTTCCCGAAGCGCATTTTCCATCTTCACATTTTCGGTCATATCAATAACAATTCCGCGGGTACCGGTAATTTTTCCCTCCGAAAACATGGGCGTGGCAAAAATCATAACCGGAAATTTTTCTCCATTCGAACGAATAGCTGAATAGATGTTTCCTTGTGAAGAGGTTTTTTCGGAATACGATTTTTGCATATTGGTCACCATCTTTTCAATATCTTCCGCAACCACCAAATCATGTGCAGAAATGCCGGATTCGATACTTTGAATGCCAAAAGTCTTTTTACCTGCCTGATTCAGGTAGGTGAGTTTTCCGTTTAAATCGTGTTCATATACGGTTTGCGGCAGCATTTCGGCCAGTTCTCGGTATTTTTTTTCACTTTCCCTGAGTGCATTTTCCATCGCCTCGTGTTCCGAAATATCAAGAATCAGCCCTCGAATTCCAATAACTTCATTTTCGTTAACAACGGGTGCGGCAAATGTCATAGCCGGAAAAGTTTCGCCATTTTTACGCACTGCAATGTACCGGTTTCCATAACTATTTACCTTATGGGTCAAGGTTCTTTTCATGTTTTCACGCATCTGCCCGTGAAATGAGGGATGAATGAACTGAAATGAAGATTTTCCGATATCGTCGGTGGTGAGCCCGAATTGCTTGTACCCTGTCTGGTTAAAATAAACAATGTTTCCTTTTGCATCGAGCTCGTAAACGGTTTGCGGCAACAATTCAGTCAGTTCACGGTATTTCAGTTCGCTTTCGCGCAATGCTTTTTCCATGGCTTCGTGTTCCGACATGTCGAGTATGATGCCACAAGTCCCGGTAATTTTATCGCCCGCATATTGTGGTGAAGCAAAAATCATCACCGGAAATTTTTTCCCGTTTTTGCTGATTGCTGTATAACTGTTTCCTGGCGTACTGTACCCTTCTTTGAGGCTTTTCATCATGTTAATCCGCATTCTTTCATGCTCTTCGGGAACGATAAAGGTGAAAGCAGAAATGCCCAGGTCATATTTTGTGATACCGAATTTCCTGAAGCCTGTCTGGTTGAGGTAAGTAATATTGCCCTGCAAATCGAGTTCGTAAATGGTTTGTGGGAGCATTTCGGCCAACTGGCGGTATTTCTGTTCGCTTTTGGCAAGGGCTTCTTCCATTCTCAGGCGGTTGGTAATATCGCGCATAATGATAAATGCAGCGGGCTCACCATTGTATTCCGAGGTACGGGCATTGAGTTCAACTTCAAGTATGGACCCGTCTTTTTTAAAGATTTTACTACGGTACATTACCTGGAAATCTTCACCTTTCATTCGGCGCATGTGGTACGAATTCATTTTATTATGGTCTTCGGCAACCACAAAATCGAGGTAAGGTTTGTCAATAAGTTCGTTTTCGCTGTACTGGGTAAGTTTGCAGAAAGCTTCGTTAACAAACTTCAGGAAACCGTGTTGTGTGATGATGATTCCGTCGGTGGCTTTGTCGATAAGTGTGCGGTATTTTTGTTCGCTTTTAACGATTTTCTCCTGCATCCTGTTTTTTTCAGTGATGTCGTGGATGGTGATAAAACTTGCCGGCGAACCTTCGTAATCAATCACTGTGGAGAACGATTCTGTTTCAATATATTCTCCTGTAGTTACTTTTAACCTGTAATTATCGAGCATTGTGTGTGATTCGCCTTTTTCCCGCAGTGCGCTCATTTGCTGTGCTTTATTCCGGTCGTCGGGGTGAACAATATCGGTGGCAGGAAAAGCCGAAAGTTGTTGGGGAGTGGTTTTTAACATCCGGCAAATGGTGTTATTGGCAAACAAAACCTGGTTGTTACGGATAATCAGGATTCCGTCCTGTGAGTTGTCAACCAGCGTTTTGTATTTTATTTCGCTCTCCTGCAATGCTTTCTGTATGCGGTTTTTCTCCGTAACGTCGCGCATGGTTACAAACGAGGCATTTCTCCCGCTCATTATAACCGTGGCTGCATTGATATCGACAATAATTTCGTTGCCGTTTTTATGAATCATCGAAGCGAGGTAACTGTTTGTTTTTAATTCGCCGCGCATCCGTTTGTAATGAAGGTCGAGAACCCTTTCACGGTCCTTCTCTGCAATCAGCGATGAGGGTTCTTTTTCCAGCATTTCGTCGATTGTATATCCAAACATATCACAAAAAGCCTGGTTAGCCATAATGATTTTTCCGTCCTGCGAAATGGAAACTCCGTCTAACGATTTTTCAATCAGTGTTCGGTATAGGTTTTCCTTTTCGGCTAATTCGGTTTCAATTTTCTTTTTTTCAGTAATATCCTGCTGAATAATAATATAACCGTCGATTTCGCCAAGCTGGTTTTTGTACGGAGAAGCAATTGTGTTGGCCCAGTAGCGCGAACCATCTTTGTTGATGGTATGAAGTTCGCCCTGCCAGGGCTTTCCTTCAAACAGCGATTTTGAAATTTCGGAGCGCGACGCCGGGATTTTATCGTAGTTTTTGTAAAGCGTTTCGCTGATGTTTTTGTTGAGGAGTTCTTCGGGTTTGTAACCAGAAATTCTTGTAAACCAGGGATTGATGTATTCAAAATTCCAGTTTTTGTCCATGATGTAAACCGCTCCGGGTGCCTGGTCGAGAACAAGTCTGAATTTTTCGAGTTCTTTTTCAGTCTTTATTCTGTCGGTAATATCCATTGACACGCCCATGTAACCGGTTTTGTTACCTTCTGTATCGAAAAGTGGCGAAACACGCGTGTCGTAAATTATCCCGTTTACCTGCAAAATATCGCTGCTGATTTCTTCCTTCAGCACTTTCCGGATAAAATTTTCAACCTCGGTGCCCTTATAAATTTCGAGTGCCGATTTGCCAATCCGTTCGCTGTCAGGGAGTGAACCCGGCCCTGAATACTGGGTGTAAGTGAATTTTCCTTCCAGATCGATGCTCCAGATTACGATAGGAGCGTTTGTCATAATATTGGTCAGAAATTGCTGTTTTTCCTGCAACTGGCGCGTGGTTTCCTGATGTTTCCTGATTTCTTCCTTAAGTTGTTCATTTATCATCAGTAACTTTTCTTTTGAGTTTTCCTGGTTCATGGTCATTTTGGTATCGATAATCCGGTTAAGTTTTTTTGAAACTCCCTAAATTAACTTAATTCCACAATCCCGATTTTTAGTGCACGCCAAAAAATCAAGAATTTCTGCGAAGGTTTTTAATAAAGGTTTCAGAAAAATTACAGACCAGACAAGAATATTAATGAC
>CAZXVT010000164.1:0-10539 GCA_964644015.1 uncultured Maribellus sp.
CTGCATAAAATTGAAGAACTATTTATGTTTGCAAATATACAAATTAATATTTTATGGTCTAAAAAAATACTATTGAGTAATCCGATAAAAATATCTTACGAAAGAATTGCCAATTTAGGATTTTAGTAAAATAGTAGCAGGATTCGAATCCATCCCCGGATATGCCTTTATTTCAATGATTTACAGCGTCGTTTATCTTTCGGTTCACCGTTTAGTTCACGAGTGAAAGAACGTATTCTCTTACATGTCAAAAGTAAGAAAAATTATATCATCAGTTAATTCAATCTATTTATATTTTCCACAATAAATAATTTTTTGCCTGCATATCTAAAATGTTAATATTATAGACATGAATCAATTATTGATTACTAATAGGGGTAAAATAATGCAACTAACTGTTAAAATCCACCGATTTGTGTTGAACGTTTTGTAGTTCCTTTGTAAAAAACATTTACCATGGAACTAATATTACCTTTTGTCTTAGTTGTTTTTGCAAGTTTTTTTCAAGGCACATTTGGCTTGGGAATGAAATTTATAAAACCGCTGGCCTGGGAAGCCTGGTGGTTGATTCATGTGTTTATTGCTATGATATTATTCCCCATGGCCTGGGCCCTGATTTCAGTCCCCGATTTATTCCAGGTTATTTTAGCATCCGACGGCACTGTGATTTTCAAAGCCATGTTGTTTGGGTTTTTATGGGGAATAGGTGGGATTCTTTTTGGTAAAAGCGTGGGCAAGGTGGGCGTTTCTCTTACTTATGGAATTGTAATGGGGCTTGCCTCAGCTGTAGGTTCCATTGTTCCATTGTTTCAACTTGAAGATGCAAGCCTGCAACCTTCTTTTCCATTTATTATTGCAGGTGTCGCTATTATTGTAATCGGAGTTGTGATTGTTGCATGGGCAGGTATTAAAAGGGACAAACAAAATAATCCGGACACTGGTATACCTACAGGAAAGGCTTTTCGAAATGGTTTAATAATAGCAATTTCAAGTGGTGTGCTTTCAGCATTATTGAATGTTGGTTTTGCCAATGCAGGACCTGTTGCCGAAGCTGCTGTTAGTTCTGGGGCTGCTACCAATAACTCGAGTTTGGCAGCCTGGGTTGTTGTTCTTTGGGGAGCTTTCATTATGAATGCATTATATGCTGTCACGCTTCTGATAAAAAACAAATCATATACAAGTTACAAGGGAGCTTTTAATACTAAAGCTTTTCGCTGGGCAGTATTAGCTGGATTGTTCTGGTTTGCTGCTCTCGGTATTTACGGACAAGGTGCTGCCCTTATGGGAAGTATAGGTCCGGTTATTGGTTGGCCAATGTTGCTGGGGTTATCTTTAATAATTAGTAACATCTGGGCCTATCGCGAAGGTGAGTGGAAGGATGTAAAAGCTCCTTTCAGGTTAATGTTGACAGGATTAGTAATAATTATTGTGGCATGTGTAATTCTGGGATACTCAAACGGATTAAATTAAAACCTCATGAAGATTAAATCAGTTGAAAGTTTTATCGTTACAGATAAACTAAAAGAAGCTTTCTATTTCTCACAATGGGAATATACGGAGCGACGCGTTTGTATTGTTAAAGTCATAAGCGATACCGGCCATGTCGGTTGGGGTGAAGGATATGGACCTGCAGCGCTTGTTAAGGCGGGGATTGAACACCTTACTCCGCACGTTGTCGGTAAAAATCCTTTAGAAACAGAAACCATTTGGGGAATTATGTACCGAAGAACACTTGATTTTGCACGAAGGGGAATACTTGTTTCAGCCCTTAGTGCAATCGATGTTGCATTGTGGGATCTGAAAGGAAAGATACTGGAACAACCCGTTCATTTGCTTCTTGGTGGAAAAAAAAGGGATATGATCACGCCATATGCAACTGGGATGTACTTTACCAATGGCGGCAATAAAATGTGCGACATACTTTCAAAGGAAGCGTCGCAATATGTCAAACAAGGCTATAAAGCCATGAAAATGAAAGTGGGATTGACGATAGAAGAAGATATTGAGAACGTACAAAAAGTACGCGAAGCCATTGGGCCAAATATTAAATTGATGATAGATGCCAATCATGCTTACAACCTTCGGGAAGCAGTACAGCTTTCAAAAGCTGTAGAAAAATATGATATTGGCTGGTTTGAAGAACCAATTTCTCCTGAATATTATGAACAATATGCAGAATTGAGAACAAAAACACATATCCCCATAGCAGGCGGCGAATGTGAATACCTTCGCTATGGTTTTCAAACATTGTTAAAGTCAAAATCTGTTGATATAATTCAACCCGACATTTGTGCTTCAGGAGGATTAACTGAAGTAAAAAGAATAGCAACTCTAGCTTCAGTTTATGGAACAGAATTGGTGCCTCATACTTGGGGAACAGGTATTGCCATTGCGGCAGCGTTGCATTTGGTTAGCAATCTCGATACAGTTCCGGGTCGATTGAGAACACCGGCAAGTTATATTGAATACGACAGAACTGAAAATCGTCTTCGCGAAGAATTGGCAACAACAGATATGGTTGCGGTGAACGGCGAAATAAAAATTAGTGACAAGCCCGGATTAGGCTTTGAGTTTAACGAAGATGCGTTACAGAAATTTCTTTTAAAAGCAGAATAACATGGACTACGGATATAAAAAAATGTATATCGACGGGAAACTGGTTGACGCAGTTTCCGGCGCAAGGGAAAAGGTTTTATGTCCAGGAACCGGTGAAATTATAGCCGAAATTGCCTGGGCTGGTAAAGAGGATGCCGAATTTGCGCTAAATGCAGCGCAGGCCGCATTTAAAAAGTGGTCGAAAATGAGCATAAATACACGCAAAAAGTGGATGGACAAACTACGTGATGCGGTTATAAAACGTGAACATGATATACGCGAAACCGTGATGGTTGAAATGGGAAAAACATACAACCAGGCTTTCGAAGATTACGAAACTGTAATCAATGCGCTGGAATGGTACCCTCAGGAAATGCTTCATCGCCGCGACGAAATCATACCTGACCCGGATGGTACACATGCCCACCAACTGATTGCCAAACCTGCAGGTGTTGCAGTTGGTTACCTGGCATGGAATTTCCCGTTGCTGAACTTTGGATTTAAAATCGGCCCTGCCCTGGCTGCAGGATGTACGTTAATTTTGAAACCATCGGCAAATGCGCCGCTTTCAGCCTATTTAATTGGTGAAATCATGGAGAGCATCGATTTTCCAAAAGGAGTAGTTAACGTACTTGCTGGCTCGAACGAAGAACTTGCTTTAACTCTTTCATCGAGCAAAATACCGCGCGTAATTACCATGATTGGCTCTTCTGTTTCAGGCCGGATTGCTATGTCACAGGCCGCTACTTCCATAAAATATTTTAGTATGGAATTGGGAGGAAACGCCCCGGCAATTGTTTTCGACGATGCAAACATTACACAGGCAGTTAATGATTTAGCAGCGCTTAAATTTGGCAACTGCGGACAGATTTGTGTTTCTCCCAACCGGATTATGGTTCACGAAAAAGTTTACGACGAATTTGTTGAACGATTTGTGGCAAAGGCAAAAAAACTTCAGATTGGATTTGGCAACGACCCGAAAATCGATATGGGTCCGATTGTTGACCAACGTTCGCGCAACAGGGTGATAAAACTGGCTGAAAAAACGCTTGCGGAAGGCGCAAAACTTGAATGCGGTGGGAAAATTCCGGATGGTATGGATAAAGGATATTTTTATGAACCCACTGTGTTCACCAATGTGAATCGCAATATGACCATATTCAGAGAAGAGATTTTTGGTCCTCTTGCGGCGATTTACAAATTCTCGACTGAAGAAGAAGTGCTGGATATGGCCAACGATAGCGAAGTTGGACTTTCGAGCTACCTGTATACTAATGATATCAACCGCATTAACAAATTCACCAGTGAAATCGAGGCCGGCGAGGTGCATGTAAACGGTTTTAAATATTCCATCTACCTGCCGCACGGCGGTGTTAAAGAAAGTGGATTGGGTCATGATTGTTCACATCTGGCTTTAAACGATTACCTGGAAATAAAAAGAATAACAATAAGAATATAATACATCATGTTACCAATTGAACAAAAGGCGATGAAGCCTGAAATCATCAAAAAAATTGATGATTCAGGGGTGATTGCGGTGCTCGTTATCGATGAGGTTAAACATGCCATACCGCTGGCAAACGCCCTTCTTGAAGGAGGAGTGAACGCCATTGAGCTAACACTTCGCACAACGGCTGCGCTTGTGGCTGCCGAAGCCATCAAGAAAAATTGTCCGGATATTACGCTTGGAATTGGCACAGTGCTCACTGTGGACCAGGTAAAAGCGGTTGCCGATTTGGGTGTCGACTTTGCCGTTGCTCCGGGATGTAACCCACGGATTATCGAAGCCGCCCAAAAATACGGATTATCTTATGCCCCTGGTATAACAACCGCCTCCGAACTTGAATTGGCTGTTGAGATGGGCTGTCGTATACTGAAATATTTTCCGGCTGAGCAAATTGGCGGAATGCATTATTTGAAAAATATGGTTGCTCCGTATCAATATCTGGGATTGAAATTTATCCCACTCGGTGGGCTCAGTTTAACAAATGCGAAAGAATATCTTGAATCAAAACTGATTACTGCCATAGGAGGTTCCTGGATTGCCAAACGTGAACTTATTCTTGCAGAAGATTGGCAGGCGATAACCTCAAATGCCAAAAACATCAGAAGCTTAATCAATCAAATCAGAAAATAATCAGATACTGGATTCCCAATACCAGAGAGTAAGCATCCAGTATCCAGTATCAACCATCAATTATGAAAACAATAGTGACCTTTGGAGAAATAATGGGCCGTTTTTGTCCCGAAAATTTTCAGCGTTTCCGCCAGAGCATGCCTGGTAAAATGGATTTGACCTTTGCAGGCGCCGAGGCAAATGTGGCAGCATCTATTGCCATGCTTGGCGGGCAGGCGCGTTTTGTAACAGCGCTCCCCGACAACGAAATGACAGAAGCTTGCCTTACAGTTTTAAAAGGAATTGAAATAGACACCTCCTGCATAAAAATAGTGAAACAGGGCCGCTTTGGATTATACTTTGTTGAACGTGGCGCCAATCAGCGTCCCAGCCGTGTTATGTATGACCGGGAACATTCATCGGTTTCAATTACTCCAGGTGAAACCTATGATTGGGAAGGCATTATGAAAAATGCCGGCTGGCTGCATACAACAGGTATCACTCCTTCATTGTCAGAAATTTCGGCAAATGCAACCGAAGTGGCGGTGAGAACAGCAAAGGAAAAAGGGCTCACTGTATCGTGCGACCTTAACTTCAGGAAAAAACTGTGGCAGTGGCAAAAAGGCACTCCTTCAAGCAAACTGGCCGAAAAAATTATGCGCGATATTTTACCGTATGTTGATGTGGTGATTGCTAACGAAGAAGATGCCCAGGATGTGTTAGGAATTTCTGCTGAAAACACCAATATTGAGAGTGGACATCTGGATGTGGACAAATACACAGATGTGGCTAAGGAAATTGTGCGTCAGTTTCCCAACATTAAAAAAGTGGCCATTACGCTGCGCGAAAGCCTTTCGGCAACGCACAACAATTGGGGGGCGATGCTTTACGACGCCGAAACCGATTATTCGCATTTTGCCCCGATGACAAATGGTGAATACACACCTTACGAGATAAAAAATATTGTCGACCGTGTTGGCGGTGGAGACTCTTTTGGTGCCGGACTTGTTTTTGCACTGAATACGCCCGAATTGGCAGATGCTGATAAAGCCATTCGGTTTGCCGTGGCAGCTTCTTGTCTTTGCCATTCCATAAACGGTGATTTTAATTATTCTTCGCGTTCAGAAGTTGAAGCGCTGATGGGCGGTTCCGGTTCCGGACGGGTGGTTCGCTAAGGTTTTCAAAAAACATCATTTATAAATAACCCCGCTCCTAAACAGTGGGGTTTGAACTTTTACATTTTCGGCACAAAAAACAAAGGAATCAGGTTTTAAAAAAAAATAAATATCTGCAAATACTATCGAAACATGAACAATAAACTTATCCTTTCCGTACTGCTATTTTTCACAGTAAATCAAATTCTTATTGCACAAAACGACTGGGAAAACGAGCATATTTTCGGTGTGAACAAACTGGCACCGCGCACGCCATCGTATTCGTATGTAAATGTGGAAGATGCCTTGAGTGGAATTCGCGAAAAATCGAGAATGCTTTCGCTAAACGGTACCTGGAAATTTAATTTTGTGGAAGACGATGAACTTCGTCCAACCGGTTTTATGGCTGAAGACTTTGCTGGAACCGACTGGAATGAGATTGAAGTTCCATCAAACTGGGAGCTTAAAGGTTACGGACAACCCATCTATACAAACATTATTTACCCCTTCACCCCGAATATTCTTGATACCACGCTGAAATACGACTGGCGTGGTCCGCAGCCGCCGTTTCCGCCAAAAATTTACAGGGAAAACCCGGTTGGCAGCTATTTCCGCGATTTTGAAGTCCCTGCAGGCTGGAAAGACATGTCGGTTATTCTTCACTTTGGCGGTGTATCTTCTTCCTTTTATGTTTGGGTGAACGGTCAAAAAGTGGGTTACAGTCAGGACGACCGACTGGCTGCCGAATTTGATATCACCGAATATGTTAAAACTGGAAAAAACCGGGTGGCAGTGCAGGTTTTCCGCTGGAGTGATGGAAGCTACCTTGAAGACCAGGACATGTGGCGCCTGAGCGGAATCCACCGCGAAGTGCTGCTGCTGGCCCAACCCAAAATTTCGCTGAACGATTTTTATGTCCGAACAAAATTTGACGCCAATTTACAAAATGCAAAACTTGAAATACGGCCTTCGGTTTGGGTAAAAGAAAACGAAGATAAGCTCAAAGGATGGACCATTTCGGCCGGGTTGCTGGATGCAGAAAAGAACATTGTGCCCGAAAGCCGAATGTCGGTTGCCTTCGACAAAGTTTACTGGGAGCGCTGGCCGCAACGCGATATCACGAAGTTCGCCTTAATGGAAGCCAATATCAGCCACCCCAGAAAGTGGTCGTCGGAAAATCCGTATCTGTACACGCTGGTTTTCACGCTTAAAAATCCGCATGGTGAAATAACTGAAGTACGTACACAGAAAATCGGTTTCCGTAAAGTTGAATTTTCAAATAAAAACGAATTGCTGATTAACGGCAAGCCGGTAAAAATAATGGGAGTTAACCGTCACGACCATAGTGCCGTCAACGGGAAAGCACTTACCCGCGATGAAATGAAAAAAAACGTTGAATTGCTGAAACAGTTCAATTTTAATTCGGTGCGCACCTCACATTACCCCAACGACCCCTATTTCCTCGAATTGTGCAACGAATATGGGGTGTATGTTCTCGATGAAGCCAATATTGAAACGCATCACCTCGGAAGTTACATCCCTCAGCAGCCATCATGGGCGGCGCCCATTTTAACGCGTGTAATAGGCATGGTGGTTCGCGATAAAAACAATCCAAGTATTATTGGTTGGTCGCTTGGGAACGAGGCGGGAACCGGTCCGGCTTTTGCTGCCGCTTCTGCCTGGGTAAAGGATTACGACCCTTCAAGGTTTATCCACTATGAAGGGGCTCAAGGCGACCCCAACGATTCACAATACCTTGATGGAGAAGAGGCGCAGGCGGTTTATCGCGGTGATGCGATGGCTAATCCCGATGACCCCGATTTTGTGGATGTGGTAAGCCGTATGTACCCTGATTTGCACCAACTGGTGGCAATGTCAAACAGCGCGCACATCAACCGGCCAATTATTATGTGTGAATACCTTCATGCGATGGGAAATTCACTGGGCGGCCTAAATGATTTCTGGACTGAAATCTGTAAAAAGCCAAACCTGATTGGCGGTTTTATCTGGGATATGATTGACCAGGGATTGGTAAAGCAAGGTCCGGACGGAAAACCTTTTTATGCTTATGGCGGCGATTTTGGCGATATTCCAAACGACCTGAATTTTTGCCTGAACGGGGTTTTTACCTCCGATTTACAGCCCAACCCACATGCCTGGGAAGTAAAACATGAGTTTCAACCGGCAGTTTTTGAGGTGGTTAACGCCGAAACTGGCGAAATCCGGATTATCAACCGGTTTAATTTTACCAGCCTCAGGAATTACCAAATCCGTTGGGTGTTTTCAGAAAACGGAACCATTTTGCAATCGGGTGTAATTAACGACCTGGATATTCATGCAGGAAATGCTGAAGTGGTAAAAATTCCTTTCAACCAAAGCAATTTTAAAAATGAGGCTGATTACTGGCTGAGGCTGAGTTTGCATGAAAAAGAAGACCGCCTGTGGTGCAAACAAGGTTTTGAGCTGGCCAACGACCAGCTTCTCATAAAACCGGCAGCATCTGAAAAAGAACATATTTCTGCATCGGCTGAAAAACTTGATATTTCGGATTCTGAAAAAAGTATCACGATTGGTAACAATCGGTTTTCCATCAGCATTTCAAAAGAAGACGGACAGGTTACATCGTACAAAATCAGTGGTGAAGAGTATTTTATCTCGCCATTGAAACTGAATTTCGACCGCCCTTCTATCGATAACGATATCCGCGGGGCAAATGTAAGTTATGTAAATACCGTCAGAAAAGTTTGGAAAAATTATCCGGAGAAATTAAAAACCAGCGAAATAAAAATATCGGAACAAACAAACCTTAAAGTTATGGTAACAGTATCGCAAAAAGCTGATAAATTATCGTTGTCAACTAATTACACTGTTTATAATGATGGATTTGTAATGGTTGATGTTGTTCTGGATGCAGACAATTCTCTCCCCGATTTGCTGCGTTTTGGAATGACCGCCGGAATATCGAAATCATTGATAAACACCAGCTACTATGGTCGCGGCCCCTGGGAAAATTACATCGACCGCAACCGGAGCGCCGAAGTGGATGAATTTCAGTTTAAAACCGATGAGATGTTCTACAATTATCCGCAACCGCAGGAAAACGGCAACCACACCGATACGCGCTGGATTGTATTTTCTTCAGCAAATAATAAACCTGGGTTAATTTTTAAAGGTTCACCAACCTTTGCGTTTTCCGTTTGGCCCAATTCAGCAGAAAATATTGAAAAGGCTAGGCATCCGTATGATTTGGTTCCATTAAATTATTATACGGTTAATATCGATGCAGTTCAGGCGCAGGTAGGCGAAACACTTTCGGCTTACCTTCCGAAATATTTACTGAAAGCCGGAAAATACCGGCACCGGTTTACATTTGGCCCAACTACTGTAAATACTAAAAAATAAGCGCAAGCGAACAATTGAATATTTAGTCAATTTAGTTTAGTTAGTGAGCCCTGCCTGCATTTTTTACCGGCGGGGTTTTTCATTTCTTATCCTTAAACTTATTTTTGTATTTGTTTGTTATTAATTTTGGTTCAACTAATTAAATTCGATTACGAATGCATTTAAAGTAAGTTTTTTTGAAATTAAACCGATGAAACTGATTCTTAAAAATTCCGATAAGTTCGAAGATGAAAGATTGAGCATTGTATTGAAGGAAATTCCATGCCTGGATTCCTCATGGCATTATCATCCACAATATGAACTGCTTTACATCTCGGAAAGTTTTGGTATCCGTTTTGTTGGCGATAGTGTATCGCACTTTTTCCCTGGAGAACTTGTTCTTGTTGGTCCGTATCTGCCCCATTTATGGCGAAACGACCCATCCTATTACAAAGAAGGTGATGAAAACAGGGTTAAAACCATTGTAATTAAATTCTCGAAAAACTTCCTGGGGGAAGGCACGTTTAGTCAACCCGAATTTTCAGGAATTAACAATCTTCTTGAACAGTCGAAATTTGGTATTTCTTTTGGAAAACAGGTTAGCACCAAGCTAAACGACGATTTAATGAAGATTATTGAACTTCCGCCAGCTGCCCAAACCATAAAACTGCTCGAAATGCTTTACAGGCTTTCGATTGCAAAAGATATAGAAGTGCTTTCGTCAACCGATATGCGCCAGTACACTACTGATAACTCACAGCGCATCGATTCCATTATCAAGTATATTTCCATTAATTACGTTAATGATATCACGCTTGAGGATATTTCTGAGGTAGCTTGTATGACTACAAATTCGTTTTGTCGCTTTTTCAAAAAAATAACCAACAAATCGTTTACCGAATTCCTGAACGAGGTTCGCATCCGTAACGCTTCTCGATTACTGGCACAGGAGGAAATCCCGGTTTCAGAAATCTGCTATTCAGTAGGTTATAATTCAATTACAAATTTCAATCGCCAGTTTAAAAGAATAATTGGTGTGACACCCAAAGATTACCGGAGCGCCATATAAAAATAAATGCCTTTACATTTAAGGTAAAATTGTGCCACTACTGGGTAAATCACACAAATTTATCCCTTTATTTCCAATCTATATTTGTATTATGCTTTTTGTGTAAAATGCTGAATTAAAACAATTAAAAGCACTTTTTACAGTCTTTGTGCATTTGATTGTACTTGTTCAAATACAGCTAGAGATAGCTCAATTTTGCATTTAAGTGGTGCATATTTTTTGGT
>CAZXVT010000165.1:0-10455 GCA_964644015.1 uncultured Maribellus sp.
TTGCTGACCTGGCCGCTGGTAGAGCCACCGATTTTTAGTTATAACAAAGTATTGGGTTTTAATTTCTGAAAGGTACGCTGGCCACATTTCGGGCAGTCGGCTTTGCGTAGCCGGTGAATATTGGTCAGTTTCAGCCGGGTGCGGCAATTGGTGCAACGGAATTCACTCCGGTAAACAGGCTTTTCGTCGTCATAAACTATCACCTCCTTTTTGTCGTACAAAGTCAGGCATTTCGGGCATTTGTACACCTGGAATCCCGATTTAAGGTAAAGTGCATTGTCGCTGGCAGCCAGTCGCTGCAACACTTTGTGGGTTTTGTAATGAAACAGCTTCCGGTTCTGCTCTAAGTAATTATTCAGCGGCTGTGAGTGCACCAAGAAACCATGACCCAGGTTAAAATCCTGTTCAAATCCGCAGTTGCTGCACCGGTAATTATACGCGTGTCCCATAGTTAGTCAATTGCCTTAAATATAGGCAAAAAGAAAGCTGATACCGAATGTTTTGCAACAGAAATTTTGCTAATTGCGACTTCTGAGCTGGTGACTCCGGGTCACCTGCTCAGTAAACGCCAAAAGAAAAAGTGAAATTGAAACTTTTGGTGCTACTTTTCTGTTTCTTAAGATAAAACAATTATAAAATGAAATCAATATTCTCCTTTCTTGTGGCTGTTGCTTTTGCCGGCAGCGCTTTAGCGCAGGTCGCAGTGGGCGACAAAGCGCCCGTTTTTGCCGCCACCACCGATGAAGGTTCAACCTGGAAACTGACCGATTACTTAGGGAAGAAAAACGTGGTGGTTTATTTTTACCCGGCGGCTATGACCGGCGGCTGTACCAAACAGGCCTGTGCCTACCGTGATGCACAACCTGCAATTGAATCGGCAAACGCCGTGGTAGTGGGTGTCAGCGGTGACAACCCCGAAGGGCTGAAACTTTTCAAAAAAGCCGAAAACCTGAATTTTACACTGTTGTCCGATGAAAAGGGCGAAATTGCCAAATCATTTGGTGTGCCGGTGAAAGATGGCGGAACCATCACCCGCGAAATTGAGGGTAAAAGTTACGACCTCATACGTGGCGCGACCACCAGCCGCTGGACTTTTATCATCGATAAAAAAGGCAACATCGTTTACAAAAACGAACAGGTGGATGCTGCCAAAGATGCCGAAGCGGTGCTGGCCTTTCTGAAAAACAGCAAGTGATTTTTCTTTAACACCCTTCGAATCCGCTCTCGCCTCAGGTGAGACAGTCAGACTGAGCGGAGTCGAAGTCTGTTTCGCTTCATCCCTGCTAAAGTTTTTCGCGTCCTGTTTAACAAGGACGGGGTGCACACCTACAAGGACGCCAATATTCTTAACAAGTGCGGGTCAACCTGTAACAAGGACACCAATATTTTCAACAAGGACGGGGCATCGGGTTACAAGGAGACCAATATTTTCTACAAGTGAGGCTCTGCAACCAGCAAACCTTTTTCATCCCGTAACTTTCTGATTCTGTTATTCCTTAATTTCTTATTTTATTATTCTCTTTTTGCTTTTAACAAAAAACCTGTTTACTTTTAAACCCGTAACCAAAAACGTAACCGTTTGAACGATTCTCACAATTCAAAGAAGCAATCAAAACTTCGGTTTTTCAAATCAAATATAGAATGCCACCCGCTACAAATTAGCGGATATAAACAAGTTAGCGCAAATATTGAATGGAAAAGCACCTATAAAACCAAATGACATGGGATTTATAAAAACAAAATTAACAGAAGAACAGTCAGGAATTGACTCAATGATAAAAATTGGCGCAGGGAACAAACCAACCATATCGTTCACGGCAAAATACTTTGACAAAGAATTAATAATACAGTGGAACATTGATGTTGCTGATGATTTTGGAAACACCGGATATGTCAGAACAAAATCGTACTACAAAATCACAGAAGACATTCCATCCCCAGCAGAATCAACAAAGATAATACACGAAACATATAAAGAGTTTCACGAAAGATATAAGAGAGAATTTATTCTTTCTTCTTCTCTTTCTCTCTCAGCTCTGCTAAACGACGATTTGCTTCATCAATCTCTTCTTGATTTAACTCAATGTCTAATTCAAGACTAGTACAATATTCAAGTCCATCGAACATTTCTACTAGATTGTTTTTAATTATTCTATAACCATGTATATTCATACAGCAAAGATACAACACCGAAAATTAACCGATAAATAAACAAACTAAATGAAACCAATAAATGTACTAATAACAATACTCGCAGTAGGCAGTGTCGTCGCATTTATCTTTTTAGCAATTTTTCCACCAAACGAAAGAAATAAAGACATTGAAAAAGACGAAAAAATTGAAAACGAAAAAACTAACGACATTACAATGAGTATCGACAGCTCTATGCTGCAAATTGATAATATGGTTCAACGGTTTGACTGTGACACAACAACTATTGGTGATTTTTTGGATTTTACATATGAAATAAACGAAAGGTTATCAAAGAGTGGAAAAACAAGACTATTTACAATAATCGTAAATGATATTTACAAATCAGAAAATGATAGCTTTCTTGTATTAAATGGCACAAACGTTACAACATCACATAAAGACATAAGCTTATTATCACTATCAAATATTTGTGAATTCACAATTAAAGACATAAAAATATAGTCAACAATATAAAGAAATTAAATATTTTCATCTGCGTTGTAGCTAATCCCAAAATAGTTCGCTTAACAACCTATGAAACAGAAACAAATAATTCCAATTCTTTTGAACAACACGAATTATTAATAGAAAATAAATCATCGTTTATAATAAAAGGCGAATGTATTTATATTGAAAAAAAATTATAAAACATGGAAATAATATCTGTAGTTGCAATTTTAATTAGTCCATTAATTGCTGTAGTAGTTGGACAGTATTTGCAGAATAAAAAAGAAAAAGAAAACAAAATTTATGCGAATAAGCTAAGCATATTTGCGACGCTGGTTGGTGCTAGACATTCAAGGGTAAACAATGACAATTTTATCACAGCAATAAATCAAATACCAATAGTATTCAACGACAATAAAAAAATTCTTGAAAAATTAGAAAGATTTATTAAAACACACAAGGACAGGGTCTCTCCTCTGACTGAAGTGATTGCAGACCTTGAAACTCAGTTGTATGACCTTGTAGTGGAAATCGGCAAAGATATGAACTATCAAGACCTAGATAATTATTCAATAAAGTCGTTTTACAATCCAGATGCTGCTTTTTTTCGTAATCAACATACTTTGATTTCAAATAAACTATACGTTTTAGAAAATGAACCAATCCTTGCAGAGCTGGAAAAGAAAATTGCTGCAAATAAGAAAAAAACAGACGATAAAGAAAACTAACCATTAGCTTTTAAATTTTATAAATTATGACATTTAACGAAGCACTTAAAAAGAAAAATGAAATTGAATCAAAAGTCAAGTTAGATAAACACGACTTCCTGTGCGTAGTACCACAAAAAAATCAAGACCTATTAAAGTATCTAAACTTAATAAGAACACAAGACACAGTAGAAGAAGATGCTATTAGGTTTTCTTCTGACGGAATGTTTAGCGTGTGCAAAGTGTGGACAGACATGATAGAAATAAGATACGAAATTATAGATTAACCTTGCTAACGTCTATCGCAAAATTCATATCAAAACCGTTGCCATAGACAAGGGTTGACACGTTCCATCCGTCATTATCTGATTCAAACTTAATAACAACCGATTCGACTTCCTTTTTAAGCGTTGCAATTTTCTCTAGTCTCATCCTATGTGCTTCACGCATATCTGAACGCATACCTTTAAAAATTAAAAACAAGCAAATTGACTCCAACTATCCCTCGTTTGCACCAAGTGACAAGCTCTCTGAATTTTTTTAGTCAATAAGTTTTATCTTTGCCCGAAAATTCAGGGTTTGCAACCAAAGCAGATACTAAAGATTTTTCAGGGGCACCGGAAGTTTGGCGAAGTGCTGAAATGGACCGATGTCCCCCCGGGTGAAAAGATTCACCTGAAGGGACTTATTGGCTCTGCCAAAACCCTGCTGTTAGCCAACCTGTTTGTCCGCTCGGGCAAAAACATCACGGTGTTGCTCAACGACCGCGAAGAAGCCGCCTATTTTTTCGACGACCTCAATAACCTTGGGTTAGAAGCCAACACGTTGTTTTACCCGTCATCGTTTAAACGGTCGGTGCAGTTCGGGCAAGCCGAGCAGGAAAACATTGTGCAGCGCACCGAGGCGCTCAACCGCATTTCGCAGCAAAAAGAACAACTGCTGGTGGTTACTTACCCCGAGGCGCTCATCGAAAAAGTGGTGGCCCCCGAAATTCTGCAAAAAAACACGTTGCAGGTCTCAAAAGGCGACAAGCTCTCAACCGGTTTTCTCAACGAATTTTTGTATGAATATGGTTTTGAGCGGGTGGATTATGTGTATCAGCCCGGTCAGTTTTCGGTGCGTGGCAGCATTGTCGATATTTTTTCCTATTCTGCGGAGGACCCGTTCAGGCTCGATTTTTTTGGCGACGAAGTGGAGTCGCTGCGTACTTTTCACATCGACACGCAAATTTCAAAAGAGGTTATCGAACAGGTGACCATCGTCCCCAACATTCAGGACAGCCAGATGGAGGGAGCGCGCATTTCGTTTCCGGAATTCCATAAAAACAGCCTCTGGTTTGGCGACGACCTCAACCAGTTTATCGAGCACATTTCAGTCGTTTACAAACAGTCAGTGGTTGAAAATCCCGATGAGGAAAAAATAAAACAGGAGTTGGCTTCGGGTAGCGAAATTAAAGCCGCACTTAAAAATTACACGGTTTTTGATTTTGGTTCCGACGTCGCTTTTACACCCATTGCCATCATTCCGTACAGCAATGCGCGGCAACCAGTTTTCAACAAAAACTTTGAATTGCTTGCCGAAAACCTCGAAACATCGGGCAGCAACGGCTATGATATTTACATTCTTTCGAACCAGGAAAAACAGATTGAACGGTTGCAGGCCATTTTCAACGACATCAAATCGACGGTGAAATTTACGCCGGTTCAGTTTATCCTGCATGAAGGTTTTATCGACCACGATCTGAAAATCTGCTGTTTTACCGACCACCAGATTTTTGAACGTTACCACCGTTTTAACCTGAAAAACAGGAAAGCCGAACACGAAGCCATTTCACTGAAAGAGCTGGGAATGCTCCATCAGGGCGATTATGTGGTGCACATCGACCACGGTATTGGTAAGTTTGCAGGACTTGTGAAAACCGAGGTGAACGGCAAAATGCAGGAGGCGGTGCGATTGGTTTACAAAGACAACGACTCACTGCTGGTGAGCATTCATTCGCTGCACCGCATTTCGAAATTCAAGGGGAAAGAGGGAACCGAACCCAACATCAGCAAGCTGGGGAGCGGTGCGTGGCAAAACCTGAAAAACCGCACCAAAGCAAAAGTCAAGGATATTGCGAAAGAGCTGATTGCGTTGTACGCACGCCGCCGCAGTGAAACGGGGTTTGCCTTTTCGCCCGACTCGTACCTGCAGCGCGAACTCGAGGCGTCGTTTATTTACGAAGACACACCCGACCAGGAAAAAGCCACCACCGCGGTAAAAGCAGATATGGAAAAACAGATTCCGATGGACCGGCTGGTGTGCGGCGACGTGGGTTTTGGCAAAACAGAAGTGGCGATTCGTGCGGCTTTTAAAGCCGTGGCCGACAGCAAACAGGTTGCCGTGCTGGTACCCACCACCATTTTAGCGCTGCAGCATTACAAAACATTTTCAGAGCGATTGAAAAATTTCCCGGCCACCATCGAATATGTCAGCCGCTTAAAATCAACCGCAGAAATAAAGGAAATACTAAAGAAACTTGCCGACGGGAAAATCGATATCCTGATTGGCACACACCGACTGGTGAGCGCCGATGTAAAGTTTAAAAACCTGGGGCTGCTGGTAATCGACGAGGAGCAGAAATTTGGCGTTTCGGTAAAGGAAAAACTGAAACAGATGAAAGTGAATGTGGACACGCTGACACTGACTGCCACCCCGATTCCGCGCACGCTGCAGTTTTCGCTGATGGGAGCCCGCGACCTTTCCATCATACAAACACCTCCTCCCAACCGCATTCCCATTAACACCGAAGTGCACGGTTTTAACGAGCAACTCATCCGGGATGCAATTACTTACGAAGTTGAACGCGGCGGGCAGGTTTTCTTTATCCACAACCGTGTGGGCAATATTTTTGAGGTGGAAGACACCATCCGCAAAATTGTACCGGGCGTGAAAACCGGTGTCGGGCACGGACAAATGGACGGCCACAAACTCGAAAAAGTGATGCTCGATTTTATCAACGGGCAATTTGATGTGCTGATTGCCACCACCATCATTGAGTCGGGGCTCGATATTCCAAATGCCAACACTATCATTATCAACCATGCCGAAAATTTCGGACTGAGCGATTTGCACCAGTTGCGGGGCCGCGTGGGGCGTTCAAACAAAAAGGCTTTTTGTTACCTCATTGCGCCACCGCTGTCGCTGGTGAATGCCGAAGCGCGCCGCCGTCTGAAAGCCATCGAGGAGTTTGCCGATTTGGGCAGCGGTTTTAACATTGCCATGCAGGACCTCGACATCCGCGGAGCGGGGAACATGCTGGGTGCCGAGCAAAGTGGTTTTATTGCCGACATCGGGTTTGAAACCTACCACCGCATTCTGAATGAAGCGGTGCAGGAGCTGAAACAGGAAGAATTTGCCGGTTTGTTTGAAGAGGAAGACCAGAAACAGTCGCAGGCTTTCCTGAAAGTGAATTATGTGAACGATTGCCAGGTGGACACCGACATGGAATTGCTTTTCCCCGACAGTTATATTTCGGGAACTTCGGAAAGAATGTTGCTCTACCGCGAGTTAGACAGCATTGAAAATGAAGAGCAATTGAATAAATTCAGGGCCGGGCTGGTGGACAGGTTTGGCAAAATGCCCCGTGTAAGTGTGGAACTGCTTGAAGTGGTTGAACTTCGCTGGAAAGCCATCGCATTGGGAATGGAAAAAGTGGTGCTGAAAAACAAAACCATGATTTGCTACTTTATTGCCGACCAGCAATCGAAATTCTACAGTTCGCCCGATTTTATGAAGATTGTGCAATACGTTCATAAAACAAGCAATGGCAAAATGAAGGAACTCAACAACAAACTCACGCTGAGCTTCACCAATATTCCCAACATCGAAACTGCCGATTACATGCTGAAAAATATTTCGGAGTTTGTAAAAAATAATTGAAATTACTTGTTTGATTAACAAGATAGTTTGAAATGATTTTTTGTATCAGAACAAAACTGCGCAACCTTTTGTAAGTAAAAACATCTTTATTGAATTGCAATAATTAACGATACTATTTGATCAATTAAACATTAAAAGAAAAATGAAAGTCAGAAATTTTTTTGGAAGAGCATTCCTTATTTTGTTATCGGGTGCAGCAATCGTTTCGTGTAACGACACTGAAATTCCACTCGAAGTTTTTACCGATGTTATGGTAATTAATAAAAAAGTTGATGATGTGGTGAAAAGAGCCCCTGCTTATTATGTTTATGGAAACCAAAGCCTTGAAAGTGCCAGTGTTGCCTTGCCTGGAAACAGCGACACAATTGCATTGGCGGGATATCCCGGTTCATCTTATACATTTTTAAAGGAGCCTGTTGCTGCTGATTACAAAGATGTTCCACCCGCAGAAGGAAATTATAAGTTTACTGTTAAGTCAAAAGATGGTGAAGTGATGGAAGTGACAGATGCTTTTGATTTTGAAGGAATACCGTTACCGCTCATTAAAAAAGACACATTTGTGGGTTCGCCGGCCGTTCTTAATGTTGAATGGGCTGCTGTTACCGGTTCTGATGGCTACTTTGTAAAATTACTTGATACAGATCAAAAGCTTGTTTTCAGTGGTTTTGTTGTCAGTTCAAGTACTTTGAAATACACGGTTTCGGGTTCGGCCAGTTCAGGCTCGTGGGTAAAAGCCCCGGTTGACGGAGAAGATTATATTCTTCAGGTAAATGCCATTGCTTATGATGCAGGCGCCACCAGTGCAAACAGTGATTACAATGTCAGCGAGGTTTCGGTCACTGAAAAACCGGTTACCTGGGGAGAAAATTAAAACTTCAATGCATTAAAAAAGAGCCACTTGAGTTATCAGGTGGCTTTTTTGTTATTATTTCTACTAAAAATATAGTAATAATTCTATTAAAATAGTTGCTCGTTGAGAATCTATTACTACATTTGTAGTAGAAATTGAATTTTACTGAGTACTCATTACTAAATACTCAAATGTTATAAATTATGGCTGACAAAATAAAATCGCTGACAAAAGCCGAAGAACAGGTAATGCAAATTCTCTGGAACCTCAATGAAGGTTTGGTAAAAGATATTGTTGACAAATTTGAAGAGCCGCGCCCGGCATACACAACAGTGGCCACGGTGCTTACAGTACTTGAGAAAAAGGGTTTTGTTGCCTGCCGGAAAATTGGAAATGTTAAACTGTTCTCGCCCGAAATCAGTAAAAGAGAGTACACCGGATTTCAATTCCGTTCGTTGCTGAGCGACTATTTTAATGGCTCGTTCCCGCAAATGGCCACCTTTTTTGCCCGCGAAAATAACCTGGGAATCAGGGAACTGGAAGATATGCTGAAAATGACCGGGGAAGAACTTCAAAACGATAAAAACAAACAGTAACCATGGAAACAATGTTTGGTTTTTTACTGAAAGCCTCGGCCGGAATGGCGCTCTTTTACAGTGTTTACTGGTTGTTTCTGCGGAAAGAAATTTTCTACACCGCTAATCGCTGGTTTTTGCTTGCCGCACTTTTTACCTCGGTACTCATTCCTTTTTTTCCGCTTCAATACACGGTTTTGGTCGATCAGCCTGAAACTGTGAACTTCAAAACCATTGCCGATTCATTTAAAAATATCCCCGTTTTTACCAGTCACGAAATTCAGCCTGAAAGTTTTAACTGGCAGCGTTTTGTTTGGATGATTTACCTGGTTGGTGTGACGGTTTTCTTTTTCAGATTGCTGTTTCAAACTATTTTGCTGGTTTGGTTGATTTTGAAAAGTGAACCAAAATTCACTGCCGGCATTCGCATTGTTGAGAACAAAAAATACAGCCTCCCATTCTCGTTTTTTAACACTGTTTTTATCAATACCGAATTTTATACACAGGAGAGCCTGCCGGAAATTCTGGCACACGAAAAAGTACACATTCGTGAAAAACATTGGTTCGACCTGCTTTTTACAGAACTGTTAACAGTCATCTTTTGGTTTAATCCGTTCATCTGGTTTTTCGAACGGTCGATCAAACAAAATCACGAGTATCTGGCCGACAAAGGCGTTCTTGCGCAGGGACACAGCGTTGGCCGTTACCAGGCTTTATTAATTAACCAGTTAATGGGCGTGCAGGTAATTGGGGTAACCAACAACCTGAATTTCGCCCTTAACACAAATCGATTAAAAATGATGACAAAAAAGAAAACATCCCGTTTTTCAGGGGTGAAATTTGCATGGGCATTGCCCGCTGTTGCGCTACTGCTGTTTGCTTTTGCCGAACCTGAATACATTGCGAAACCGATGGAACAGACAAACCCGGTGACCAATGTTCAGAAAGCAGAAAAAGAGTTTGTAATTAAGGGGGAAGTGATTCGCAATGACAACGGAAAACCGCTTCCGGGTGCTTCAGTTATTCTCAAAGGCACCACAATCGGAACTGTTACCGACCTTGATGGGAAATTTACGCTTACTGACCCAAATCCTGAAGTGGAAAAGGATGGATTTTTAAGTTCTGAAATTGTGGTTTCATATGTAGGATTTACAACTTTTGAAATGAAATTTGGTGCGTCAGGCAAGGCTTTGGAAAACGGGAGGTATACTGTTAAAATGGAAGAAGGAGTGATCGTAATTGATTTGCCTGATTATAGAAATGTCCCGCCTCCACCTCCGCCACCAACCGTTAAAAATGTTGAACTTGATAACGACGAGGAAGTTTTTTTCGTTGTTGAGGAGTTGCCAAAATATCCGGGTGGAATTTATGATTTGGCCAAGTACGTTTCAGAAAATCAGTATAAATTAGCTCAACAAAAGAAAATTAAAGGAAAAGCCACAGTTGGATTTACCATTTCGGAAACCGGAAAAGCGACCGATTTTAAAATAATTGAAGGGAACGATAAGGAAGCTGGTCTGGCAGCCTTGGAAATTGTGAAAAAAATGCCCGATTGGACACCCGGTAAACAACGCGGCAAAGCTGTTCCGGTGAAATATATTTTGCCGGTTGAGTTTAAATAGCAATTAAACAGCGTTTTAAAGGAAAAGGCAGAAAAATCTGAATCACGCAAAGCCGCGAAGCCGCAGAGAATTCATTAAATCGTTTTCCCTGTCTCTTATACACATCTCCGAGCCCACGAGACGTAGAGGAATCTCGTATG
>CAZXVT010000166.1:0-7684 GCA_964644015.1 uncultured Maribellus sp.
ATTTAAATCCTTATTTTCATTCCTTTAGAAATTTATAATTACTGAATAATAAATCTGTTTTCAATGAATAAATCCGAATTACTGAGTTTTCGTCAGGAAGCACTTGAACACCTTACCGCTGAACTTCTTCCATTTTGGATTAAACGAATGAAAGACGAAAAAAATGGTGGTTTTATCACTCATTTCGACAAAAACGGAAATGATACGGGCGAAGATGAAAAATCGCTGATTGCACAAACCCGTTGTCTGTACACGGTTTCTTCGGCACACCGTGCTGGTTATGGAAATGGCAGGCTGGCAGAGCTCGCAAAACATGGTGCCGATTTTATTATCGAAAAAATGTGGGACAATGAATTCGGCGGATTTTACTGGATGATGAACCGAAAAGGGGAAGTAAAAATTGACAAGAAGATTTTATACGGACATAGTTTTGCCATTTATTCGCTCAGCGAATATACACTGGCAACAGGCGACCCGAGAGGAATTGAATATGCACGCAAAACCTTTGACATGGTTCAGAAATACTGCGCCGATACTTACTATGGAGGTTATTTTGAAATGTTCAGCCGCGACTGGATTCTGGCTGGTCCCGGTTCACAGGGCGGCGACCGCAAAACCCTTGATGTTCACATGCACCTGATGGAAGCCTTTACTTCGCTTTATGAATGTTCGGGCGAAGAAGTTCATCGCCGTAAACTACTGGAAGATATTGATTTATTATTGAATCGCATCAACCACCCTGTTTACAAAACCGGGATTCCTCAGTTTTATAAAGACTGGAGTATCGCTCCGCAAATAAAATTCGATATCATCTGGGGATGGGATCGTTTTTCGGAAGAAGGGCAAAAAGGAAACGCCACCGACAACACCTGTTACGGACACAATGCAGAATTTGCCTGGCTGCTCATTCATGCCCTCAATGTTCTGAAAATAAAACCCGAAGTTTATGCCGATACTTTTCGTATCATTTTCGATCACACTGTCGATAACGGCATCGATACCGAATTTGGTGGTGTTTATGTTGAAGGGCCGCACTCGGGGGGTGTTTATGATAAAGAAAAAGAATTCTGGCAACAAGCAGAAGTGCTGATTGGTGTACTCGATGCTTACCTGCTTTTCGGCGATGAAAAATACTGGGATGCATACAAAAATGTACACAGGTTTGTATTCGATAAAGTAATTAACAAAGGAGTTGGCGAGTGGTTTCCGTTACTCACCCGGCGCGGAGAACCTATTTGGACACACATGGGCCACTCATGGAAAATTAATTACCACACAGTACGTTCGATGGTGCAGAGTATAATAAGGATGGACAAAATTCTGGAAAAAATATAAATAGACCTGCCCCTCTCCAAAAGAGAGGGAAAAAGGAAGCGACTGCGGAATGTTTTTCTTGAAATGTTTTAAAACTGAAACTAAAACAATTGTAAAATGGCATTATCTCTCGGTGTTCTTGATTGGCTGATTTTTGCTATTGTAATTGGCGGAAGCCTTTCGTTTGGTTTGTACATGGCCTGGCGAAAAAACGCGGGGCAAAACAGCACCAATTTTTTTCTGGGTGGAAGATCGATAAAATGGCCGGTGGTGGGGGCTTCCATTTTTGCCACCAACATTGGAGCCGAACACTTGGTGGGTCTTTCAGGCGATTCATACCGATACGGACTTTCGGCGGGTTCAGTTGAGTTAACAACCGCCATCACACTGGGTTTTGCCTGTGCCATACTTTTCCCATATTATATTAAAAACAAGATTTATACGATTCCTGAATTCCTTGAAATACGTTACAACCGCCGTGCCCGGACATTTTTCTCGGGTCTGATGCTCGTCATCAGTGTGATGACAAAACTTGCCTTTACCCTGTTTGCCGGAGCACTGGTATTAAATGGAATTTTGGGATGGAATGTGATGACAACCGTTATATTTATCGGTATTGCCGTGGCCATTTTCACCATCATTGGTGGTTTTACTGCAGTTGCCTACACCGATGCTATCCAGGTAATCATCATGATTGTTGGCGCTTCCGTAATGTTATTCATTGGTCTCGATAAAATAGGCGGATGGGAAAACCTGGTGAACACAGTACCTGAAAGAATGACCATTGCCAAACCATACGACGACCCGGTTTACCCATTCTGGGGAATATTGGCGACTGCTTTTTATGCCGGCATTTTCTATTGGGGAATCGACCAGGTAAACGTTCAGCGTGCTCTGGCGGCACCTAACCTGAATCATGCCCGCTGGGGAGCCATGTTTGCCACCCTTCTGAAATTACTTCCACTGTTTATTTTTGCCCTTCCGGGTGTTATTGCTTTTGCCCTTTTCCCCAACGAACTGCAGGGTGAAGAAACCAAACAGACTTTTGTTTTGCTGCTGAATAAATTACTTCCTTCAGGCTTACGAGGTTTATTACTTGCTTCGCTGATGGCAGCATTAATTACTTCTCTGATTGCTGTACTGAACTCGGTTTCAACTCTTGTTGTGCGCGACTTTATTGTCGAGTTTCACCCGGGCTTACCCGAAAAACGTCAGGTTCGACTGGGAAGAATCATTATTGTACTTGTTACGATGCTTGGGTTTGGGGCTGCCTGGCTGGTTTACAAAAACGAAGAGGGTCTTTACAAATACCTGCAAACCATTTCTGCTTATCTGGTAATTCCTGTTTTCCCGGCTATTTTCTTCGGAATCATCAGCAAGAAAGTAACTTTTAAAGGCGCTGCGGTTTCGGTTTTGGTTGGAGTTATTCTGGCCACATTGTTTGTTACCGACCAATTACTGGGCCCTGAAACCGGAAAACAACTGTTTCCTTTCCTTCACTATCCGCTGACACTTAATTTCGGGTATCGCGGCTTGTGGGCTGAAATTCTGATTACCGGTGTTTTGTTCGGTGTGTCGGCTTTTACAGAAAAAACTGCACCCGAAAAACTCGAAAAAACCACCATCAATTATTCCAAAGGAATTGCAAAATTTGAAGGAATTACCGACTGGAGGTTACACCTGGCCGTTTTATCACTGATAACAATTGCAATTTATATCTGGCTAACATGAAAATTCACAACGAATTCAGCCGACTATTAAAAAATTCCTGTCTGATTTCTACTCCTGCCAGTAAAGCGGATTCCCTCCTTTTTACATATCAGTTGAACAATCTGCCTGCCCGAAAGCGCAGCTATGATTGTACCGGTAAAAGGTGCAGTCCACTGCCCGATTGTATAAAGTCCTTCTAATCCGGGCAAACTTCTCAACGGCAGGTTATCCCGCCAATTATCAGAAGTAATATACCAGCCATCGGGGGAGCTTTGCCAATTTCCTGTAAAACTTTTATAGGTAGCAGGCGTCGGAACATCCACTACTTCAACCTGTTCAGCAAAACCAGGCCATTTTTTTTCCAACTGTTCAATTGTAAGTTCTGCAATTCTGCTTTTTTCATCCTGATATTCCTGTGGATGTTTGGCTAATGCTTCCCAATAATTGTAATCAGTGGAATACCACACCTGAATAGCAGATTTGCCTTCAGGAGCGCGCGATTTATCAAAACAATGATGCATTACAGTTAACCATTTATGTTCTTCGCCTGCAATAATCAATGGTTCATCTGCTTCAAAAACCATTCGCTGAGGTTCATCTGAAAAATCCCGGTTTACACCAATCATTACATGAATGATTGGCCTTACGGGTTTCCAATTGAAATACATATTCCTGATTTTATCATCAGCGTATCTTCCTCCAAGAATATCGAAAATCAGGTTATGTCCATCAGCACCCCAAATAACCAAATCGGCTCTTTTTTCTGTTCCGTCATCAAGGATTACACCTTTAACCTCATCATTTTCAATAATCAGATCGCTGATCCGGCTATCGTACTTCAGGACTCCACCCATATTTTCAAATCGTTCTGCCAGATAATATGCCACTTTTTGTGCACCACCAATTGGTGTGCCGGCTTCAATTACACTACTTTTCATGAATCCCGTCATTAATGCCAGCGGAAAATCCGGCATTGGCCAGCCCGGCAAATCAATAAAAAACCTCACTGCCATCCGAAGAAATGGATGTTTCAATTTCTCTGCGAACTCCTGTATAGTTGCAGATTTGTGTTTTAGATAAACCGGTAGCAAAGGAATCAGATACGGAAAAGATTTCAACCTGTCAATTCCATTTTGTAGTTCATAGGGTTTTAATGACGAGGATTTTGACAGGTCGCGTCCGAATATCAGCCCAATATATTCTTTTATTAATGGAGCATCATCCGGAGAAATTGCTATCATTTCTCTTTCAGTCTTTTTTCTGTCGGCACTGAAACTAAGTTTCTCCCCCATTCCTTCAATATGCAATGCCTCTTTATAATAATGAAACCTGAAATTATGAGATACTCCTAATTCTCCCCACAGTTGGTTTAATGGTCCCGAATGAGAACCCATTACCATTTGCATACTGACATCGAAAATATATCCTTCTCTTGTCCACGCAGCGCACAAGCCACCCGGAGATTTATGTGATTCAAATATAGTTGAATTAAATCCGTTGAGTTGTGAATAGAAGCCCGCAGTAAGACCTGAAATCCCTGCACCAACGATAATTACTGATTTCCTCATCTTAAAAAGTTAATGTCCGGCTGCTAAAATAATATTATTCAGCAAGTATAATCAGAATTTTGATCATACAGAATTCGATGCCGTTTAGTTAAGAGAGAAATAAAATGAGAACTGAAGTATTTCGCAAGCGCAGAAACAGTTATCTCCAAACACCAGCTATTTCAGCCTGGCAGAATTTACATTTTCCCTTTTCTATATAGTTCTGAACAATGGAATATCCCCGTCGTTCAACCACCAGTTTGTTGCATTTTGGGCACATTGTATTTTCATTTCCGGCACCCGGAACATTGCCCACATAAACATATTTCAATCCTTCTTTGACGGCAATATCACGTGCAGCTATCAGTATATTTACTGGAGTGGGCGGCAACTGGGTGAGTTTGTACAATGGCTGAAACCTGCTGAAATGCAGCGGCGTTTCGGCAAATCCGTTTTTAGCCAGCCAACCACACATTTTTTTAATCATTTCAAGATCGTCGGTCCACGATGGAACAACGAGATTGGTAATTTCGAGCCAGACTCCCTCGTTTTTCATGGTCACCAGCGTATCAAGAATAGGTTGCAGTTTACCGGCATTCAGCTTCAGGTAAATTTCATCACTGAAAGATTTCAGATCGATGTTGGCAGCGTCGGTAACTTTGCAAAGGTTAAGCAGTGGCTCCTTGTTGATGTACCCTGCTGAAACCAGCACATTCTTGATGCCTGCCTGTCGCGCCAATACTGAGGTGTCGTGGGTGTATTCGTAAAAAGTTATGGGTTCGGAATAAGTGTAGGCAATCGATTCGCATTTGTTTTCAAGGCAGCTTTCCACCACTTTGTCGGGCAACAGGTCATAATTTTTTGTTTCTGCAGGACTTTTTTGCGAAATAGTCCAGTTCTGGCAGTTCAAACAGGCCAGGTTGCAACCTGCAGTGGCAATAGAAAAAGCTTTGCTGGCCGGAAGAAAATGGTTAAGTGGCTTTTTTTCAATAGGATCGACATGAATAGCGCACGGATTTCCGTATGCAATGGAATACAGTTTACCGTTTTTGTGCAACCGGTTGTGACAATCTCCGGTTTCGCCCTCTTTGATGTCGCACTCGTTCGGACAGATAAGGCAGCGGATTCCTTTGGGTGTTGTGGTGTAAAACAGCGCTTCCTTTGTCCATTTCTTCCCCACTTCGGGTGCGGGCAAAACAGTGGCAGCAACATTTCCCGGATTACAAAAGCAAAACCCGCTTGTGCCGAAAATCAACGTTTTTACAAATTGTCGTTTATCCATATTATAATTCTTTTTACCCGGTGGTTCTCTGTATCTTCCTGGTGGTTCTCTGTATCTTCCTGGTGGTTCTCTGTCGAACAATTAATTACACAAAGTTTCACAGAGGATTCACAGAGTGCACAAAGTTTTAAATAATTATTCCTTCCAATCAATCTTCATTACGATTGCAAATTCATAATTGTTTTCGGGCTGAAAAGGCCAGCAATCCGCTGAGAATGTTTAATCCGGCCAGAATCAGGCTTGTAAAAATCATACCTGTCAGTGGCAGGAAAACCATAACCGTGATAAAAGCCCCGAGTGCTGAACCAGCCAGATCGATACTGTAACTCCGGCCCGAAATCTGCCCGAATCCCGCATTTTGAAGTTTTGTCGCCAGTTGAAAAACATTGCCCACTACAAAAGCAGCCCCAAAAACCAACATGAAAAACAAGATTCTCGCTGGTATTTCCCGAACCGCAATTTTAGCGGCAACTGCGAGCAAAACCGGAAGAATTAAAGCAAGCACCGCCAATGCCAACTGAAAAAGATAATATCGTTTTAAAAGATTTTTCACGACTCCCACTTCAAAATAACTTCCTGTGGCAAGACCTGCCATAAAAACTGCAAAAAAAAGTGAAGTTTCGAGATAAATACTACCAAACCAAACCTGGTAGGCCAGCAACAAAATCACTTCGAGTGAAGCGGCCGTAAAGCCTGCTGTGTAAAGTCCGGCTGTAATTTTGTCCTGTTTCAGAAAACCACCCGCAAAAAGCAGAACCGGGAAAAAAACCAGCCATTTTAATTTTCCACCGAAAACACTGAGCCAGTGTCCCATCTGGCTGATAAACATTACCGGTTTAAAATCTTCGTTGATCTGTGCATTTTCAGAAAACCGGGAAACGACAGATTCGCTGCGCTGAGCCAGCAAAGCATCATCGAGATAATACTGATTGACATATTCATTCTCAATTCCACGACTGGCAATCATTCCTGCAATACTGGGAGACAAATCTCCGTCGGAAGCCAGAAAATAGTTTTTTTCACCGGGTAAAAAAAGTCGGTTCTGAAAACAAACTCCCAACGTTTTCCAAAACGAGGCGTTTGCATCCAGCGCGTTTCCTTCGGCATAATTGGCGGTGGACGGCAAACCTGTGCAGATTACTGAATTTTCAGTACATCTTTTTTTCAGCAGTTCAAAAAATCCTGCCGTGTAAAACCGGTTCATTCCGAGTGTGGAAGGTGGCGGCAGACTGATCAGGATCACATCAAATTGCTGATGGGTGCGGCTAATGTAAGTCCGGATATCACACTTGACAATCTCCACATTCTTTTCATGAGCCATTGAATCTGAAAAACTGCTGAAAGCACGGAATATTTCAGGATTTATTTCCAGACAGGTGATTTTTTCGACCCCGTATTTTTCGATTTCGGGTATCATCCCGGCAATTGCACCGGAAATCAGCAAAATGCTTTTGGGATTTTTGTGCTGAACCATCGCAAAATGTACTGCTTCCTCGTTTTGCATCAGGTTATGTGTGTAAAACAGCAAATCGTTGTTTTCATAAACATTCTGCTGTCCGGCTTGCTCCGTTACCACCAGGTTGCCGTACCGTGTCACCCTGTTTTTTAAAATTTCCTGATTTGGGTATAACATTTTAACAAATTGCCTGCCGGGGTTTACAATGGTGATTAATACAATCAGGAAAAATACAGCAACCGGAAATGCAAACCGGATGATTTTCCGTTCGGCTTTCAGAACAAAAAATGCTGACAGAAGAACAATTGATGAAACCAGCGTTAAATTGGCAAAAGTATCGAAAAAACGTCCGGCTAAAATCCCGAAAAACAAGCC
>CAZXVT010000166.1:7694-10373 GCA_964644015.1 uncultured Maribellus sp.
ACGACTTTCCGGTCAGATTTTCGTTTTTGATTCCGGAAAACAGCGCAGAAAAACAGGTAAAAAGCCAGCCCGACAAAAAGCAAACCGGAAAGAGCAGCAGGAATACGGCAATCAGCGTGGCATCCAGTCCGGCCTCAGTACCAGGTGGAAACAACATTTTCTTCAGCCAGTAAAGCAAAGCCACCGAATACATGGTCAGCATCGGGGTAGCTGCCAGCAACCCAAACCCGCGCCGGATGCTGAATCTTGCAAAATCAGACCGGCTGCCTGCCAGCGCTCCCCAACCGGTGAGCAGCATCCAGCCCGAAAGGACGATTCCCGTTACCAATTCATTGCCCGATAAAACTGTAATAAATTCTCGTATAAAAACCACTTGCAAGATGATGGTGGAAAAACCCAGTAAAAACAGCAAAACCTTCAAATGAAGGATTTCAGATTCAGTAATCGCAGGTTTAATATTTACATTCGGAATATTCTTATCTTTTGAAAAACTGAAATAATATTTCAGGTGCCATGAAAGGTGTAAAAAGGAAATAATCACCATCGCAATCCCAAACGAAACATGCCATTTCAGATAATTTTCATATCCCGGAATTTCGAGTTTATAATTTACTTTCACCACGCTGAGCAATCCAAGCAAACCCGAAACAAGAAAGGTGATCAGCAAAAGATAATTCCAGAATTTACGATGGGTTTTCAGCGGGAAAATCTCCCAGAAAGCAAAAAGCCGGGTGACCAACCAGGCAAACAGCGTGAGCACTGTGACAGGAAATAGCGGGTAGGCAGTGTTCATTTCCCGGAGTCTTTCAGTTCGCGTTCACCAAAAACAAGCGCCTCGTAGGTAAACAGGTCGGCATCTTTCCAGCCGTTCCAGCCAATGCCAGCTTTGTCGCGGGCACAATGCCCCAGCAGTTCTTCTTTGGTCCAGCCGGTTTCGTGTGCCACCTGCGGCAAAAATGTTCCGCTCCGGTTGCCTTTCACCATGTATATTCCATTTTTCTGAATGTCATATTCATCGGCCGAACCGATTTTTTTCAACGGCGTCAATACCGAAATTTCGATTTCAATCTCATTCAGTTCCTGCTTTTCAAGCGGTTCAAAGCGGGTATCTTCAAAAGCGGCCGCCCGGGCCATGTCCTGCACCACCTGGTACAAAAGTTTATTGGGAGTGAACCTGCCTACACAGCCGCGCAATTTTCCGTCTTTATTCAGCGTAACAAAAGCCCCGCAGGGCGTTTTCAACTGATCCGGAATTTCAGCCCCGGTATAAAACGGGTAGGGATGTTTTTCGAGCCCGGTTTCAATCGACTCGCGGGCCACTTTCAGCAGAAATTTTTTGCTTTTTTCATCAAGATAAAAAGAGGTTTCTGATTTTTCATTTCGTTTAAAACCGAATGAATGATAGCCCACCACTTTTGTTTTATCACCCAACTGGGTGTCGCCCGAATTCAGGTATTTTAGGTGTTCAGCTTTAATTTCAGGATCGGCAGAAGTGAGGTACAACATGGTAAGCACCGAACTCCAGCCGCAACAACTGGTAGCCAGGTTGGGTACGTTTTTTTTGTCGTTCCCCAGCAGTGCCTCCACAAACATGGCAGGTGAATTAAACGCAATGGCGTCAGCGGTGATTTTGTCGTATTTCACAGCATTGTTGTAAGTCGGGTAATGCGAAAAATCGGTACTGATAACAAACAAATTTTGGCTGTTGAAATACGGTTTCAAAGCATCAGCAATCATTTTACAGGTTTCAGCCGACTGTGTTCCCAAAATAATCGGAACTATTTTAAAAGGCTTTTTCAGATGGTATTGCAGAAACGGAAGCTGCACCTCGAGGCTGTGCTCCTTTTCGTGTGCCGAAGCCACAAAACTGATAACCGGGCTTTCTTTTGACAGTTTTTTGCCCAGTTCAGTATCTACTTTTACAATTCCGAGTGGGGTTTGAAAATCGCCGGCTGTATAAACCGAAGCCCCGTCGAGCGAAACATGATGGCTGGTGCCAATCAGAAAAATATGCTCCCACTCTTGGTCGGGATCGAGCCTGGCAAAACCCGAAGCTGCCACTTCGCCCGAGAAAACATACCCGGCATGGGGAACGATCAGCGCGGCAATATTATCTTCCGGTTTCTCCGGTTTGACTTTATCAAAAAGAAGGGAAAGCTGGTTTCTGAGTTCAGCCGGGTCAGCCGGATAAAAGGTTCCGGCAACGGCAGGTTTTCTTAAACCCTTTGTTTTCGGATCTTGTGAGCAACATTGAATAACAGAAAGGAGGTTGATCAAAAGTGAAAATAAAACCACCACCACTTTCATTTCCGTTAAATTTTAGGACAAATAAAATTACCAAAATTTGAAGAAATATAAGGGTTCGGAAGTTTTTAAATAACCCCAGATTAATCTTGTGGATCAGATGTTGAACCCACTTTGGGGTTCAGGTTTTGGTCTGTTCACTACCACGGGTTACACCCGAGGCTATTATTATTAAATCCCTTCAGGATAAAAAATGTCCACAGGACATTAACAATAATAGCCCCGCGCAAAGCCCGGGGTTGTCAGAACATCCCGAAAACAACCCTGATAAGGGTTGAATAATATTTTTTAAATACTATCCGGTTAATTTTATGAGATTCCTCGCTTCGCATCGGAATGAACTGTGTTAAAAAGCAAATTTAAAATGATAATTTT
>CAZXVT010000167.1:0-10318 GCA_964644015.1 uncultured Maribellus sp.
CCTGAGCGACAAGCCCGACAAAACTGGTCCGAATCCCTTTGAATACAACGTCGATAATTTTAAAACAGTGGATTCCACTTTGATTCATTATAAAGAAACTAAAAACTACCGCATCACTTTCGAAAAGCCGATGGCAATAAATGTTTCGGATGAAAAAATATACCTGGTCGGAGACAGCAAAATCCAGGTGATTGGCCTCGATGGCAGTTTGATTCAGGAAATTGCATTAACCGGAAAACCACAGGCAATTGAGGTTGCAAACAGGCAAATTTTTATTTCAATCGAAAATGCGGTACATGTTTTTTCCAAATCGGGCGACCTGCTGAAAACCTGGCCTGCGCTTATCGACAGCGCACTGGTAACTGCCATCGTCGCCTCTGAAACTGATGTTTTTGTAGCCGATGCCGGAAACAGAAAAGTGCACCGGTACAACCCCGACGGACAATTATTAGCTTCATTTGATGGAAAAGCTGCCGAAGGTGAGTTGCATGGGTTTATTATTCCAAGTCCCTATTTCGACCTCGACATTAATACCGACGGTGATTTGTGGGTGGTGAATCCGGGTCTGCATTCACTTGAAAATTATACCGAAGAGGGAAATCTTCGCGAACACTGGAACAACACAAGTATGCTGATTGAAGGTTTTAGTGGCTGTTGCAACCCTGCCCATTTTTGCTTTTTGCCTGACGGTCGTTTTCTGACCAGCGAAAAAGGATTGGTACGGATAAAAATCCACAAACAATCCGGCGAATTTGATTGCGTGGTAGCCGCTCCCACAAAATTTAAAGCCGAAGGCGAAGCACCCGATGTAGCCGTCGATGCAACCGGCAACATTTACGCCCTCGACTTCGACAAAAAGATGATTCGGGTATTTGAGAAAAAGTAGTGAGTAATGAGACATAAGTATTGAGAAAGAGAAACAAGATAATTAGAATCAAGTATCAAGACTTTTGTAAAAACTGAATGAAGAAACACAACTCCGAAGGAGTGAAACAAAAATAGCCGCAGGTGTAACCTGCGGTAAAACGAAAAATAGCAACGAGAACCCTGAAAGGGTTCGATATGAATAACCCCGGTCCCGAAATTTCGGGACAACCCGGGGATAAAAGCGAAAAAAACAAAGGTGCATCCACAGCTGTAGTTTGAAAGGCCAGCCAACTATGCACCGCAAAACGAAAAGCTGAACAGAACCATGAACCGAAAAGATTTTTTCAATACAGCAGGACGCCTTCTGATTCTGGGCGGAATTACCGCCTCGGCGGGCTACCTGATTGTCAACAAAAAAGTATCAGCCGCCTGCACCGAATCGCCAACCTGCAAAACATGCGGAAAATTTGCCAAATGTGAACTGCCACAGGCAAAAGAGACTAAAAAAATAACTCCGAAGGAGTGAAATATGAATAGCCCCGGGTTTTAACCCGGGGATGCGCGAACCAACTACAACCCGGCCCGCTGTTTGAAAAGCAGGCCCAGTGATTTTGAGATATGGAAAACAATAAGACACAAGACCGCCGCAAATTCATCCAAAACGGAGTCAGGCTCTCGTTACTGCTTTCGCTCGGAACTGTTAGCGCTGCAGCTTTACGCAGGGTTACCGGCGATGATTACGTCTGGCAAATCGACCCGTTTAAATGCACCCAGTGTGGCCGCTGTGCCACCGACTGTGTAAAAAAACCTTCGGCAGTAAAATGCGTGCATGCATACGCGCTGTGCGGCTATTGCGATTTGTGCGGCGGCTACCTGAAACCTGGTGCCATTGCCCGTGACACAGCCGCTGAAAACCAGCTTTGTCCCACTGCCGCCATCGAACGCCGGTTTATCGAAGAACCTTATTTTGAATATATTATCAACGAAGATTTGTGCATTGGCTGTGCAAAATGTGTAAAAGGCTGCACCTCTTTTGGCAACGGCTCGCTGCACCTGCAGATTATTCATGATATCTGCGATAACTGCAACGAATGCGCAATCGCCCGTGTTTGTCCTTCAAATGCCATTAAACGGGTAAAAGCCAGCGAAGCTTACAAAGTAAAAGGCGACTTCACCAACAAACCCAAAGCGTGAACTGAAAATGAAAAATCCAATCAACTTTCAATATTTCCAAAAGTTTCTCCCCTCCAGTGAGAGTAAGAGGAGCTTTTTCCTCATTTTTTCATTTTTAATTTTCAATTTTTCATTGGCTTCAGCCCAGCAGCAGCGTTTCCCAAAACCCGAATTTGCCACCGGTTACGAGCAACCCTCCACCATCACTCCCGAACCCCGGGCTTTGGCACTTGAATATTTCGATGTGGCGGTTTTACTGGTTGTTCTCTCGCTGACAAGTTGGCTGGTGCTGAAAAAACGGTCGCGGCAAGGTGTTTTGTGGGTGTCGCTTTTCACACTGGTTTATTTTGGTTTTTACCGCGAAGGATGCATCTGTTCCATCGGTTCCATTCAAAATATGGTGCTGTCGTTTACCGACCCGAACTATGCTATTTCTTTGACAGCACTTTTGTTTTTTATATTGCCTTTGGCATTTACGTTATTTGTCGGCCGTACATTTTGTGCCGGTGCCTGTCCGCTGGGAGCTATTCAGGATGTGGTGATTATAAAACCCATCAGTTTACCCAAATGGCTGAACAAAACATTGGGACTCATCCCCTATTTATACCTGTCGCTGGCTGTACTTTTTGCTGCCACCGGCACCGATTTTATCATCTGCCGCTACGACCCGTTTGTGGGGATTTTCCGCATGGATGCTAAATTCCACATGGTGGTTTTAGGCATTTCGTTTTTACTGATGGGCATGTTTGTGGCCCGTCCGTATTGCCGGTTTCTTTGTCCATACGGCGTTTTGCTGAGCTGGATGTCGCGGTTTTCACGCCGGCACATGGCGATAACACCTTCAAAATGTATTCAATGTAAACTGTGTGCCAGCTCGTGTCCGTTCGATGCCATCGACTACCCAACCAACGAGAAGGAAGTCATCAAATCAGGACTCGGACCTAAAAGATTTCTCACATACGCGCTGGTTATTCCGCTGTGGCTGGCACTTGGCGTTTTTGTGGGGGCAAAATCGCACACCTTCCTTTCGAAAGCGAATCCTGATGTTTACCTGGCAGAGTTGCTGATTTCAAATCCTGAAATCAAAAACGACACCGAAAATATTGACGTACAGACTTTCCTTTCATCAGGAAAAACACTGGAAACACTGGTAAAAGAAGCCGAAGTTATTCGTGGTAAATTTTACATCGGCAGCATGATTGCCGGTGGTTTTATGGGATTGGTCATCGGAATGACTCTGTTGAACACAGTGGTTTTCCGTAAACGTCAGGACTACGAACCCCACCGCGGAAACTGTTTCAGTTGCGCCCGCTGTATGAATTATTGCCCGGTGGAGAAGTAAGTTAGTGAATGAGTTATTGAGTTAATGGGTGAATGAGTAATGAGTGTCGTGATTTGTAACCGCGATCATGAAGTTAAATGAAATTTGAAGCTATTAAATAATAAGAAACCTGAAAGGAGTTCAACAAAAATTGCCGTAGGTAAAAACTACGGGAAACAAGAGAGTTCAAAACAGAACCCTGAAAGGGTTCAATATGAATAACCCCGGGTTGAAACCCGGGGGAAACGAAATAAAAAAGAGAATTTAGGTGCATCCAGTAAAGTTGATTGAAAATCAAAAGCAACCATGCGCCGCAAAACAAAAACAAGATTGAAAAAAGAAAAAGTTCAACTAAGAATATGACCAACACTGATAAAATAAAACTCGCTCAAAACATCGCCATTATTGCCGGAATATTCTGCTCGGTGGTGGCGCTGCTGCTGTTGCTGAACTTCTGGCAGATTTCAAAAGCTGACCCTATTGATAGCAAAGCGCTTGAGGTTCTGGTCGAACGACTAAAAGACGACCCCAACAACGACGGGCTAAAAGCTGAAATCCGTAGTTACGATTTGCTCGCCAGGAAAGCTTATTTCAACAGCCAGTGGCAGATTCAAACTGGTGCGCTGCTGCTTCTTTTTGGAGCTGTGATTCTTGCATTTGCGCTACGGACGTACTATTCGGCGAAAGCAAAAATCGAGGCCCCTGAAAAAGTGGTTGAAAATGAAATCGCCAGCCGCATTCTGGCACAAAAAGGAATCATCATCGTTGGAGCGGTGATTTTTGTGCTGGCTTTTGCAGCTTCTTTTGCCTCGGTCAATTATCTCGACAAATACAATGTCGATTCAGCCGTGGCTGAAAACGAATCTCAACCTGACGACGAAGGAATCCAGGTGATTGAGGTGGGTGCTGCAAAAACCGATTCTATTCAGGCTGTAACCTCTGTAGATTCTGCTGCTGCTGTTGTTTCAACCGATTCGGCAAAAACAGAAGTTGCTACCGCAGCCGTTGTGTTGAGTGCGCAAAACATAAAAAACAACCATAATTCATTCCGCGGTCCATTTGGTCAGGGCATTTCCTATCACAAAAACATTCCCACAAAATGGGATGGCGCTGCAGGGACAAACATCGCATGGAAAACTGCAATTCCGAAACATGGTTATAATTCGGCTGTGATTTGGGGCGACAAAATATTTATTTCCGGCTCCGACAACCAGTCGCGTGAAGTGTATTGTTTCGACCGTGCAACCGGAAAACTGCTGTGGACTGGAAAAGCTGACAACATCCAGGGTTCTCCTGCCAATCCGCCTAAAGTAACTGCCGATACGGGCCTCTCCGCTCCCACCCTCGCCACTGATGGTAACAACGTTTATGCAATTTTTGGCACCGGCGATGTGATTGCCTTCGATATAAACGGCAACCGGGTTTGGGCGCGAAATCTCGGTGTTCCGGATAATCACTACGGACACTCTTCCTCGCTCATCGTTTGGGATGGAAAACTGTTTGTTCAGTACGACACAAACCGCGGCGGAAAAGTGATGGCACTGAAAACCGACACAGGTGAGACTGTCTGGGAAAAAACCCGGTCGTCAAAAATTTCGTGGGCAAGTCCGGTACTGGCCAACGTGGGCGGAAAATACCAGCTTGTATTGACTGCCGACCCGATTGTGGCTGGCTATGATATAAAAACAGGGGAAGAGCTTTGGCAGGTAAAATGTATGATGGGTGAAGTGGGTCCGTCAGTCGGTTTTGCCGACGGGATTGTGGTGGCTGCCAACGAATACGCCAAAATGGTGGCCATTGATGTAAACACAAAAGCCATTCTATGGGAAGCCGACGAATATCTGCCTGAAGCATCAAGTCCGCTGGCATACAACGGATTGGTGGTAATTGCTACAAGTTACGGCGTGCTTGCCTGCTACGACCTGAAAACAGGTGAAAAATACTGGGAACACGATGTGGGCAAAACCCTTTATTCGTCGCCGGTGTATGCCGATGGAAAAATTTTCATGATGGACAACGACGGTGTAATGCGGATTTACGAATTTGGCAAGGAAATGAAACTGATTTCTGAAAACAAACTTGGTGAACATGCCGGAACCACGCCCGCCTTCGCCAACGGAAAAATTTACATAAGAGGAGATAAGAATCTGTATTGTATTGGGAAATAAAGCCCCCTTCCCGTTCCCCCGCAGGGGGAAAGCTTTTAAAAGTGAATGATGAGAGCTTTAAAAATAGTATAACTTTTTTTCACAATAACAACAACAATTTAATTGAATATGAATAAAATACAAAAATTAATAATATCCATTCTGCTTATTCTTGCAGCAATCATAATTCACTTTTTAATTGAAGAATCTGTCAAAATGAATAAAGAGTTAATTGGTTTTTTTACTGGTTTTTGCTTGGCTGGTGGAATTTTTATGTTTTTCAGTATATTTTTTAAACAGAAGGATTAGCGCCTCCGCGCCTTTGCGAGAGAAAAAAAATGACAGATAATTTTCAAAATATCGACAAAATAATTGCTGAAAAAGGTTCTTCCAAAAAGAGCCTGATTCCGGTTTTGCAGGCCATTCAGGACGAATACAACTATCTGCCCGAAGAAGCGCTGCGTTACCTGGAAGAAAAAACCAGCATCAAAGCTGCGGAAATCATCGGGGTGGCCAGTTTTTACAAGCAGTTCAGAATGCATCCTGTCGGCAAACACATTGTTAAAATCTGCGTGGGAACAGCTTGTCACGTAAAAGGCGCCACGCTGGTTCACGATGCTTTTAAACGCCATTTCAACCTGAAAGAAAACGAAGACACCGACAAAAACGGCGATTACACGCTCGAAAAGGTAAGCTGTCTGGGTTGCTGCACACTGGCGCCGGTAGTTCAGATTGACGGAATTACTTACGGCCACGTGGCTGCCGACCAGGTTGACCAGGTAGTTGCCGATTTCGAAAGCCAGCAGGGAAAACCTGAAGCAAAAAAATACCGTCATGCCGATGGTTCAGAAATCAAAGGTGAAATCCGCATCGGTCTGGGCTCGTGTTGTGTGGCCAGCGGCAGCGACGAAATCCGCAAAGAGGTGGAAAAAGTGGCGGGTGAAAACCATCTGCGGGTTAAACTGAAACACGTGGGTTGCGTGGGAATGTGTCACCAGGTGCCGCTGGTTGAAATTGTTCCCAACGAAGGTGAGCCCACGCTGTACGCCAAAGTAAAACCCGAGGATGTAAAAAAGATTGTGGAAACCCACTTCGAACCACCGTCGCTCATCTCAAAACTCAAAAACAAACTCTTCAATTTTGCCGAAGATATTCAAACCGACCGCCATTGGGAAGGTGTGGAACGTTACGAAATCAGCATGCGCGAAAAACCGGTTGCCTCGTTTCTGGGCAGCCAGGTTCCCATTGCCACCGAATACCGCGGCATCATCAACCCGGTTGATATCAACGAGTACAAAACACGCGGCGGTTTTTCAGCGCTGGAAAAAATGTTCAAACTGCTGTCGCCCGATGCTGTGCTCAACGAAATAAAAAACAGCGGACTGCGTGGCAGGGGTGGCGCCGGTTTCCCGACCGGTGTAAAATGGGAACTCGTTAAAAGAGAAAAATCGGAATCAAAATACCTCATCTGCAATGGCGACGAGGGCGACCCCGGCGCGTTTATGGACCGCATGTTGCTTGAGTCATACCCGTACCGTGTTATCGAAGGAATCATCATTGCGGCTTATGCAACCGGCATTCACGAGGGATATTTTTACATCAGGGCCGAATATCCGCTGGCGGTAAAACGCATCCGCAAAGCGCTGGAGGTTTGTTACGAAAACAACTATTTGGGCGACGATATTCTCGGTTCTGGTTTTAGCCTGAACCTGCAGGTTTACGAAGGTGCCGGTGCGTTTGTGTGTGGCGAGGAAACTGCGTTAATTGCTTCGATTGAAGGCAGCCGCGGATTTCCGCACATCCGTCCGCCTTTTCCGGCGCAAAAAGGTTTATGGGGACAACCCACACTGGTGAACAACACGGAAACGTACGCACAGGTTTCGTATATCATTCGCGAGGGTTCAGAAAAATTCAAAAATATCGGTGTCGAAAAAAATTCAGGAACCAAAGTTTTTGCGCTGGCCGGAAAAGTGGCACGTGGCGGACTGATTGAGGTTCCGATGGGAATCACCATCCGGCAGGTGGTGGAAGAAATCGGTGGCGGCATTGCCAACGGCCGCAAATTTAAGGCAGTACAGATTGGCGGCCCGTCGGGTGGCTGTATTCCGGCTGAATATGCTGAAACGCCCATCAATTACGAATCACTTACCGAAATGGGCGCCATGATGGGTTCGGGTGGATTGGTGGTGCTCGACGACACGGATTGCATGGTGGACATCGCCCGTTTTTTCCTGTCGTTTACACAGGACGAATCGTGCGGGAAATGTACTTTTTGCCGCGTCGGAACCAAAAGAATGCTTGATATTCTTGAAAATATCACCAGCGGAAAAGGCAAACCTGGCGACCTCGAAGAGCTGGAAAAACTGGCACATTGGACAAAAAAAGGCAGCTTGTGTGGTTTGGGCAAAACAGCGCCCAACCCGATTCTGAGTACTTTGAAATATTTCAGGCACGAATACGAGGCGCACATCAACGGTGTTTGTCCGACCGGAAAATGCACCAGTCTGATAACCTATTCGGTAAACGACAAATGTATTGGCTGCACATTGTGTGCGCAAAAATGCCCGGTGGATGCCATCGCTTTCAAACCCCACGAAAAGCATTTTATCGACACCTCGCTTTGCATCAAATGCGACGCCTGCCGCGCCGTTTGCCCCGAGGATGCGATTGATGTGAAGTGAGAACGCGTTGCGGGTTACGGGTTACGGGTTGCGGGTTACAGGTTAAAAAGGAAATGAAAGAGAAAAATGAAAAGTTATAAAGATTTGGAGATTTATAAAATGTCATATTCGTTGGCAATTAAAGTTCACAAAATGACTTTAACTCTTCCAAATTATGAAATGTACGAACAGGGAAGCCAGGTCAGACGGTCAACAAAAAGTATTAAAGACAATATTGTAGAAGGTTACGGCAGAAACAGGTACAAAAATGAATTCCTGAAATTTCTTGTTTATGCACATTCATCCTGCGATGAGGCAATTTCTCAACTGACTATGATTGATGAAATTCATTTTGAATCAAAGAAACTGGTTGAATTAATCAACGAATATGATTCTTTAGGCAGAAAAATTAACAAATTCATTGATTACGTTGATAATCATTGGAATGAAGCGAACCCAGAACACGAAACCCGGAACACGTAACAATTTTAACATGATTACACTTAAAATAAATAACACCACAATCCAGGTTGAAGAAGGCACTTCCGTGATGAAGGCTGCGGAAAAACTGGGAATTCACGTGCCGAACATGTGCTGGCACAACGAACTGGAACATTTTACTTCGTGTATGTTGTGCCTGGTGAAAGACGGTTCGGGCAGGCTTTTTCCGTCGTGTTCGGTGCAGGCTTCCGAAGGACAGGAAATTATTACTGACGATGCCGAAATCAGCGAGGCACGGAAAACTGCGCTTGAACTGTTGTTGAGCGAGCATGTCGGCGACTGCGAAGCGCCCTGCCAGATTGCTTGTCCGGCCCACATGAACATTCCGCAAATGAACCGGCTGATTGCGTCAGGAAAAATGACAGAAGCACTGGAAGTGGTCAAACGCGATATCGCACTGCCTGCGGTTTTGGGCCACATCTGCCCCGCCCCATGCGAAGGTGCCTGTCACCGCAAAACAGTTGACGAACCTATTTCGATTTGCCTGTTAAAAAGAATCACCGGCTACGAAGGTCAGGAACCTGAAATTGTAAAAGCTGCTTCAACAGGGAAAAAAGTGGCAGTAATTGGTTCAGGTCCGGCAGGATTGGCGGCTTCGTACTACCTGCAGATAAAAGGTGTTCAGGTTACTTTATTCGATAAAAACGAAAAACCGGGTGGTTTGCTGAGAGCTTCCATTTCCGAAGAACTACTTCCAAAAGAAATTCTGGATAAGGAAATTGAAGCAATTCTTGCAACCGGAGTTCAGTTTAAAGGAAACGCCGAAATTGACACGGTCAGATTTCAGCAACTAAAAACAGATTTCGATGCTGTGATTCTGGCCACCGGAGTTCTGCCGGAAAACAGCGGTTTCTTCGGTTTGAAATCAACACCAAAAGGAATTATCGCCGACAAAGATTCGTACCAGACTTCGGACCCCAAAGTTTTTGCGGTGGGCAATATCATCCGTTCGTCGCGATTGGCAGTGCGTTCGGTCGGTCAGGGAAAAGAGGTGGCATTTTCGGTGATGCAGTTTTTTAACGGACAGCAGCCAACCGGCGAACCCCGCATTTTTAATTCGCGCTTTGGGAAACTGGTCAGTGCCGAGTTTTCGGAGTACCTGAAAGAATCAGTGCCGGGGAAAAGGATGTTTCCGTTTAAAGGTGGCTATTCAGGTTTTACCACCGAAGAGGCGATTGCAGAGGCAAAACGCTGTCTGCACTGCGACTGTCGCGCCATCGACAACTGTAAACTACGCGAGTATTCGGACCAGTACAATGCCGACCAGAAACGGTTTAAAACCAGCGAGCGTCGCAACATCACCAAACAAAACAACCACGACCTCGTTATTTACGAACCGCAGAAATGCATCAAATGCGGAATTTGTGTGCGGCTTTCGGAGAAATATGGCGAAGAGCTGGGTTTTACCTATATTGGAAGGGGTTTCGACGTGGAAATCAATATTCCGTTTAACGAAGCGCTCGACAAAGGCATTACACTGGTTGCCGAAAAAGTGGCCGGCGGCTGCCCGACAGGAGCGATTTCGTTGAAAAAAGTTGATTAACGAATGAAGATTAACGAATGCTGAATTTCGATTTGAAAGAAAGAAATCTGAAATCAAAAATCTGCAATCGTTAATCGTTAATATTTAGTGACATGAAATTTTACTT
>CAZXVT010000168.1:0-10165 GCA_964644015.1 uncultured Maribellus sp.
TGGATATGATGAGCAATTGTATAGAAATGGTCTAGGTTTTTTAGCGAATAAAGGAGTAGGAATAGATGAAAAAAACTTAAAAGCTGATATTATAATTTTTCTGTATAACAGCTTAAATCTATACGAGGGATTGAAGAATGAATTTGATAAATTCATTCTCAAATAAACTTTTTTCGCACCTCCACACAAGGAATATACTAGTTATCGTCTTAAACAATAGAGAAAAAGGATTCCATCTTTTTGAACAGATAGAATCCTTTTTTACCTTAAAATATTCTCTCCTACAATTATTTGTAAGCTCCAACAGACCCTTTCGACTCAGCCGATATTCCCATCAGTTTTTTCACATTGGCCGGGATTTCTGTGGCGGTTGCTTTGCCGGGAAATTCATTTAAAAGCTGGTAGTTTTTAATTACTGCACTTTTAAAAAGCGGCAGATGTTTGCCTTCCAAAAGCTGACTTTTACCAGCCGCGCCGCTTAGTTTCTGCAGCTCGGCAAGCGATTTTATTTCGGTCTGGCAATTCTGAGCTTTTGAAGGGCTCCAGAAAGCGAGTGTTTTGTAGCTGTCGTTTTGCTTTACAAAAACGTTGTTATCAAATTGTTTTAGTGGTGTTTCATTGAGTTTTTCGCACAAAACGGCAGGTTGCCACACCAGCAGAAGGGCGCGGTCAAAACCGGCATCGCCGGTAAGCAGGTTGTTCACAAAAATGTGTCCGAAACGTTGATCAACATCGGGGCCAGTGGCCGGGTGCCAGCCAAAATGGTCGCCCTGCGCGCTCGGGTGTCGCGGGCAATACAAACCATACTGTTCACAAAAGTATTGTTGTAGATTTCAACATTACTGCTATTGAGTGCGAGAATTCCGTGGTCGCAGTTTACAAACACATTTCCGGCGGCAATCGCACCTTTCGAAATTTCAAAAAAGAAACCATTCTGACTCGGCCACACACTGTTGGTCGAAACCGGGACCTCGGGTTTTCCCACATTTTCAACCCAGTTATTGATAAACCGGCCATCCACATTGCCCACATCGTACCAAACTCCGTTGGAGTTGGGCATATTGGTAACCAGGTTATTGCGCACAGTACAGCGGTAACACTGGTTAAAAATCTTCACGCCTGCCGGATAACAACCCGTAATATTTTCGATGTTGTTTTTTTCGATAATCGTATTTTCTAGCAGCACATCGGCCGAACCCACCACATAAATTCCCTCGCGGCTGGTATTGCTTACATGGCAGTTGCGTACCGTGGTTTTGTCGCCCATAAGAAACATCGCAATCCGCGAACACCAGGAAATGGCGCAGTCTTCGATGATTGTTCCCTGCACCTCCTTGCCAATTTCAGACTCTTTTTTCACACCCACCGGGTCAACACACTCCACAAAAATGGTGGAGTCAGCAAATTGGGTAAAATCGATACCGCGGATTTTCGGTCCTACATTATCGGCTTTCATTCCGTTTACTTCGTAATACACCCTGTGAAACGCCATGCTGAAAGCAGTGATTTCAACCAGTTTCTTAGCCGGGTCGATTGCGATATAAATTTCTTTGTTATTGTAATCAACGTAAAAGGTGTTGTCATTCAACTCTTCAGTATTTCCGGCCGATTGCAGAAAACGGCCATCCACAAAAACCATATCGTCGTTAAAACGGTGGAGCGGAGTGAATTTTTCCTCGCGGTTGCGTTGCCACCAGTCTTCAGGCGCAGCCGGGAACAATCTTTCCCATTTGGTTTTCCAGAGTTTTTCGCCCGCTTTCTCCCATCTGTCGGCCACAAAAGTTCCTTTCAGCAAAGGCTGTTCGTCTTTATAAGGCTGAAAAACAAGTCCCTGGTTAAAAACCAGTGTTCCGGTGCGGTAAACACCTCCGCGAAGAATAATTGCATCGCCTGTAACGCCTTTTTTTATTGCCGCTTCAAGTGTTGTGGGTTTCGAAATATCGGTACCGGCTGTTTGGGCATCTCCATCGGGAGCCACAAAATATATTTTCCCTGAAACTTTTGGGATTTCGTAGGTTTTGTGCACAGGTCCGTAAGGACCGCCGGAAGGTTGGGCAAAAGAAATTGAGGTCAGAAGAAGGGAAACAAGCAAAAGAGAAAGTTTAGTCTTCATTGGAATTGATTTTATTGTTTTCGGTCATTAATTGGTTTCATTTTATAAAACACTGAAAACAAAAATAACAATTCCTGCGATAAAACCAGACCACAACAGAACAGTTTAAAAATCTGCTGGCCGGGCTGAATTTATCCGTTCACCATCGGAATCACCTTTTCGCCAATCAGTTCAATGGCTTTCAATAATTGTACATGGGTTAATCCGGCGTTATCCATCTGAAAGGTAAATCTCGAAATGCCGCCCAGCGCTTCACTGTGGCGCCGTATTTTTTCCGCCACTTCTTCCGGGTCGCCAATTACCAACGCTCCCAGCGGGCCTGTTTGTGAATCGAAACGGTAACGTGTAACCGGTTGCCAGCCCCGTTCTTTGCCAATTTTTGTAAAGGTTTCGGCATAACCCGGATAATATTCATCCAGCGCCTTTTCGGTGTTTGAACCAACATAGCCGAGTGAGTGCAGGCCCACTTTCAGTTTTTCGGGTGAATGCCCGGCTTTTGCACCGGCCTCGCGGTACAAATCGATTAGCGGGCGAAAACGGTGTGTTTCTCCGCCGATAACCGCCACCATCAGCGGAAGTCCGAGTTTTCCGGCCCGAATAAAAGAAGCGGGCGTCCCTCCCACTCCCAGCCAAACCGGCATTGGATTTTGCAACGGACGCGGATAAATGGTCTGTTCTTTTAGTTCCGGCCTGAATTGCCCCGACCAACTGATAACTTCATTTTCGCGAATCTGCAATAACAGGTCGAGTTTCTCGGCAAAAAGAGCATCATAATCCTGCAGATTCAGCCCGAATAGCGGAAACGACTCGATAAACGAACCGCGCCCCACAACTATTTCGGCCCTGCCTTTTGAAATCAGGTCGATGGTGGCAAAGCTCTGAAAAACACGCACCGGGTCAGCAGCACTCAAAACAGTTACCGCACTGGTCAGCCTGATTTTTTTTGTCCGGGCGGCGGCAGCACCAATAATTACCGGCGATGCAGCATCCAAAAACTCTTTTCGGTAATGTTCGCCCAACCCAAAAACATGCAAACCGGCTTTATCGGCCAGTTCAATTCTTTCGAGCAATTTAGTCAGAGCTATTGAATTGTCAAGAGCCCTGTCGTTATCATTGCTTACCGGTGCCGATGCAAAACTGTCAATTCCAATCTCAATCACTTTTCTTCTTTTTATTCTGAATCGTTCATAAAATAGCTCAGCGCTCCCGAAGGACATTTGCTGATTTGTACTTTCAGTTCATCGGTGGTGGCATTTTCTGGTTTTATCCAGGGTCGCTCTTTAGTGTTGTAAACCTGTGGTAATGTTCGGACACACACTCCTGAATGAGTGCACAATCCTGGTTTCCAAACAACGGTCAGTTCGCCGTTTGAGTAGTGTTTTACAATTTCTTTTTCCATAATTTCTATTCTTCAAAAACCAAAAATTCCCATTCGGGATGCCTTTTTATATATTTGTCAACAAACGGACAAAGCGGAACCACTTTCAGTTCCTGTAGCTGAATATCGGCAAGCACTTTTTTTACCAAATCAGAAGCGATTCCCTGCCCCTCCAGTTCCAAGGGAACTTCGGTGTGTGTCAGGTAAATTTTGTTTCCTGATTTGATGTACTCAATTTTCGGCACTAACTCACCCATATGAAATTCATACTGATTTTCAGTTACATTATGAACCAGCTTATTTTCCATCGTTTTACCTTTCTTCAATTAATATTCCCATTTTTCCCATCCTGTAATCGCGCATGGCTTCCAGAATCTGGGTGGTTGTATTCATTACAAATGGTCCTTGCTGCACCACATCTTCGGCAATCGGAACCCCGGCCAAAAGCAAAAACTGCGCATCATTAGTAGCTGAAATTTCCATCTCATCTCCTGAATTATCAAAAACCACGAGGCTCTTTTCCTCTACTTTTCCGTAGCCAGAAATCCGAATATTGCCCCGGATGACATACAACATTGCATTCAACAAATCCGGCACTGCATAAGTTTCGGTTCCGCTATTTTCAGCATTAGCCCAAATAATCAGCAACTCCGATTCAGTTTTTATTTTCCCGTGCAATCTTTTGTAATTTCCTGCCACCAGTTTGCTTTTAATCCTATTGTCATCAGAATTAAAAACCGGAATAGATTTTTCAGGCAGATATTGATACACCGGCTCCTGCATTTTTTTGGCAGCGGGTGTGTTTATCCAAAGCTGAATAATTTCCTGTTTTCCATTCTCTTCGGCAAGCTTCTGTGACGGACGCTCACTGTGAATGATTCCCCGACCGGCATGCATCCATTGAACTTCACCTTTTTTAGCCACCTGGTTGTTGCCCCAACTGTCACGGTGATGCACTTCGCCTTCAACAACAAAAGTAACCGGAGAAAAACCGCGGTGCGGATGCGGCCCGATTCCCTGGTGCAAGGCGGGAGCATCGCTGGTATAAGAAAATTCGGCGTGATGAAGGAGCAAAAACGGATCAACCTGTTCCACGTTGTTAGTGGGAAGTGCCTGTTTCAAAGGAATTCCGCCCATGTCGATATCATAAGCCGGAATCAAAAATCTTACTTTTCTGTTCATCACTTTGCCTTTCTGTTTTCATGTTTATAAATTTTCAAACTTGGTTCGTGCAATTTTCGTTACAGCCTCAGCTTTTAAATCAAAAAATAGCACCGACATGGAATTCGTCCCGATAAATCGGGGCTCATATCGTCTGCAAAGTTAGACACACCAAACCGGCAAATAGTTCAACTTGTTTAAGAAAGGAGAAGGTAAAACACCAGTACAACAAAAAAAAGGACTTCCCGCAAGAGAAGTCCTCTGAATCAGTCACATAACTATCAAACTCAGAATAACCAGGCTACATTGAATGAAGCGCTTTTATTCTCACTGTCAGTATCATCCGCAACTTCCGAAATACCCATGTCGTAATTCAGTGAAAATTGCAAAGTATTTTTTTTCATCACCGGAATCTGGTAACCTAACTCAAAGCTCCAGCCAAAATCAAAATCGTTGTAGGTATCCAAATCAACTGTCACATCATCCTTTATTGCTTTGGCGTTCAACAAATAACCGGCATACGGTCCGGTGGAGAAAAACAAACGCTGCCCGTTTTTGAAACCTGCTTTTTCGCCGGCCGAAAATTCAGCTTTTACCGGAAGCAGCATGTAATTCACCCGGTTTGTAACATCAACACCCAAAACATCGCATTTGGTTCCTTTCATCTGGAAATCGAGGCCTGAGCGAACACCCAGCCAATCGTTAAATCCAAATCTGCCAACCAGTCCGCCATTGAATCCGGCAATCAAATTGTTGTTGTCGCAAATGTTTCCGATTTCTGCCTGGGTGGAGGCGTTGATTCCCGCTTTCAATCCCCAGTTAAAACCTTCCTGCGCCGAGGCTATTTCAACACCCGAAATCAGTATTAAAGCAAGTAACAACAACTTGTTATTCATGCGCTTAACCATCGAGTTTGTTTTACATTTTTCAGGACAAATCATGTTTTTATCCTGCAGATTCATTTCTGTTTTCATTGTTTAATTCTTTAAAAATGTTCTAATTATTTATTACATACTGACTATTTACGTCTTTTAGTCAGTTTTTAGTCAAAAAAATTCAGTTACAAATTCCATAAAAAAGAATGTTCATCATGTCGCCAATTTCCTTCATAAACGCATCCATGTCGTTTTCAATCAGTGCCGGAGCTTCGAGACCTTTCATGGCAATCACGATTGTCCGGGCCGTGAGCATGGCATTAAGATTTTTAAATTCTTTGTTATCAACACCTTCCTGGATAATCTGTGCCAGTGTTTCTGTTTCATTCCTGTCATAAACCGTTCTGATTTTCTCTGCAAATTCAAGGTTTGAAAGAAATTCATCCTTCAGTAATTCATAAAAATTACCAAGTTTTCGGAAACCTTTCATTCGTGTGAAAATATAGGCCTCCAGTTTCTGTTTGGCACCTGATTTTTCGTTAACAGCATCGAGTATTTCTGAGCGGAGTTGAACAACTTCCTTTTCGACCACTGCTTTGAAAACCTCTTCTTTGCTTTCGAAATAATAATACATCGTGCTTTTGGTTTTCCCTGCAGCAAAGGCAATTTCGTCCATTGTGGTTTTCCTGAAACCAAATTTCCGGAAAGTACTCTGGGCAATAGCAATGATATTGTCTTTGATATTTTTCTTCATTGTCAAATCCTGACTTTTTCGGTCTAAAAGTACAGTTTTTCTGAATTAGTGTACAATGGATTTCAAAATTTTTCATTTTCTTAATATTGAGAAAACGAATTTCCACGATTTGTTAAGTTTTTCTGAAATGCCCGTCCTGCAATAGTTATGAGCATTAAGTTGTTTTTACATTTGCATTGTTTAATGAATGAACATTCATTTATTATTAATGGTATTATGGCAAGAATTACTGATTTAAAAAGAATTGAACGATTGAAGCAATCGACCATGAAACTGGTGGTTGAAAAAGGTTTTGGCGGCGCTTCGGCCATTTTAATCGCAAAAGATGCCGGTGTTGCAGCAGGTTATTTTTACAGATATTACAAAGGCAAAAAGGAAATGGTGAATTCGTTGCTGCAGGATGTTTACCAGGAAATGTTCACCAAATTTCAGGAACTCAGTTTGCAGGGTCTGACCTTTTCGGTGATTACCGAAAATATGATTCGCGATTTTATTGAGCTGGCCAATGCCAACCCCGTTAAAATCAAATTTCTGTATGTTCTCACCCACGATTACAGTTTTGTGGTGGACCCTTCCATAAAAGAAAACATTTTTCAGTTACTGATTCAACTAAAAAATCTGGGACACGAAATAGGAGAACTCGACAGGGAAATTAACGAGGAGGACTTATACCAAATTTTGATAATGAATGTTTTACAAACCATCAACCTCGTTTTCAAAAAGCAAAAAGGAAAAAACTCATTTAAAAATCAGGCTACCGAACACCTGATTTACCTCACAGGAAAAGTTTTAAGATAAAAGCCATGAAAACAATAAAACAATGTTTGACAATGTATTGTCTTGTTTTTCTGTTGCCGGTTTTTGCCGTGTCGCAGGAAAATAAGCAAAAGCTGACAATTCAAGAGGCATTTACCATTGCCCGACAGCAAAACCCTGTAATTCAGCGGGGTGTTCAGCAAATAAAACAGAAACAATTTGAATCGGCAGAAAAGAATGGACTGCGCTTGCCCCAGGTTTCACTCAGCGCCAAAGCCATTGCAATGTCGGATAACCTGGAACTGGATTTGACACCGGTTCGTGACGCTATTACACCGCTTTATACAACGCTTGGCAATTACGGCGTTTTTTCAGGTGTTCCCAATCCCGACCCTGCAACCAGTCAGTTTGTACCGGTTCTTCCCGACAATGTAAGCACACAGGTTGTTAGAAAGAAACTTTTGGAAGGTGGCGAACAGATTTCCAACGCCAATTGGGTGGAAACCATTCAGGATAAGAATTTTGCCACCGTGAGCGCCGATTTTTTGTGGCCGGTTTTTACAGGCGGAAAAATCAACAACGCTACCAAAGCCGCCAAAGTTGAAGTGAAACTCAGCGAGGAAGAACTCAGAAACACCGAAGGCGAACTGCTGACGGAGGTTGTGTCTCGCTACTACGGATTAACGCTGGCTTTGCAGGTGGAAAAAGTCCGTGAGCAAATGTTACTGTCCATGGAAAAACATTATGCTGATGCGCAGAAATTGTACGAAAACGGAATAATTGCCAAAGTGGAACTGCTTCATGCGCAGGTATCAAAAAACGAAGCTGAAAGAGAGTTGAAAAAAGCCCGGCACGACATCGAAATCATCCGGGCGGGGCTCGATGCAAGTCTTGCTTTCGATACGGTTGTTACTGTTCAGCCTATAAATCATTTGTTTATGAACAACCAATTGCCCGATGTTACTTTCTGGACTGAAAATGCCACAACAAACAATCCTTTGCTGAAACAAATTGAAGGGAAAAAGGAACTGACTACTATTAAAAAGAAAGCTGACCAGGGGAATTATTATCCAACGGTTGCCATGATGGGAACTTACAATATTGTGGACAAAAACTATTCGGCTTACATGCCCGACTGGCTCGTGGGTGTAGGTGTAAAATGGACAGTTTTTGATGGTTTTGACCGCAAACACAAAATAAAAGCCGATGAAGCGATAATATCGCAGGTAGGTTATGCCGAACAGAAAGCACACAACGACCTGAAAGCCTACATCGTTAAACTTTCGCAGGAACTAGAAACACAGCGCGAACAAAAAACAGAACTCGACAATACGCTCGAATTGGCCAATGAATATGCTTCGAGTACCGAAAAAGCCTTCAGTGAAGGACTGACCAATTCAACTGCAGTTGTGGAGGCACACTCCAAAGTGGCGCAGGTAAAAGCGCTTCGGTTAAAAACACTTTACGAATATGATGTCACGCTGGCCAAACTATTTCAAACGGCAGGAATCCCCGGCGAATTTTTTGGCTATGCAACGGGAAACAATACAATTTATGAATCAATTACAGAATAATCGGATACAGCCATGAGTAAAAAAACAATCATCACATCAGCCATCATTGTGGCCATTCTTGCATTTATCGGGTACACAATGGTTGTGGTTCTTCAGAAAAAACCAACCGTTTTACAGGGAGAAGTAGAAGCCACACAGTTTAAAGTTTCGTCGAAACTGGCAGGCCGCGTACAGGATGTTGCTGTAAAAAAAGGCCAGAAAGTAAACAAAGGCGACCTTATTTTCAGCATTGAAAGCCCCGAAGTAAATGCAAAAATGGACGAAGCAGTGGCAGCCCGTTCGGCAGCGTCGGCACAAAACCGCAAAGCCATCAACGGCGCACAGGAAGAAGACATTGCCGCAGCTTACAGTTTGTATGTAAAAGCCGAGGCAGCTGCCCAGTTTGCTGAAAAATCGTTTGAACGGATTCAGAATCTTTTTGAGTCGGGCGTGGTCCCGGCCCAGCAGCGCGACGAGGTGGAAACAAAAATGAAAGCAGCCCGCGAGACCGCCAACGCCGCTAAAGCACAATGGCAAAAAGCAGAAAAAGGCGCCCGTGTGGAAGATAAAGATGCTGCTTTTGCTCTTGTACAAAGAGCTGATGCGGCTATTAAACAGGTTCAGGCTTATCTCGACGAAACCACCATTTATTCAGGCGCTGGCGGCGAAGTTTCGGGAATCAACGTGGAAGCCGGAGAGCTTGTCAACACGGGGTTTCCGGTGGTTACACTTATAAATCTGGATGATATCTGGGTGACTTTATTTGTGCGTGAAGATTTGCTGAACGACTTTAAAATGGGTTCAACTTTCAGGGCAAAAATTCCGGGACTGGATAACCGGGAATTTGATTTCAAGGTGAGTTATGTAAGTCCGGCAGGTGAATTTGCCCGTTGGAACGCCACCAAAACATCGGGTGAATTCGATTTGAAATCCTTCGAAATCGAAGCCCGACCGGTTTCAAAAATTGAAGGTTTGCGCCCCGGTATGTCGGTGATTATTACTTTAAACCGATAAAAAATGCCTTGTTCAAAACATCCGCTGTGGGCCGTTTTGTGCCGCGAAGTTACCCGTATCCGGCAAAATCCTGCGTACAGGTTCCTGCTTTTCTTCGGGCCGCTCACCGGTATTTTGCTGATGTATTTTATTTTCAGAAACAGCACGGTAAAAGAAATCCCCATCGCCATTGTTGACAAAGACCACTCAACACTTTCAGTAAAAATCGGGAATGCCATTGAAGCTTCACCTGATGTTGACGTAGTTTTTCAAAGTCAGGGCCTTTTTGAAGCGATTGAACTTTTTGAACAGGGAACCATAAAAGCCATTGTTTTAATTCCGGAAGAAACCGAAGAACAGGTTTTTAATGGAGCAGAAACTGCGTTGCCTGTTTACATCAACGGCACCAATGTTTTGCTGGCCGGGTTGGTTCAGCGTTCTGTGCTCACAACCATGCGAACTGTTTCGGGTGGTGTTCAGCTAAAAAAACAAATGATGGCAGGCAAAAGTTACAACGACGCCATGGTCAGGGTGATGCCCGTAAACATTCAGAAACACCTGCTTTTCAACCCGTTTACCAAC
>CAZXVT010000169.1:0-10156 GCA_964644015.1 uncultured Maribellus sp.
GTATAAGAGAACATAAATTTGAACCTGAAATTAACCGATTTTTATCGAATAATGATTAAAAGAATACTTCCACCGCCACGATGGCGTTTTCCGGTGCTGATGATTACCGGAATACTAATCGGACTGGTACTTTTTCTGTTTTATGTTTCAAAGGCACATTCTTACCTGTCTGATAATCCGGCAACCTGCACCAACTGCCACATTATGTCGCCGCAATACGCAACCTGGCAACACAGTTCGCACCGTGAGGTTGCCCATTGCAACGATTGCCACGTACCGCACAACAACTTTGTAAATAAATATTATTTCAAGGCAAAAGACGGGTTGCGCCATGCTACAATGTTTACACTCCGTCTCGAACCGCAGGTAATTTTTATTCATGAAGCAGGCGCAGAAGTGGTGCACCAGAATTGTGTCCGCTGTCACGAAAAATTATTAAAAGACCCCAAACTTGTTGCTTCCGTTACCGCACACAGTGCCCACATGACCGACAGAAAATGCTGGGATTGTCATCGCGAAACACCACACGGAAGAGTAAACAGTCTTTCGAGTGTGCCAAACGCACGGGTTCCGCTGCCAGAAAGTCCTGTTCCTGAATGGATTAATGAGTATATTCAAAACAAATAATCAAAATAAAACTATGAGTTCAATATTACAAATTACCGAAAAACGCCCCTGGCTTGCATGGGCACTGTTTTTTGCCACAATTGTTGTGGTGTTTTTGTTAGGTTTGCTGGCATCGTCGATTGTTGAACGTCGCGCCGAAGCTGCTTTTGTAAATGTTCCTAAAAAGCCACTCAACCAGTTTGACCCGAGAAATGAAGTGTGGGGTGAAAACTTTCCACGCGAATTTCAGTCGTATTACCAGACTGCCGATACATCTTTCCGCAGTAAATACAATGGAAATGCCCCCATCGACATGCTGGAAGAAGACCCTGAACTGGTGGTTTTATGGGCAGGCTACGCTTTTTCAAAAGATTACAAACAGAGCCGCGGGCATTACTATGCCATTACCGATATTCACGAAACGCTGCGCACCGGTACCCCGAAAACTGCCACCGACGGACCGCAGCCAGCCACCTGCATGACCTGCAAAAGCCCGGATGTTCCGCGACTGATGAACCAAAAGGGAGTTCAGGCTTTTTACACCGGAACATTTGCCAGCCTGGGCAGCGAAGTGATTAACCCAATTGGTTGTGCCGATTGCCACGATGCAAAAACCATGAATCTGACCATCACCCGGCCAGCGCTGGTGGAAGCCTTTGAACGTCAGGGAAAAGACATCAAAAAGGCAAGTCACCAGGAAATGCGCAGCCTTGTTTGCGCCCAATGCCATGTGGAATATTATTTCGACAAGAAAAAGGTTGAAGGTGCAGCTTACCTGACTTTTCCGTGGGACAACGGGAAGACGGTTGAAGATATGGAAGCCTATTACGACAATATTGAATTTAGCGACTGGACTCACGCTCTCAGTAAAGCCCCGATGCTGAAAGCACAGCACCCCGACTATGAAGTTTACACCACCGGAATCCACGCACAACGCGGCGTTTCGTGTGCCGACTGCCACATGCCGTACAAAAGCGAGGGCGGCCAAAAATTCACCGACCACCACATGCAGTCGCCGCTGAACAACATTGCCAATTCATGCCAGGTTTGTCACCGCGAGGAAGGTGCAACTTTAATGACCAATGTTTACGACCGCCAGGATAAAATTATCCAAAACCGTGATAAGCTGGAAGAGTTACTGGTGCGGGCACACATTGAAGCAAAAAAAGCCTGGGATTTAGGTGCCACCGAAGAACAAATGAAAGAAGTGCTGAAAGGAATCCGTCATGCACAGTGGCGCTGGGATTATTCAGCAGCAGGACACGGAAGTTCGTTCCACTCACCGGTTGAAGTGGGCCGTGTGATTTCAACCGGAATTACCATTGCACAGGAAACACGCATCAAACTGGCCCGGTTGCTGGCACAACTCGGCCACAACCAGGAAATCCCCTACCCTGATATTGCAACCAAAGAAAAAGCCCAGCAGTTTATCGGGCTCGATATTCCAAAACTGAATACTGAAAAACAGGATTGGCTGCAAACTGTGGTTCCACAATGGATGAACGAAGGAAAAGAACGCGAAAAAACCTACGACACTCTGTATTCCATTAAGTAATATATAAAATTGATAATCAATGAGTAAACTAAAATATACAATTTTAGCTGTTATCGTTTTGTGTCTCACGGAAAACATCAGCGCCCAATTTTCTCTGACAGGCGAATTCCGTCCACGCACAGAATTTAATCACGGCTACAAATCTCTGGCTTATGAAAACCAGGATTTATCGACCATAACCAGTCAGCGCACACGGTTGAATGCCATGTTCAGCACCGAATGGGTAAAAACCAAACTGGTTTTGCAGGACGTGCGGAACTGGGGAAGCCAGCCACAGTTGGTGGGTAACGAAAACTATGCAACATCGGTACACGAAGCCTGGGCTGAAATATTTTTTGTACCTGAGTTTTCGTTACAGGCCGGCCGTCAGGAATTGAATTACGACGACCAGCGCATTTTCGGAAACGTGGGATGGACACAACAGGGGCGCACGCACGATGTGGCTTTGCTGAAATACAAAAAGAATTTTACACTTCATTTCGGAATTGCACACCACGAAAACAGCGATATCACTAACAACCTGTATGACGGACCCGATGCTTACAAAGACCTGCAGTTTTTGTGGTTCAACAAAACATGGAAAGCCAATTCGCTGAGTTTACTGGCGCTTAATAACGGGGTTCCGGTGATGGAAGATTCTGTACAGGTGAGTAAATACAGTCAGACTTTAGGCGGACGTTTCTCCCGCAAATTTGAAAAATGGTCGGTGGCAGCAAATCTCTATTATCAAACAGGCAAACACAGCAACGGTAAGGAAATCAGCGCCCTGAATTTTTTAGCCGAGGCCACCCTTAAAATGGGAATTACCGCGGGTTACGAATATCTTTCGGGTAATTCGTATAACAAAACCGATAAAGTTTACGCTTTCACGCCATTTTATGGAACCAACCATAAATTCAACGGTTTCATGGATTATTTTTATGTGAGCAACCACATTAATTCGGTTGGATTGAATGATGCCTACCTGAAATATGGCTGGAGTAAAAAGAAATTCAGTGTGAATGCCGACCTGCATTATTTTGCTTCGGCAGGCAAAATAAATGCCGATGCCGGTAAATATTTAGGTACAGAAATCGACCTGACTTTGGGTTACAAATTGCACGAAATAGCCACATTAAACGCCGGATGGTCGTCGATGTTTGCCAGCGAAAGCATGGAGTTGCTGAAAGGCGGAAACAGCGATGCATCCAATTACTGGGCCTATATTATGCTGACGGTTACGCCAGTTTTTATTAAATAACTGAATCCGTAAAGAAAATCATCAACCCTGACCAGATTCGCAATTATTTGTATTTTGTCGTCTGTTCAGAAATAACAAGCCATGAGTAAAAACAGATTACTGAAATTTTCGAAAACACTGCACAAATGGCCGGCAATTATTATCGCTTTTATTGCCATTTTGTTTGCCTTTTCGGGAATTGTAATGAACCACCGCGGAATTTTTTCCGGGGTTGATGTTTCAAGAAACATGCTTCCCGGAAATTACAGGTACAACAACTGGAATCTTGCAGCGGTTCGCGGAGCGATTGCCCTCGACAGCACCACTAACCTGATGTACGGCAATATCGGAATCTGGAAAACCGGTGACGATTTCAAAACTTTTGAAGATTTCAATCACGGATTTCCAAAAGGAATTGATAACCGGAAAATTTATTCGGTAGTTCGGTATAAAAACGCACTTTTTGCCGGAACCCAACTCGGTTTGTACAAAAATGAAAATACAAATGGCTGGCAAAAAGTTGAAATCAATACGGAAGACCGGATTGCTGATTTGGGTTTAAAAGGTGACACATTGCTGGTCCTCACCCGGAATTACCTTTTGAAATCGGCTGACGGAAACGATTTCGAAATTGTGCAGCTTCCGCAACCAGTTGGATATGTGCGGGAAACCGGTCTTTTTGATACTTTCTGGCAATTGCACAGTGGCGAATTGTGGGGACTTCCCGGAAAACTGATAGTTGATTTACTGGGAATTGTGACCATTTTTCTGTCGGTAACCGGGTTGCTTCATTTCTTCTTCCCGAAAATCATCAGTCGCCGTAAAAAGAAACAACAGAAGACGCAGGGATTGATTTCGGTGAAAAAAACCAACCTGCACTGGCACAATGTTGTCGGGTATATTTTTGTAGCTTTCCTGATTATCAACACTTTTTCGGGAATGCATCTTCGGCCACCGCTTTTGATTGGCATTGCCAACAAAAAAGTAGGCATCATTCCCGGCACCCACCTCGACAATCCCAATCCATGGTTCGACAAACTGCGCCGGGTTCATTGGAATGAATCACTGAAACAATATGTTTTTTCCACTTCCGAAGGTTTTTATTTTGCCGGTGAATCGCTGACAAACACTTTACAGCCAGCATTTTCGCAACCACCTGTAAGTGTGATGGGCTGTAATGTTTTGCATCCTTTGAATGATAAAATTTATATCGTTGGCTCGTTCAGCGGTATGTTTTTATGGAACATTGAAAACGGTGCTGTGGCCGATTTTTTTAGCAGGGAACAATATGTTGCACCGACCGGAATGCAGAGCCCGATTGGCGCAAACATGGCAGCCGGTTTTTTTGAAATGAGAAACGGAGCTGTTTGGTTTGATTATAATTCAGGAGCAAAAACGCTGACTTCACCGAACTTCCCTGAAATGCCACAAAACATCGTAAAAGCTTCACCCATGTCGCTGTGGAATGCCGCGCTTGAAATACACACAGGCAGGATTTTTGAAAATATTCTCGGGCCATTTTACATTTTGTACGTTCCGCTGGCCGGAATTTGTCTGCTGCTGGTTTTTGTAAGCGGGTTCTGGCTGTGGTGGAAAATGTACCGGAAGAAGAAATCAAAAGTTCCGGATTCTTAATAATCAAACAAACTTCGACTACGCTCAGTCTGACAGTCACCCAAAGCGTAGTCGAAGGGTGTTAACTGATGAATTTCACAAGATTATTTCTTTGAACAGCTCACCACCAGCGGCAAATGCTTTCCGCCAAAAGGTTCCAGTTTGAAATTTGAAAAGAACTCAATTTCAGCAAACCCGGCATTTTGCAACAATTCGGTGAGTTGCCGGCTTCGAAGCGCCAAAAGCGGGGTTTCATTTTCAATGGATTTGCATTCAGCTTTTATCAGTAATTCTGTTTGAAACGAAATCAGCGAACCACGCTCCGAAAACCTGTATTTTCTTGTAAACTTTACATTATCGGTATCAATTAATGGAAGTTCAGTTACAGGTTCACTCAGAATATAATCGTAATTGAGAATTTGTAGTAAAAAATGTCCGCCGGGTTTTAGCACAGTAAAAACACCAGTCAGCATCTGTTGCACCAAAGCGGGTGTTTGCAAATGCACCAGCGTATTACCAAAACACAGCACTAAATCAAACTGTCCGAATCGAAAATCGGTTTTCAGATCGAGCATGTTGCCTTTCTTGAATTTCGGATTGGGTGTCGCGGTTTCCGAACCTTCAAACCCGATTTTTGCTTTTGCCTGTTCCAGCAAATCTTCATTTAAATCGATTCCTGTTACAATCGCGCCGCTCTTCGCCAGTTGAATAGCCAGTTCGCCTGTGGCACAACCAATATCAAGCAGTTGCTTTTCTTCCAACTTCCCTGCCCTGCTTTTTACAAACTGTAACTGCACCGGCTGAAACGGAAATATCTCAGCATAATACTTTGAAATGGAGGAGTAAATTTCGTTCTGTTTGTCTTTCATGATGCTGGATACTGGATACTGGATTTTGGATTTCCTCAATTACTCAAAACAATTTCCCTCATTAACTCAATCACACATTTACTCATTCACTAATTCACGTATTCTTCTCAATCCTGATTCTCGCATCCACTGCAAGAATCTGGTTTTCATCACCCAATAACGGATTAATATCCATTTCTTTAATCTCGGTAGCGAACCTTAGTAAACTGGACAGGCGCACAATGATTTCGGTGAATTTTGGCAGATTTACACCCGGCTGTTTGCGGAATCCTTTCAGAATTTTATACGATTTCAGGCTTTCTATCATGGCCGTTGCTTCGTCGAATGAAAGCGGTGCCAGTCCCGAAGCCACATCTTTCAGTACTTCGACATAAATTCCACCCATGCCGCAAAGTACAATGTGTCCGAATTTATCTTCGTATTGGGCGCCCAGGAAAAGTTCCATACCCGAAGCCATCTGCGCAATCAGTACACCTTCTGTCCCTTCAATCCCAAACAAGTGGTGAAACTCTTTCCGCACCTGCGCAATGTTCCGCACATTCAGAATCACACCGCCGACCTCGGTTTTGTGCAGCGGTCCGATTACTTTCATCACCACCGGAAAACCAATGTTCATGGCAGCCAAAACAGCTTCTGTTTCTGATTTAGCCACAATTTCCTTCACCCGCGGAATACCGGCAGCATCCAACAATCGGTGCACAGTTTCAGGCGACTGATAACCATTTGGTGAATTTTCCACAATCTTTCTGATTTCGTCGATGTTGACACCCTCCATAAAAATGGCATTTTCAGAAGGCGGAGGCGTACTCATCACTTTGGTTAGTGCGCGGCCCAGCAGAACCTCGTCCGGAAAATTCATATTTCCCTGCGACAAAAAAACTGCAACATCTTCTTTTACATTGATTAACGAGGGCAGAATCGGGAAAATCGGTTTTTTGCAGGTTTTCATTTTTTTGTTCAGCAGTGCATACACATCGCCGATGGGAAACAAACCCGGACTGCCAAAAATCACCGCCATTCCATCAAAATCGAAATCGTTTTCACAGGCATCAATGATTTCACCCAATTGCGCAGCCGTTCCGGTTGCCAGAAAATCGATGGGATTCTCCACCGAAGAGCCAGCAAACAGTTTCTCTTTCAAAGCCGATTTTGCAGGTGAGTCTTCAATCTGCGGAATTTTCAGCCCGCCACTTTCGAGTGCGTCAGTAAGCATCACTCCGGGACCACCGGCATGTGTGATGATGGCCAGTTTTTGCCCGGTTAGATTTTTGCCCGACAAAACACAGGCAACCGTGGTCAGTTCCTCGCGGCCATAACAACGCACAATTCCGGCTTTGCGGAATAGCGCGTCAACCGCAGCATCAGAACTGGTTAAAGCTCCGGTATGCGACGATGCAGCCCGGCTTCCGGCCTGCGAGCTCCCGGCTTTAATGGCGGCTATCTTGCATCCTTTCCGGATTAGTGACGATGCATGAAACAGCAATTTATCAGGATTGGCAATGTTTTCGATGTACAACAGCTTTACTTTCGGACTGACGCCATCGACATAATTTTCATCGAGATATGCCAGCAAATCTTCCACGCCGGTTTGCGCACTGTTTCCCACCGAAAAAACATTAGCAAATCGCAGTCCTTTGGGAATCCCCGATTCGATAATAAAAACGGCTGTTGCTCCCGAACCCGAAATAAAATCGCAACCGTCGGATGTTAATTTGGGGATTGGTGTGGTAAAAACGCTGGTATGTGAAGGTGTCATCACACCAATACAATTAGGACCAATTAAACAGGCATCGTGACTGTTCACGACTTCAACAATCTCTTTTTCAAGCTGTTTACCTGCTTCGTTTGTTTCGCCAAAACCTGCCGAAATAATGATAAATGCCTTTGTATCATTTTGTTCGGTGAGGGTTTTAACAACCGGCAGACAATGCTGTGCCGCAATAGCCAGAACCGCCAAATCGACTGAAGGCAATTCATCAACCGATGAAAAAGTAGGAACTCCCTGAACCGACGTTTCGTTGGGATTGACAGCATAAATTTCGCCTGCAAAACCGTTGTCAATCAGGTTTCTGATAATCTTACCACCGGGTTTCGAAATGTTGTTCGACGCCCCAATTACAGCAATGCTTTCAGGATGAAAAAGCTTTTCATTAATCATCAGTCAATTTTTTATGCCGATAAAAGTAACCTTTTTTGCAGCAACCATTGCTGACATATTTCAATTTGCGTAGTTTTAAAACCCTGAAATGAAAGACTGATGTCAGAATCAAAAGCGCAGAAAATTGTTGTTTTTCTTACCCTTGAAAACACAGATAAAAACCTGATAATTAACGGAATCAGAATTGCATCGATATTTAAAAAAGAGCTTTGCCTGTGTTTCAATGCAGGTAAAAAAAACACAGATAAACTGAATGCTGCCAAACAAAAACTGGCAGATTACCTGGTTCCTATCAAAAATGAATTGCCAAATCTCCCGGTTTCTACTCTTGTTACAACCGACAAACTAAGAGACCTGCCCGAAAAACTTGCCGACGATTTTGAAGCGATTATTTTAATTGCCGGTTCCGTAAATTTCCCGAAATATGCCACAGCAGTAGAGGAAAGCCCGGTTCCGTTTTTGTTTGTGAACGAAAACTCAGAACATTTTTCGGAATTCAAAAAAGTTGTTTTGCCGGTTGATTTAAGAAAAGAAAACAGCGAAAGCATTGTCTGGACTTCCTATTTCGGGCGTTTTAACGAGGCTGCGCTTGTGGTTGTGGCTGCCAGTCAGAAAAACAAAGACGACCAGCAGCAGGTGAAATACAATGCAGCACTAGCCAAAAAGCTGTTTCAGAAATTTAAAATCGAACACAAAATTTACAAAGGGGCAAAATCGAGTTTTCAGAATGCTTTTGAGGCGTTGGAAATGGCACTCGCTTCTGACTGCGATTTATTGGTTATTTTGGGCAGTTCGGTTATTACTCCGTTGGACAGGTTGATTGGCTTACCCGAAAAAAAGATTTTGAAAAGGGCGGGAAATCTGCCGGTTTTACTGATCAACCCAAGAAAAGACAATTATATTTTGTGCGATTGACAATACACTTTTTGAGAAGGAACATTGAAGCATAGCTTTTGTTATAACACAATTCGGTATTATTAATATATACAATGGATAGCATTTCCTAATCGATTTGCTACATTCGCGGCCAAAATCTGACATTCATGAAAACACTGCTGTTTATGCTCTTTGGTTTTTCGGCATTGTGGGCCACTTCGCAAAATTTTGAGTACAAAGTTCTTTTTGAAGGAATTGGCGATAATCGGGAGTATTTTAACGATTATGGTTATCCACAAACCATTTTGGGTTCAAGAGCTGCGTTTGAAGGAGGTGTTTCATCTGATAATCATAAATTAAGAATGGGGTTCAGCTATCTGTATGAATTTGGCAGCCAGCCTGATGCACAAAAGGTAAAACCAATTATATATTACCAGTTCACAAGCCCGGAAATCGATTTTCTGTTTGGTGCATTTTCACGCCGCGATAAAATTAATTTTCCACTGGCAATGCTCACCGACACATTGCTTTATTATAGGCCCAATATTGAAGGAATGTACGGAAAATATACCTGGAACTGGGGTTGGCAAAACGGATTTATTGATTGGTTGCAGCACCAGACTGACATCAAACGCGAAATGTTCGCAGCGGGAGTTTCAGGTGAACTGCATCTGGGACCTTTCATTGTAGAAAATTTTCTGTTAATTTCTCATGTTGCTTTACCAAAAATCAGAATCAAAAGCGAGCACATTAAAGATTACATGGGGTTTTCACTTCGGGCAGGGATTCAAACAAAAGAAAAAGCTGCATTCCAAGGTTATCTGAAAGCTGGTATTCTCAACTCAGCATATAGGGAGCGAAGTGTAACGGATGGTTTTATCACCGCCAATAGTTTGTTTGCCGAAGCCCGTGGACAATGGAAAAGCCTCGCAATAAAAACTGTTTTGCATTCGGGCCAAGGTCACAGTTTTGCTTTTGGCGACAATTTTTATCGTGCCGAAAACTATTCACGCACCGACCTTATCTGGTATTTTTTGAATAAAGAACAAATCAAAGGACATTTTAACTGGTCGCTACATGTTATTGACTGTCAGGAACTTAATAACCAGCAGCAGCTCTCGATAATTTATGTTTTCGGAAAGTAACGTGTTTTCTGAAATTAACATCTATAATTGCCCGTAATCATTTTCACGTTTTTTTCATCGTTTTTTCAGAAACCAGAAAAACCACTGGTTTGCCCGAAACCGGGTTGGTGCGGG
>CAZXVT010000170.1:0-10143 GCA_964644015.1 uncultured Maribellus sp.
TTTTATAAATCATTTATTTCAATTCCTGAGTCCTCCAACTTTTTCACAAACAAATCTGATGGAAAAGGCCTTCCGTTTTTGGTGAGCGCAGTAGTAATCCACGCTTTTAGAATCAGTTTTTCATCGGTTTTGCGAACAATTTCCTGATCGAAAATAATTCTTAATCTGCCTTGTCGTCCTGGTTTCAGCCTTACATAAAAATCGTCGCCTGGTTTTAGTGGAAATTTATATTCAATTTCAGCTTTAATCACCACAGCATCAATTCCCTCCATGTGCATCTGCGCAAAATCAAGCCCTGCCGACAGAAGAAATTTGTGTCTGCAATGCTCCAGATAATTCTGGTAAACGGCATTATTTACAATCCCCTGCAGGTCGCATTCATAATCACGCACCTGCATTTCAAGTTCAAAAGAAAAGTCATTCATTCCTGCCATCAATTCTGGACAACCAGCTTCGGGTACCCACCAAAAATTTTCGCAAAAAAACGATGAAATGCATGAGCTCCTTCAACAGGTCCTGCAAACATCATAATACACTTTTTACTGATGACCTGAATTCCGGCATCCTGAAGAATCTTCAACGCTTCGAGTGTTTCTGACGACTGTTGGATCCAAACCATTGAGAAGCCTCTTTTTGCAGCTTCGTATGCAACCGAAGCTGTTTCATGTTTTGGGGTAACAATCAACAAACGGTCAATATCATCCGGAAGTTCAGCTAATGTATTGTAACATTTTGCACCCTGGATTTCGTCGGCATTCGGATTAACAGGATACAACACAAACCCTTTTTGCTTGAGTTCATTAAAAACATACCCCCCGAATTTTTTGGGATTACGGGATACTCCTGCAATTGCCATCCGGCGGTTCACAAGAAAACTGTTGATTTGGTTCAGTGTAACATTCATTGTGTTTAATTTTGGTTATTTAATTTCAAAATCGAACAACTTCCGTTCTTCCAAAAAACCTTCCAGCCTGTCTCCAATTCCAACCGCTCCCACTCCTGCCGGGGTTCCTGTATAAATCAGGTCGCCGATTTTAAGTGTAATGTATCTCGAAATTTGCGAAATTATTTCGTCAAAATCAAAAATCATAAGTGAAGAATTTCCTTCCTGAACAATATTTCCATTCTTTAATAATCTGAAACTGATATTCTTTAAATCGGGGAATTCTTTTTTATCAATAAACGTGCTTCCCAGAACCGCTGACTGATCAAAAGCCTTGGCTTTTTCCCAGGGCAAGCCTTTTTCCTTCAGTTTTTGCTGGATATCGCGCGCCGTAAAATCAATTCCCAATCCTATTTCATCGTAATAGCGGTGTGCAAACCGTTTCTCGATATTTTTCCCCAACCGCTTGATTTTTACCACCAGTTCAATTTCGTGATGAACATCGTTGGTCCAGCCAGGGAGGTAAAACGGATCGTTGTTACGTAGCAATGCCGAGTCGGGCTTCATAAAAAATACCGGTTCATCAGGAACTTCATTATTAAGTTCCTTTGCATGAGCGACATAATTACGACCAATACAGATTATTTTCATTATCAGTTTAAACAGAAATTACTTCTTTACTCTCAGAAAAAGATTGATACCCAGTGGTTCCTGGATAACATCAATTTTTGATTCATCAATACCTGCCTGAATAGCATAATGTTTTAATTCATCAGCCGAACGGTGATAAAGAAACCAGTCACCCATTATTTCCATACTGCGGCGCGACGGGTTTTCTGAATTAAAGTTCCCGATAATCATTTCGGCACCCTCTTTCAGATATTCATAGTATCGTTTTAAAAGATAAACAAAGTGTTTGCTTTTAAAATAGTCAAATAATCCGGCACTCCAGATCAGGTCGAATTGCTTTTCGGGTGTGTACCTGATAACGTTGGCATTGTGAAATGTCATTGCATGCAGATATTTCCGGTTTTTGTTTTTTGCATAAGCAATGGCTCGTTTATCAAGATCGAGCATGTCAAAAACCAGCGAATTATCAGGATTTCTTTCGAAAAACTCATACGTTTCAGTTACAGGGCCGCTTCCGAGAATTAATACATCCTGCCGTTTACCCATTGCTTTTTCGTTCAGTTTTTCAAAGATTTCAATGGCGAGTGTTTTACGGTTTCTGACCGCAGTAACGGCGCCAGATACATGAATAAACTCGTCCCATTTGCGGTAACGTTCATCGGAATTGATATAATACTGGTAGAATTTTTCAATAATGAAAAAGTCGCCACTGTAACCAAAAGGCTTGGTATAACAAAATCCGAAGAGCGAATTAGGATTTAAAATCGATGATATTTTCTTTCTGAATGCTTCAACTTCTTCGGCTTTCACACGGTCAACAAGTTTATAAAATATCTCGTAATCTTCCTTGTCAGGACCGTTTTTTGCCAATATCTCGTCGACATAAGAATCAATGTCAATATCTTCGATTTCAATTACCGACGTACTTACGCTATAATCATTGTTATTCATTATCTACGATTTCGCCCAGTTCGCTGTTAATTGTTCGGATCATTTCGCGGTATTCCTTGTCAACTGAAATTACGGTCATTTTATCGGCTATAATTATTTCGGGATATTTAACCGCAAAAACTTTGGTAGTATTAATCACATAAAATTTACTCACCTGAACAAAACTTTTTTTAGGGAACAAACCTGTGATCTCTTCGAACGACCTGTCGGTTACAATCTCATCTTCATACAAATGAACAATTGTGTGGTCATTATCTTTCTCAATGAAATAAACATCTTCAATATTAATTTTTTCAAGTCCATTGCTTCCGTGAATAATCAACTGACTTTTTCCATGATCTTTCAAATCGAAGAATGTGTTGAATTGTTCACTTTCCATTTTCATTTTCACATCATTCGCAAACTTGAAAATAGCGATTTCGATATTCGTCCTGAGATCTTTATCGGTAAACGGTTTGCTGATATAGCCGTATGGTAAAGCAACTTTAGCTTTGCTTACTGTATCCATGTCGGTATTGGCCGTCAGGTAAATAATTGGAACATCGTGTTCTTTGGTGATTTGTCTGGCCGCATCAATTCCGGTCATTTCACCTTTCAGGTTAATGTCCATCAGAATTAAGTCGGGTAGTTCATTTTCAACTGCATCAATTGCTTTCTGAGCAGTATCCACCATTCCCTGAACAGTGTAACCAAGGCTTTCAAGGCTTTCCTGAATATCGGAAGCAACAAGAATTTCGTCTTCTACAATCAGAATTTTGTACTTAGAGTTCATTTATTGGTTGATTTAAATTGAATGATAAATTTTGTTCCGTTTGAAAAATCGCTGGTCAGTTCACCGTCAATCTGCTGAACTAACCTGTGCAATATTTTCATTCCCAACGATTTGGTTTTTAATATATTTACATCGGATGGTATGCCAACGCCATTATCAGCAACCGTGAGTAAAAATTCTTCGTCGCTGTTCTGTTCGAAATGAATACTGATAATTCCTTCGTTTCGGTTTGCAAAAGCATATTTAAACGAGTTTGAAATAAGCTCGTTGATTATTAGACCGCAAGGTATCGCAAGGTCCATGGGCAGATAGGCATCATCAATCTGGTAGTCGAAATGAATATTTGCCTGTTGGCTTGAGTATGTTCTGGCAATGTTCCCCGTGAGGCTTTTTATATACGTGGAGAACATGATATTGGCAAGGTTTTTATGATTGTAAAGATTTTCGTGAATGAGCGCCATTGAGTGAATACGGTTCTGGCTTTCCTGCAAAACCTCTTTTAGTTTCGGGTCGTCAATATTCCGGCTTTGCATACTTAAAATGCTCGAAATAATCTGCATATTGTTTTTCACCCTGTGGTGAACCTCGCGCAGCAAAACGTCTTTTTCGGCAAGCGACTTTTTCAGGTATTCTTCGGCTTCCTGGCGTTTCTTTTCTTTTGCTTCCAGTTCCCATTTCATCAGTGTGATTCCGGCAAACTCGTCGATGAGCGAAAGGAGTTTTTTGGCCTCCACCGGTTTCATCAGATATCCGTCAACACCAAGGTGAATTGATTCGATAAAACTGTCCTTTTCACTGTAAGCCGACATTACCACAAACTTGGCTTCCGGTGCGATTTTTTTGATTTCTTTAACCATTTCCAACCCGTTCATTACCGGCATTACCATATCGGTAATTACAAGGTCGGGTTTATGTTTCATGTAAAGTTCCAGCCCATGTGAGCCATTTTCAGCTATATAAAGGTGGTTTACATGTTTTTCCAGAATCCTTCTGTATAATTGACGGATGGTTTCGTTGTCATCAACAAAAAGTACTGAAATGTTATAGCGTTGCCCCGGATTTTGTTCTCGTATCATATTCCTGCGTATTTTTCAAATTGGTTAGCCACTACTTCAATGAGTTTATTTGCATCAATGGGTTTAAAAATGGTATCGTCGCATTTCGAAGTGCCTATTTCATCGTATGCACTTCCCATTACACTTGCTGTTTGTATTACGATGGGTATTTCAGGCCGGATTTCCTTTATTGCTTTTGAAGCCTCAATGCCATCCATTACCGGCATTCTTATATCCATAAGAATCAGGTCAGCTTTGTTTCCGCTTTTTATATAATCAACTGCAAGTGCGCCATTTTCAATCCAAAGAAAACTTGCATTGGTTTTTCTGAGCTGCGTTCTCAGGAGAACAAAATTCATCTTTTTGTCATCAACTATTAAAATTAATTTATCCTGCCAGTTGTACTCCATTGCATGCAAGATTAAGCGGTTTTAAAGATATCAGGTAAAATGAAAGAGAACTCAGATCCTTCGCCCACTTTACTTTTTACAGAAATACTTCCACCCATTAAATTAAGGTAGGTTTTGGTAATGGAAAGTCCAAGTCCGGTGCTTTCGCGACCCGAGGTTCTGCCGTTTGATGCCTGCATAAAACGGTCGAAAATTACATTTTGCGATTCTTCCGGAATACCAATTCCGGTGTCTTTCACCGCAAAATACAGAGAATTGCCTCTGATTTCATAGTAAAAATCCACACTTCCCTCATCGGTATATTTACAGGCGTTATTCACTATGTTAATCATAATCTGTTTCAAACGCACACGATCAGTAAAAATCAAACAATTATCATCAGGAAGTGAATCTTTGTAACTTAATTTGAGATTTTTATTGACCACATAACTGTTAACACTGAACATTTCGAAGATTTCCTTCGTAAGTCGGTTCAGTTCAAACTCGCTTTTTTCAATTTTGAGAATTCCGGCTTCAATTTTTGATAAATCGATGATATCGTTAATGAGATTTAACAAATGCTCTCCACTATTAATAATGGCACTTACAAATTCATTAAATTCTTCCTCGCTTTCTGCTTCGTGTAACAGGTTGGCAAATCCGAGGATTCCATTCATTGGTGTCCTGATTTCGTGACTCATATTGGCCAGAAATGCCGATTTCAGTTTATCAGATTCCTCTGCTTTTTCTTTGGCCTCAATAAGTTCCTTTTCAATTATTATTCTGCGTTTTACCTCTTCTTTTAGTTCTTCATTTCTGTCTCTTAAAAGTTTGGTACGCTCAATTACTTTCGATTCCAGATTTTTGTTTGCCTGTTCGATCTGGGCATTTTTCTTGGCAATCTGCAGATATAAATCAAAATTATCCCTGTTAAAAAGTTCGGTTCTGTAGGCAGCAATCATACTGATAATAATGGCACCAATAAAGAAAAAGCTGTTGGACAATATGATAGATGAATTCACATTCCAAACAAAACCACAGATGATATAAATGATAATTACAAGCCAGCTTGCAATTGAAAACGCGAGAAATCGTAATTTGATAAGTACCGAACCAGCCAGAAAAACCAGAATTAAACCGCTGCTGTAAACCACAACCTCAGGCATCATTACCAGCATCAATATGATACCCACCGCACCCAGAAAATAGGTTACAAAAATAAGGGTCTGCCAATGTTTTCTGAAGTTTTCGGAATAAGAGTAAAAGAAAACCATCAGAAGCATCACAACAACAATGATGCGAATGGAAATAAACAGATCGAAATGTTGTTGTGCAACAACACTATCGAGATATCCGAAAAAACCATAAATAAATGCTAAAATAAGGTAGGCAAAGCGTGTGGTGATATACGAACTTTCGTAATAAAAATCCCTGTATTCTCTTTCCCTTTCATCAGGGAATTTCAGATTAAACCGATTTATCCTATTCTTTAGCTCTGTCCAATAAAACATGGGTTTTTTTAATAAGTAAAACTGTTCCTTTCCTAGTTGCTATAAAATGATTTAATGATCGACAGTTTCGCCAAAAATAGAGTTTTTTTCGAAAATATATCACAAATTACCTTATTTGGGGTGTAATAAAGATTGATTTTAATTAATTGTAATTCAAAAAGATTGGGATATGTTCAAAACTTAGCTATAACCCAGAATATGTTCATTTACTCATCATTCTCAAACGAAGTCTCGTCAACACTTTTTTTGTATAAAGCGGAAATTCTCCATCCATCATCCAGCCAAAATAACCGGGTTGTTCGCGAAGCACTTTTTCAACCGGAACACCCTTATTTTTGCCAAAATTAAACACTTCCACTCCTTTTTCGTCATAAACAATGCGACCGGCAAAATCAACATTCTGGTCATACGACGAAAATTCGCTGAGCTTTTCCATGTCGTTTACAATAGGAGTTGATTTATTCCCTTTAACATCTTCATACTGAACTCCATCATACATTTCAATCTGTGATTTCAGCACTTCGTAAGTGGCCCGTGTATCTGCAAGCGCACTGTGAGCATCGGTCAGATCTTTCTGACAATAAAATTTGTAGGCAGCCGCCAGTGTGCGTTTTTCCATTTTATGAAAAATAGCCTGAACATCAATAAATTTGTGTCTTTTCATATCTATGTCCACATCGGCCCTGATAAATTCTTCGGCAAGCAGCGGGATATCAAACCTGTTTGAATTAAATCCACACAAATCACAACCTTCCATAAATTTTGCCAGTGTTTTCGCCAATTGCTTAAAAGTAGGCTCATCTTTCACATCATCATCATAAATTCCATGAATCAGGGAAGATTCAAGCGGAATGGGCATCTCAGGGTTGATACGATAAACCTTTTCTTCTTCCGTTCCGTTCGGATTGACTTTTAACAGGGCAATTTCAACAATCCGGTCGGTGGTAATATTTATACCGGTGGTTTCGAGGTCGAGGACTACCAAAGGGTTTCTTAAAAAAAGCTTCATTTCGGTTTATTAAAAGAAAAGGTACTGCCAAACCTGTTTCAAAGGCTTTTGCAGTACCTTCACTGATTGATATTTCAAAAAAAATTATGCGTTAATCATCATTGGCATCAGCAACATCAGCGTGTCTTCACTTTCGTCAGCCGACTCAGCAGGCAAAAGCAAACCAGCTCTTGTCGGGTCGCTGAGTTCCACTTTCACATCCGAAGCCGAAATGTTGGTCAGAATTTCCTGGAGGAATGTTGATTTAAACCCGATTTCCATTTCATCGCCTTCATATTCGCAGGCAAGGCGTTCAACAGCCGAAATCGAGAAATCGATATCCTGCGCCGAAACCACGAGTTGATTATCGGCAATATTCAGTTTAATAAGGTTACTGGCCTGGTTAGAGAACACCGAAACCCTTTTTACCGTGTTGAAGAAATTCAAACGGTCGATCACCATCACATTCGGGTTTTTGGTTGGGATTACCGAATTGTAGCTCGGATAATTTCCCTCCACCAACCGGCAGATGAGTTTATAATTACTTAACGTAAAGAAGGCGTTTTTTTCATCGAACTCAATTTTCACATCAAATTCTTCTTTCGGAAGCAGGTTTTTCAGCAAACCGGCAGGCTTTTTCGGAAGAATAAATGATGAATCAAAATCCGATTTGGCGTCGGTCCTGCGATAGCGCACTAATTTATGAGCATCGGAAGCCACAAAACTCATATAATTGGGCGAAAGTTCAATAAAAATACCATTCATAACCGGACGCAATTCATCGTCGGCTGTGGCAAAAAGCGTTTTTTCAATACCTTTTCTCAAAGCCACATGACTCACATTCACCGATGAAGCCGCTTCTTCGTTCAGCTTTGGTAAAACCGGGAAATCATCGGCATTTTGGCCCATGATGCTGTACTTTCCGTTATCGGAGAAAATTTCAACCACTGAAGTTTTATCATCAATCTGGAAAGTGAGTGGCTGTTCCGGAAACTCTTTCAATGTGTCGATAAAAAGTTTTGCTGGAATGGCAACAGAACCTTCACCATCGATATTTTCGAGTTTCAGCCTGGTAATCAGTGTCGATTCCAGGTCGCTGGCAGTGATGGTTATTTCCGATTCGGCGATCTGGAACAGAAAATTATCCAGAATCGGCATGGTGCTTTTACTGCTGATAACACGGCTCAATGAGGTCAGGTGACTCAATAATTCGGTACTTGAAACAACAAATTTCATCTTTATTTATTTTATAATTTTTTCGATTTTGATATTTTCCGACTAACGTTTGGCTTATTAACCAAGCACACGAATATACAAACTTTCGCAATATAACCTGTGTCGCAAAAGTTGGATTTTTTTCAGCTTTTTATCAAACGTTTGTAACGCGAACGTCTTAAAAAATTGTAACCGGCCCCTGCAATTAAAACCAAAACAAGCGGAACTCCCACATTTATCCATTGCCACATTGCTTTTTCTTCGCGGAGTTTTACTTTATCGAGTAATCGCAACTGGATTGTCCGGCTGCGTAACTGCATAATTTCGTTGCGATTATCCAGATAATAAACCGCATTCAGCAAAAACTCCCTGTTCCCGAAAGTCTGCCGGCTTACCCGGTCGTACCCCATTTCTTCGCTGATTCGCGGGGGTTGCCGGGTGTAATCAACTTTGTTGGCAACCATTCCGGCATCAGCAATTACAATCATTTTCGAAGGCTTTCCCTGCGATTTAAACTCTGCAGTATTAACCCCGAGATTTTCCATCATCCGGTTTTCAAAAACTGAAGTAAACTCACCTTCCACCAAAACACCAACCGGGATAAACGATTGGTTAAACAGTTCTCTTGCCGGCGGATTGTTAATATTTTCGAGGCTCACAGAAGAAGGAGATTTTACCCGCCTCGCATAGGGAGAAGTGGTAAGAATAATGGTTTTGCTGAGATTTTTGTTGGATGAAACAGTATCAACCGAAGAAACAAACTCGGTAAAAACACGGTTCAGGTTGCGGCTGAGCGGATGATTATCGGCTGGCGTGAGCAGAGGAGAATAGTACCACGGATGCAAAGTCCATTGCGCATCGCTTCCCTGCGGGGCAATATTCACCATCAGTTTGGCACAGTCAACATCCTGCAGCAGTTCATAATTCAGTCGAACACCATATTTAAAAAGCTGGTCAGCCAGGTTCAGGTCGCGCGGAAAAGCATAAGTTATGTATCCGCGTGAAAGGCTGTCGATGCTGACATTCACGGGGTCGATCAGCCAGAGAATCTTTCCGCCGTTCATCAAAAACTGGTCAACGTGGTATTTGTCTTTTTCGGAAAAAGGTTGTGTCGGTCCGGCAATTACAAGAATATCAGGTGTGGTTGCTTCTCCAGCCAGATTTTCAGCAACAGTTTGAACAACGTTAAACTCTTCCGAAAGCGAACCGGCAAAATCGAGCACTTCGTAGCGATCAAACTCTCCGTGTCCCTGTAAAAAACCGACTGTACTTCTTTTTTCCTGCATCAGCTTTGAAAATGCATTTACCAGTTCATATTCAACCGACTCCACCGAATGATTAAAATTCACTTCATACGAAAAATCAGGATTATTCTTCAGAAAATTTACTGCAGTTTCTTTTCCATTCAGCCTGATTAAAGCGCCGGGAAAGATGTATTTTGTGGAGACTCCCTGGTTGGTTTTCTTATTAAAACTGATGGGTTTAATTCCTTTATCAACAAGCGATTGCTGAAATTCATCCCTCTTTTCTGTGTTTCTGAAGTTATACGGATCTGTTATTTTCAAGCGGATTGGCGTGTTAGCATAAACATTCAGTACCGCAATTTTTTCGAATACTTCCTGCTGCAATTTCTGCAACCCGGGTTCGAGTTCTCCTTCCAGAAAAAACTCAATTTCAACAGGCTGGGTTATTTCCGAAACAATTTTTTTGCTGACTCCGGCTACTGAAAATCTTTTGTCGGATGTTAAA
>CAZXVT010000171.1:0-10096 GCA_964644015.1 uncultured Maribellus sp.
AAACTGGTCGCGGATGATGGGGTTTTGGGCTGAAAGTGTGTAAACACCCAGCACCGCCAACAATGAAAGAATAAGTTTTTTGTTTTTCATTTTTATTGATTTTTAAATTTGATTTTACTTTTATTAAACATCCTTCGACTCCGCTCAGGATGACTGTCACCCTGAGCGAAGTCGTAGGGTGTTTGTAATTTTTTCTTAAATCTATTTTTTTAAATACTTAGTATTCAATTCTTTTTTGACTTCCTTACATCTCCTCACTGATTCTGAAATAATCGAAATCAGCATACCCGCCGGTATTTTTTGTGGCGTAGTTAAACAACCCGAAACGGTAGCCCATAAAATGAGCAAGCGAATATTCCATTTTCAGCTCGTCGCCAATGGCTGTCCATGTTTTGCCATCGAGACTGTAATAAAAATATGCGCGGTCGGTTCTGTCTTTAAAATTGCAGGCTGCTTTCAGATAAACCGTGTTTTGTTTCATCGGAATCTTCTGAATTTCAACAGGTTTCCCGCTGCCTGCGTTAATCATTACAATCGATTTTTCGCCGTTTTCCATTTTTACGCCAACCTGCCCGAATTTACTTTGCAGCAAAACAAGGCCGGCATAATCGCCTTCTTTCATTTTCGAAACATCAACAGCAGTTGTTCCCGAGCAAACCGGGCCAATCGTGCGCTGTGTCAAAGTATTCCGCGACAGTACAAAAAGCGAATCAATTCTGCCGGTTTTCAGCCTTAAAAAACCATTTCGTTCGGTAACCGACCACAACGAATTATCAGGATTGTGGTTCCACTGCCAAACCAGTGGCAATGCCGGCTCATCTTTTTTGCGGTCAAACTCATCTGAATTGACAATGCCCGGAATCAGACTTTTGTTGGCTGGCAAATCGAGTGTTTCGGGCACTTTTCCGTCAACACCAATTACCGGCCAGCCGTCTTCCCATTTTATGGGTACGATGTATGGAATGCGGCCTACTGCACCAAAATCGCGGAACAGGTAAGCAAACCAATGTCCGTCGGGGGTGTCAACCATGCCACCCTGTGCAACGCCCAAATCCTGAAAACCTACTTTTCCTTCCCACGGACCGGTGATTTTATCGGCCCGGTGAATCACCACGGTGCGCATTCCTCCACGTGGCCAGGCAATGTTAAACAGGTAGTATTTGCCTTTTGCCTTGAAAAGCTGCGAACCCTCACCCAGACCCACATTTTTCCCGAGGGGCGCGTTGGCATCTTCAATTAAAACCCGTTCTGTTCCTTCCTTTACGCCCGAAAGGTCATCTTTCATTTCGGCAATCATCAGTTTCCGCACACTCCAGATGATATAAATTTTCCCGTCATCGTCGAACCAAAGCGTGTGGTCGTGGTATGCCGGCGAAAAAGTGATTCTCTCCCACGGCCCCTTTTCGATATCTTTTGTTTTGTAGATGTAGGTTTTGTTGGTGGTTTGCGCAAAAGTGGAAACGATGTACATTCCCTTGTGATAGCGGATACAGCTTGCCCACGTTCCTTTTCCGTAGGTACTTTTGCTGTTTACAAGATTCATGGCATCCACGTTTGCCAGCGTGTCGTAGGCATAATTTACGAGTTCCCAGTTCACAAGGTCTTTCGATTTCATAATCGGCACACCTGGCGCCATGTGCATCGTTGTGCTGCTCATATAATAATTATTGCCTACCCGGATCATTGACAGGTCGGGAACGTCGGCAAAAATCACAGGGTTTTGTGCTTTTTCGGTTTTTACCTGTGCTGTTGCAACTATTCCCTGAAATATTGCCAGCACAATTAAGATGAGTTGGTTCTTCATTATTGTAGTTTTTAGTATTTTACTTCAATTATTATTGCTGACCGATTATCAAAACCCCGCCGTTTGTGGGAATTGTCAGTTCAATCTCCTGATTTTTGTTCATTTTTTCAGTTGTCACTTTTCCATTCAGACTGGCATCGTCGCTGTACACTTTCAAATCTTTTCCTGCTGAAATCATCGGGAGTTTTGCCGTCAGTTTCACTGCTTCCTTTTGTGCATTTACACCAGCCACATACCACGTATTTCCATGTCGACGCGCCAGAACCACGTATTTACCCGGATATCCGTCGATAAATTTTACCTCGTCCCAGGTGGTGGGCACCTCTTTCATAAAACCGATGGCCCAGTCGGGTGCGTCGGTGAGATTGTTGGGCGCCAGTGCAAAATGCTGCACCGCACTCTGAAACATCACTGCCGTTGCCAGCGCAAAAACATCGGAAGTCAATCTTTTTGAGCCACGATTCGGAGTGTTGTTGGCGTTATAAAATTTATTCAGCGCACTACCGCCAAAATCCATGCTGCCCACGGTGTTGCGGATAAATGGGTGCAGACAGGCGTTAAAAGCCTCGGCATCGCAGCTTCCCTGCGAAAAATGCAGGTTCTCGCTGGCTAAAATCGCTTCGCTGGCAGCATAATTCGGGTACATGCGTTCCCAGCCGCGTGGCAATGTACAACCGTGGAAAATCACCAGCAGCCCGAAATCGTTGGCATCGTACAAAATATCTTCATACAGTTTCATCGTCACCTGTTTGTCGCCGCCAAAAAAATCGACTTTAATACCACGCACCCCGATGCTTTTCATCCACGCCATTTCCTTGCGGCGATTAATGGTATTGTCCATTATTCCGCGTGGTCCCTGCGGTGCATCGTTCCAGTATCCATTTGAGTTGTACCACAAATAGAGCGCAACATTTTTTGTTTTCCCGTAAGCCGCCAGTTCTTTAATTTTTTCGCGGCCAATCTGTGTGTCCCACAGTGCATCCACCAAAACAGTCTGGTAGCCCAATGCAGCGCTGAAATCGATGTATTCCTTCTGCACATCAAAAATCGTGGCGCCGTCCATTTTCATAATCCAGCTCCAGGTTCCTTTTCCGTATTGAAATTTCTGTGTGGTTTCGTAACGCGGTTGAACCAAATCAAAAGCCACAGTGGTTTCCATAATTGGAGCCAGCGTTTCACCCACGGTGATGGTGCGCCAGGGAGTTTCGCCCGGAAGCGGAATACCCGGCGACGAAGTTCCGTTGCCGTTGTTTTCGTCGTCCATCGGAAAACCGATTGTATATAAACCATCGGGTTTGCCAATTAGGCGACTGCCGCAATAACGGCTGTCAACACCGGTTTCCGAAATCAGCACCCAGCCGACATCGTTCACTTTAAATAAGCACGGAAAAGTGTAGCCGTTTCCCTGTCCGTTTTCGCCCATCGGCGCGTCCACTTTATACGGAATTTCGTAGCTCGGCATGGTACGGGCAAAACCCACCATTGCCTTGCTTTGCGCTGTCAGAAAAGTGGTGGTTCCCGCAGGAAAAACAAAACCCGATGTTTCATTTTTTACCACGCACGAGCGCGGATTTCGCTGCTGATACACCTTGTATTTATAAGCCACGTCGTTGTTGCTTACCCTGAAAACCACATCGATGACTTTTTTGCCGGCTTTCGAAAATATAAAAATTCCTTCGCTGGCTTCGTAATCAACCCGGCTTTTTTTGATGTTGGGCAACGAATAATTATCTGTAATTTTTTTGATTGCCACCGAATCATTCAGCGTTAAATCGCTGCTGAAATCGCCGATGTTGGTGTTTATTCCCAATGGCGATTTTTCGAGAAACTGTTTATTATTGAGGGTGACATTGTAAAACGGCGAACCATTTTCAACAAAAACTGTAACAACCAGTTTGCCATCGGGACTGGTTATCTGTACATTTTGTGCCTGAATTGTGTTGAGGGAAAAACAAAATATCACGATTAAAAACCGGTAATCAACAAATGACTTAGTTTTCATAAAAATTGTATTTACTAATGATTTCATCTTCTTTAAAATTTATTCATATTAACATCTCGCAAATACATGCAGGGCGGGAGTTAAACGATGAACTTCCTGCGAAGACTTGCATTTCAAAATTTCAATTTCCTGTCAACAAAGCAGGCTGCCCGGCTTGCAGGTATTTTTCTATTAATATAATGAAGAAAAAGTAAGTATTTCATGTGATTTTACTTTTCCTGTTATAGCGTCAATACTTACAATTTCACTCTCACCATAGTCATTGTTGAAGCCGTCTTTTTTAGACCATAAAGTCTGGCTTACTTCCCAAGTAAATGTTTTGGTCTTGCTGTCATAAATAATTCGTGCTTTCATTTTATCAATACCAATTTTTAAATTCTGTTGTCTGGCAATTGTAAATGCTTTTTCCCTATTGATTAAATAACAACTGTCTTTATTCCAATAAAAATCTGGAATGAATTCTAAATAAGGCTTTCCTGCAGGTCTTAACAAATTGTCGATGATGAATGATGTCTTTCCTTTGATAGTGTCGAAAGCAGGGCAGACAGGATAAGGAATAGCCAAGTTCCATCGCATGTCCACTTTTACAAATTTCCCTTTTGTTTTCTTAAACTTGTTTAAAGTTTCCCAATGCGTTTTACCAAATATGCCTTTGTATTCATAGTATGTATTAATGTCATAGGAGCAATAATTATTAAATACAAACTCCCCTATGTAAATTCTTAAAATGCTATCTGCCTTTGACTTAATATCAGCTGTCAAGTATTTCTGTCCGAAAATTGTTGTCGACAGAGAAAAAGTTAGAATTAATATTGTCAGTTGTTTCATGGTTTCTTTTCAATAGCTGGTAACTACCTTAGAATTATAATCCGAATTGTTAATAACTTAAAATCAATCCGTTATCACATCAATTTCAGCATACCCAATCCTGGTGTTGTTCTCGGTGTTTTTCAAAGCCCGGAATTTAATGTAGCGGGCAGGAACAGCTTCAAAACTTTTTGTTTGCCACAACGGGTTGTTTTTAATGTTGGAAAATTCGCCTTCGCTTTCCAGCTTCCATTTTTTACCATCCACAGAAACAGAGAATTCGTAATTGGTTATGATTCCGGGTTGCCATGAATTCTGCTCGGGATAATATTTAAATCCAATCAGCATTTGCTCTTTTCCAAGGTCAATTACCAGGTCAACCGGCAATTTTGTTTCATCGCCGTGGCGCCAGGCCGTTGCAATATTTCCATCCAGAACACGGTACACATTTTCATCTTCAATCCCCACGATTTTCCAGTCTTTGCGCGGCAATCCGAATTCCTCGGTTGTTGTCACGCTGCTTTTCCCTGTCGATGGTTCAACCGAAATGCAGCTCACTTTTATCTTTCCTTCGGTTTGAACGGGGCCGGTGTATTTTACCGAGTTTTTGGTTGCTTCGGTGCCGTCGAGCGTGTAATAGATTTCCGATTCGGCATCGGCCGGGATGATAGTAACTTCGCCCGCCTGGTTGCGGATGATGGTTGGTGCCGTGAGAATTTGTGGTGCATTGTAAACTCCGATATTCGAAATCACCGGGCAGGCTTTTGAGTCGGTAATACTGAAACGCAATTGAGTGGCTGTAACCGTTGGGAAACGCAAAATGCGTTTGTACCCGATGGTGGTGGCTTTGGCGATTTCTTTCCAGCTTCCGTCAACCAGCGCTTCAACGGTGAAAGCTTTTACACGCTGTCCCAACCGGATATATTCCTGCGCCATAAAACGGTTGAAAGTGGTTGGCTTTCCAAAATCGATAGTCAATGTTGAAGTTTTAACCTCGTCGTCGGTTGCCCAGTACGTATCGGTTGTTTCGTCGATGGCTTTGGCAGCCCCGAATTTGCTGCTGTTCCCGCGTGAATTGCTGGCTTCTGCTTTAGCATTTTTCACCAGGTTAACGGCAAAAGCTTCCTTCACGGCGGCAGCCAAATCAAGTGCGGCTTTTTCATCGTTCAGATGAATCAAACCGTTGGGCATGATGGGAAAATTAAGCAGAAAAGTTCCGTTTCTCCCCACAGAATTGTAATAAGTATCCATCAATTGAGGCAGTGTTTTCACCTTGGTATCTTCACTCGGGTGGTAAAACCACTCAGGTCGAATGGAAGTGTTCACTTCGGCCGGAACCCACGAATCGCCGTTTTCGACACCGTAGTGCAGCATTTCAAAAGGCACGTCGCCGGTGGCATTCAGCAAACTCCAGTTGGTTTCGCCAACCCAGCCACCTTCGGTTCCCACCCAGCGCAAATCGGCACGGTCGCCGCCGTCGTTCCAGATAACAATATTAGGCTGCAGTTCGCGCACCAATTTGTAAGTGTTTTTCCAGTCGTAGTAGGTTGTCCGGTCGATTTTGCGGTTTTCGTTGGCGCCGCCATACCAGCCGGTTCCGCCATTGGCACCATCGTACCACACTTCAAAAATATCGCCGTAATTTGTTAGCAATTCGGTAAGCTGGTTTCTGAAATAGGTGATGTATTCCGGCTTTCCGTAATCAGCGTGGTTTCTGTCCCACGGCGAAAGATAAATTCCAAGCTTCAATCCATATTCTTTGCAGGCATCGGCCAGTTCGCGAATCACATCGCCTTTTCCCTCTTTCCATGGTGCATTTTTTACCGAATATTCGGTGTAAGCCGATGGCCACAAACAAAACCCACAGTGGTGTTTGGCCGTGACGATAATTCCCTTCATTCCGGCTTCTTTGCAAATGCGCGCCCACTGCCGGGCATCCAGCTCTGTTGGATTAAAAAGGGCAACATCTTCGTTGCCAAAGCCCCACGACTGGTCGGTGTAGGTATTCAGCGAAAAATGCAGAAATGCGTAATACTCCATTTCCTGCCAGCGCATCTGGTCTTCGGTGGGTACCGGGCCACAAGCCGCCGGAGCCTCCACTTTTTTGCAACCGGTTTCCAACAAAGCGAATGAGAGAATAATTCCGATAAAAAGGCAACGTTTCATAATGAAAATTTTAAAGTTTAACTGGTTTTAGCCATCTCACAAATCAAACTATTTTACTGGTTTTACTCCTTCTTTGGTTTGAATAATTTTCTGGATGGTGCCGTCTTCGTTGTAATACATGTAATCGACACACACCGAGCGGCGGTAGCTGCCACCCGTTGGCAACGCACCGTTGTGGTAAAAGAAATACGATTTCCCTTTGTAATCGATAATTCCTGGGTGCGTGGTAAAACTGTTTTCCACATTTTCCTGAATAATGCCACGGTATTCCCACGGTCCTTCAAAACTTTTGGCCGTGCAGTATTCAATCATTTCGGGTTTGGTGCCGGAGCTGGCATAAACGAGGTAATAAATTCCTTTGCGTTTGTAAATCCACGGCCCTTCTATAAAATTTTTGATTTTCAGAAAGTTAACCGGACCTTCGAGTTCAGTCATGTTTTCTTTCAGTTTTACGTACCGGCAACTCAAATTTCCCCAGTACATGTAAGCCTGTCCGTCATCGTCGATAAAAACCGTCGGGTCAATGTCGTCCCAGCCATGTTTTACGTCGGTGGTCATTTCGTTTACAATCAACGCTTTGCCGATGGCATCTTTAAACGGACCGGTTGGCCTGTCGGACACCGCCACGCCGATTGCTGCGCCGCCTTTGCTGTTTTCATCAGCTTTGTGAAAGGTGGAAACATACCAGTAAAACTTGCCGTTGCGCTCAATACACTGCGCTGCATAGGCATCGCCGGTTGCCCACGAAAAAGTGTGAGGCGACAAACAAGTTCCATAATGATGCCAGTTCACCATGTCGGTGGTCGAAAACACCTGCCAGTCGGGCATTTTATAGTTGGGCGCAGTTACCGAAGCCGTATCGTGACCGGTGTACAGAAACAGCGTGTCGTTGTGTACAATCGGCGCCGGGTCGGCAGTAAAAATGTGTTTGATAATGGGGTTTTGGGCAGTTGCTGTGATGGCAAAAAACAAAACAACGGCCATGGTTACAAATGATTTTAATTTCATCGTGATGCTATTTTTTATTCGATAATTACTTTCTTCGTCACCGTGTTATTTTCATCATCATGAATGCGAATCAGGTACAAGCCTTTGTTCAAATGCCCGACATTCATTTTGTGCGACGGATTTTCAGCAATTTCGGATTGTACCAGAACGCCAACACTGTTGAAAAGCAACACGTTGTATGGCGCTTTATCATATTCAATATTTAAAATGCTGGTTGCCGGGTTTGGATAAACATTCAGTGTTTGTTCGCTGATTTCGGTAATTGCAACCGGAGTTGCCGGGTTAAAAATTGACTCGGGTCCAAAAGCTTTGGCCTTGCTTCCGTCTTCAGCCATCAAATTCCCGGGGAAATACGAAACCGAAATATAATCGCCTTTGGTAACATTGGCGCTTAAGGTGAGAATTACGGCATTCGGATTTTCCGGGTCGGACTGAATGGCTGTTAAACCCACTTTTGTATTCGAAAAGAATTTGAAGTTGCTTCTTTTCAAAGAACCGCTTTTGATGGGTTTATCAAATTCGAGCCGCACCGATTTCAAATTCACCAGCGTTTTGCTCACCAGTTCCGGTCCTTTTAACCGGGCATCGGCTTCGTTTAACACAAAAACCGAATCTTTATTCGCTTTCAGACAGGGAATTGTAAACACTTTTACCGTATCGCCAAAAGCCACTTCAACTTCGTAATCGCCGTAAAAAGCTTTAAAATTCAGTGGATTTTCGCCACTTAAAGCTGCATCGAAATTGGTGGCCCATTTCTTTTGGGTGTAGTATAAAAGCGTGTCGGCAGCCAGTTTTGGTTTGTGTGTTGCGGTAAAAAAACCGGTGTTTTCGCGCCAAGCACCATCATCGCTCAAACCCCAGCTAATCATTCCGTTTACCGAGGGATGAGAAAAGGCAATTGTGAGCACTTTTACAAAGTCGTCAACCTGTTGTTTTTCGGTGAGGTTGGTTCCCCAGTCGTACTCGGTTAAACGCATTGGCAAACCAGCCTGTGCAATGATATTGATATTTTTCACCAGTTCGTCGACATTGGGGCGGCAACAATCCCAGAAATGTGCCTGAATACCCACACCGGTTACAGGTCCGCCATTTGCCACAATTTTCTTAATCAGGTCGCGGTATTCTGCAGCCTGTCCCCAGTTGTACTCCACATTGTAATCGTTGATGTAGAGTTTGGCATCGGGGTCGGCTTCCCTTGCCCATTTAAAACAGTTCCATAAAATTGAATCGCCCACCGTTTTCCGGAGCCAGTCGGCATGACCTGTCAACGGTTCATTTATCACATCGTATTCTTTAATTACTCCTTTGTAACGCGAAACTTCGCGCTGCACCCTCATTTTACAGGTGTCGGTAATCGCTTGTGGTGTTGGCAGCGACCTTACCCAGTCGGGCATCGAGTGGGCATCGTTTCCACCCCAAAGCAAGGTGTGTGCCCGTAATTCCCAATCCACTTTCTGGGTCCAGCGTACCGCATTTTCGAAATTGCTGTAGTTGGGCGTAGTATGTTGCGGCTGAATTCCGCTCCATTTAAACGAATTACCGCTTACACCATAGTTGAAATATCGGTACATAGCTGCCTGCATCCACTGTTCCTTGCTGGCAACAGTATTTGCTTCGGGGTCGAAATACCCTGTTTCGGTTTTGTATTTATTACCATCGGCAGTAGTCAGCGCCGGACCGCCGCAGTTTATCCTGACCACATTCGCCCCATCTTTTTCGTCGATTACAATTCCTTTTATGGCAACGTTGTCTTTTGAAGCGTTTAATTCGATGTAAATAGTTCCATCATCGGCAGTGGCAATTGTGGCAGTATCAACCGCAATGTTTTTCCCGTTGGCCGCAGCAAAAACGTCATAATTATCCAAAAAAAGCCGCCCGTTTACCGTAACATCGAACAACCGTAAGTTTTTAGCGCCGTGATATATTTCGGCAAATTTCAGCGTTACCCTGTATTCTTTCCCTTTCTCTACCGGAATTGCATAGGCCAGCGTGGCATTCCAGCGTTCGGTTTTGTAAATTTCCTTGTCGGTTTTGGCCTGAATGGTGGACGATGTGCTGTAACTGTTGCCCATGCTGGCCGAGCCTTCGTAAAAATCGAAAGCAATTCCAAACGGAAACTCGTGCTTTTTCATTCGTACCAAAACATCGCCTGTAAACGGCTGCCCGTTCTTATCGACTACTTTTATTCCGAAGCTGCCTTTTCTGAGGGTGTCAATCCGTTGTTGCGCACTGTTGTACCAGGCTGCGTACGATTGGGCATTGGTTTTTCCGGTAATAGAAACCAGAGCAATTATTATTAATAGTAAAAA
>CAZXVT010000172.1:0-10094 GCA_964644015.1 uncultured Maribellus sp.
GGCCAGAATGAATACTAACTTATTCATTTTTTTATTTCAATAGATTTATAATCAAAAATTTGCTGTCAAATATAATTTCTTTTTACCTGATTCCCAGTAATGTGTTAATTCTCGCTTTGTCAAAACCCACAACAATCTGTCCGTCAATATCGGTTTGTGGCACACCTTGCTGCCCGCTTTTGCGAACCATTTCTTCGGCGGCTTTCTGGTCGGCCGCCACATTTACTTCGCGGTATTGAATCCCTGTTTCCTTAAAATATCTTTTAATGGTATTACACCACGTACATGTGGGTGTGGTATAAACAGTAACCCGTTTCTGACGCTTCTCCTCACTGCCTGATTTAGATACAGAAACAGCTTTGGTAATTATCGAACTAAATTGTTCTTTTGTGTGGCAACCTTTTATTACGTTTTTTAATTCACCATTTTCAAACTGTAGGAGCGACGGAACCGAGGTTACTCCAAATTCAGGATGAATATCCCTTGCAGTATTTACATCTGCTTTACAAAGTATGTCAGAATCTGATTCAGAGACTTTTTCAAAATTATCATGCGCGCAATCACTTTGTTCAGAACCACTTTTGTAAAGTAATAACCATACTTTTTTGTGCTGATTTACAACATTTTTAAGTTCTTCTATTCCTGATATTTTTTTCATGTCTGCAAATATATAAAAATATAGATATATCAATATAACAACGTGCGTGCCAAAATTGAACCTCAAATAATGACTGACAAATTTGCATTGTCAAAAACACAAAAATTTGCAACAAGACGCAACCCAATTTTATGAATATCGGTCTTTATTGCAGTGAAAACAACAAAATTTAGTTTGGAATGAAGAGAGTTATTTTTGTATTATTAGTTATTGTACCGTTTCTTTTTACAGGGTGTTTAAACGATGACGACGGATATTCAATGGGAGATATCTGGATTGGTTTTGGAATAGTTGAAGATGAGCAGTCGTTCAGGATTAAACTTGATGGAGGCGAAATTTTAATTCCTGTGGCATTTTCCGATTATATGAGTTCTGCACCGATGTTAAAAACTGGTGACCGAGTATTTTTAAATTACACGGTGCTGGATGAAAAGAAGAATGATGTTGACTCAATTGAGGCTTATTATGTGAAAATTAATGATTATGAAAAAGTTTTGATGAAAGGGATTCTCGACATTACAGAAGCAATTGAGGACAGTATCGGAAATGACCCCATCATTGTACTCGACCACTGGGTGAGCAATAATTTGTTGAATCTGAAACTGAAGTACTGGGGCGAACAAAAAAAACATTACATCAATCTGGTAAAAGAGCCGGGCGTTTTAACGGCTGCCGGTCAGCCATTTGAACTGGAATTACGACACAATGACAACGATGACAATCAGTCGATTGCATTTGTAAGTTTTGTTTCCTTTAAACTTGATTCATTGAAAATCGCAGGGCTCGATTCGGTACGGTTTAAAGTTTCGAGTAAAAACTACAACAACGAAACAATCACTTTTGAAAAGGTTTACAAATACAGTGAAAACAACTGATTAATGTTAATTTGTTGATTTAAGAGGCGTCCGCGAGGGCGCCTTTTTTATTTCAATTTACAACAATTTAAAGAATAGCTGCTGATTTTCTTTGCTCAATAAGTTTCTAAATGTTTATTTTGAGCCGGTTCATCAAAAAATCTTTTAAAATGAAGAAATTCCTGTTGTTGGTTATGGTTGTAGCTGTGATAAGCTGCACGCAAAAAGAAAAATCACCCGTTGCTGAAAACTATCTTCCTGAAACACCGAAACTCAGTTCCGATATTATGACGCCAGAAGTTTTGTGGTCGTTTGGCAGAGTAGGTGGAACTCAGGTTTCGCCTGATGGAAAAACCGCAGTTTACACAGTTACCTGGGTGAACATGGAAAAAAACAAGTCATTTCGTGATATTTATGCTGTGCCGGTTGAAGGTGACGAACCAGTTAATCTGACGAACACTCCTGAAAATGAAGGAGAAGTAAAATGGCGGCCTGACGGTAAGAAAATCGCATATTTATCCTCGGTTTCGGGCAGTTCACAAATGTGGGAAATGAATCCCGACGGGAGTGGTAAAAAACAGGTAACCGACGTGGAAGGCGGAATCTTTGGGTTTGATTATGCGCCCGACCTTTCAAAAATCTATTTTCTGAAAACCGTGAAACTCGACAAGGACATTCACGATTTATTTCCTGACCTGCCAAAAGCCAACGCCCGCCTCGAAAACGATATCATGTACCGTCATTGGGATGCCTGGCAAGACTACACTTACAACCACATTTTGTTGGCTGACTATTCTGATGCAAAAATTATGACAGGAAAAGATATAATGGAAGGCGAACGTTTTGATTCGCCCAACAAACCACACGGCGGAACCGAACAAATTGCCTGGAGCGCCGACGGCAAAATCATTGCCTACACCTGCAAAAAGAAAACCGGAAAAGAATATGCCATTTCAACCAATACTGATATTTATTTATACAATACGGAAACTGGCGAAACGCTGAACCTGACTTCGGGAATGATGGGCTACGACCAAAACCCTGTTTTTTCGCCCGACGGGAAAATGATTGCCTGGGAAAGCATGGAACGCGATGGTTACGAAGCCGATAAAATCCGCCTTTTTGTTGCTAACCTCGAAACTGGCGAAAAGAAAGACTACACAGAAAGTTTTGATAATAATGCAGCTGGACTGAAATGGAGCGCCGATGCCAAATCAATCTGGTTTATCAGCAACGCACAGGGTACCGATGAAATCTTCAGACTTGATTTGGCTGACGGTTCAATTGCCCGCATTACCGATGGAGTGCATGATTACCAGAATGTTGCTGTTGCCGGAGATAAACTGGTGGCAGAGAAAGTTTCCATGTCAAATCCGGCTGAAGTTTTTGTGGTTGATGCAATTACCGGAAAAGATACACCGTTGACACAGGTGAATAAAGGAATTCTGGACCAGCTTACTTTCGGCAAGGTGGAAGAACGCTGGATACCCACAACCGACGGCAAACAAATGCTGGTGTGGGTGATTTATCCACCACATTTCGACCCGGCAAAAAAATACCCGGCGCTGCTTTACAATGGCGGCGGGCCACAAAGTACGGTCAGCCAGTTCTGGTCGTACCGCTGGAATTTTCAAATGATGGCTGCCAATAACTATATTATTGTTGCGCCCAATCGTCGTGGTTTGCCCGGATTTGGTCAGGAATGGAATGAGCAGATTTCAAAAGATTATGGCGGACAAAATATCAAAGATTTACTGACAGCCATCGACGAGGTTGCAAAAGAATCATTTGTTGACAAAGACCATTTGGGAGCGGTTGGCGCCAGTTATGGAGGTTTTTCGGTGATGTACCTGGCCGGAAATCATGAAAAACGGTTCAAGGCATTTATTGCACACGATGGTATTTTCAACTTCGAACACATGTACACAACTACCGAGGAAATGTGGTTTGTCGATTGGGATTACGGCGGTGCCTACTGGGATAAAACCAATGCTGCCGCGCAACGCAGTTACAGTTTTTCTCCTCATAAATTTGTTGATAAATGGGATACCCCGATTCTAATTGTTCAGGGCGAAAAAGATTACCGTGTTCCGGCTGAACAGGGAATGGCAGCTTTCAACGCGGCAATTATGAGAGGTGTTCCGGCGCAAATGCTTTATCTGCCCGATGAAAATCACTGGGTTTTGCAACCGCAAAACGGCATTCTCTGGCAGCGTGTTTTCTTTAACTGGCTCGATAAATACCTGAAAGAATAAATATTAGAATAACAGAGTGTCAGAATATCATAATATTTGAATATCAGAATGATGGAACCAGTAAAAGTCGGATTTTTGGGAGCGGGCGGAATTGCGCAGGCACACGCTTATTCCATGGATGTGCTGAAATACTATTATCCGGTTGTTCCTGAAATTATCAGGGAATCGGTGGCTTCGGCACGTGCCGAAAGCCGCGAAAAATTTGCACGGAAATTCGGGTTTGCCAAAGCCGAAACCGTGGAAGAATTCGTTCAGAATAAAAACATCGACACAGTTTTTATCCTGGGACCGAACAAAGTACATTTTGACCATTTTCAAATGGCACTGCAAATGCCCGCTGTAAAACGAATTTATCTCGAAAAACCGGTTTGTTCATCATTGGCAGAGGAAGAAAAAATGAAGGCTTTGCTCCAAAAAGCCGGTTCTTCGGTAAAAATTCAGGTTGGTTTTCAGTATTTGATGACATCTGCGGTTCGCGAGGCAATCCTGTTCTGGAAGTCAGGTGCTTTGGGAAAACCGATTCATTTCGACCTGAAATATTACCACGGCGATTACCTGCAAAATTCGTATCGCGAAAAACGGGTTACACGGCTCACCCCGGCTCCCGATGGTGGCGCCATGGCCGATTTAGGTTCGCATGGAATCAGTTTGCTGATGGCATTTTTGAGCGAAGAAATTCAGATAACCAGTGCTTTACAGGGTGGAAGTTTTGACGGTGTACCTGCCGGTTCCGATTTATTCAGTTCGCTTTCGCTGTTCGACCCGGAGTCAGGCGCAGTGGGAAATCTTGCTGCAAGCCGCATCAGTTCAGGTTCGGGCGATTTGGTGTTTCTCGAAATTTATGCCGAAAAAGGAGCAATTCGTTATTCTTCACAGCATTCAGAATGTTTTGAGTATTACACCGAAGGCAGCAACCAGTGGGTGAAACAGGTGGTTGGCAGTAATTACACACCGGTTACAAGTTTCCCATCGGGACATGTTCCTCCCGGCTGGCTGCGGTCGATGGTTCATGCTCACTACTGTTTTTTCACCGGTAACGACGAAAGTTCGTTTATTCCTGATTTGCAGCACGGACTGGCAGTTCAGCGTATTGTACGCGAAGCGGCAACCCATTTAACCAAATTCAGAAGAAAATTCAAAGAAAAATGAATAAACGCAAAAGCGGAATTTTACTGCATATCACCTCGTTACCAGGCAGTGAAGGCACCGGCACACTCGGAAAAAATGCCTTTCAGTTTGTTGATTTACTGGTTAAATCAAACCAAAAACTTTGGCAGATTCTTCCGTTGGGGCAGGTGGGTTACGGAAATTCGCCCTACCAGTGTTACTCTGCATTTGCCGGAAATATTCAGCTTATCGATTTGGAACTGCTTGCAAAAGAGGGCTGGCTTACAAAAGCTGATTTGAAAGCACCTGCATTTTCGGTGCAAAAGGCTGATTTTGAGGCTGCCGGAAAATGGAAATTACCTTTGTTGATGAAGGCGTATGAAAATTTCCAGAAAAATACAGCCCCTTTTATCAACGAGTATTTTTATTTTCAATACGAACACGACTGGTGGCTCAACGATTTTGCGCTTTTTATGGCTTTGAAAGAGCATTTTGGCGGCGTGTCATGGAATAACTGGCCCGAAGAAATCAAATTCAGAAAACCGGATGCAATGCAGAAATATGCTGAAAAACTGAAGGTTGAAACCGATACCTGGAAGTTTTTTCAGTGGCTTTTTTCCCGCCAGTGGCACAACCTGAAAGATTATGCCAACGAAAAAGGCATTGAAATCATCGGCGATGTTCCGTTGTATGTTTCGTCCGACAGCGCTGATGTTTGGGCCAATTCCGATATTTTTTATCTCGATGAGGAATTAAATCCAAAGGAAGTAGGCGGAGTCCCGCCCGATTATTTCAGCAAAACGGGGCAGTTGTGGGGCAACCCGGTTTACAACTGGCACCGGCTCGAAGAGCGAAATTTTGATTGGTGGATTTCGAGGCTGAAATTCAACCTGAACATGTTTAACCTTGTGAGAATTGACCATTTCCGGGGACTGGAATCCTACTGGTCGGTTCCGGCGGGTGAAAAAACTGCTTTTAATGGGAAATGGGTTCCGGCAAAGGGATTTGAATTGCTGGCTAAATTCAGGTATATAAATGGAAATCTGCCTTTTATTGCCGAGGATTTGGGTGTAATTACACCAGAAGTGGAAAAACTGCGCGATGATTTTCATCTCATGGGCATTAAAGTTTTGCAATTTGCTTTTGGTTCTGATGTTAAAAACGAGAATCTACCGCACAATTACAAAAACAACTTCCTGGTTTACACCGGTACGCACGACAACGACACAACGCTAGGCTGGCTGAACTCGGCAAAACAGAAAGAGAAAAAGATGATTAAAAAATACCTTGGCGAAGGAGAACAGGCTTTGCAAAATGCCATTGAAATGGTTTGGGCCTCCACAGCCCGACTGGCAGTTTTGCCGATGCAGGATTTACTGGGCTTGGGAACAGAGGCCCGTATGAATATTCCCGGCACTGCCACCGGCAACTGGGGCTGGCGTTTTGATTGGAACAATGTAAAGCAGGATGATTTGCAAAACCTGAAAAATCTTACTGAAAAATATAACCGGTGACAATCATTTTAAATACAAACTGAAATGCTTAAAAGGACTTCTCAACATATTTTAAACACTGCTGCTAATCTGCTTGGTTTTTGTCTTTTTATTCTCACTTCGCTTCATCTTTCTGATGCTGCAAGGAATGCTATGGTTGACGAAATAACTTCAGGAGTTGCATTTCTGCTGGTAATTTCCTCTTTTCTGTCTTTTCTTTCGATAAAATCAGACAAAGAAAAAAAGGCTGAAAAACTTGAAAAATATGCCGAGTATTTTTTTGGTGCGTCGTTAATCGGAATTCTGTTTACCATTATTTTCCTTTTGGCTAATTTCTGGTAATGATTTCTTCTTCAGCAACAAGTCAAAACAGCCTTTGTAAATAGCTCAGGTTGTTCGGCATGAAGCCAGTGGCCGGCATCGGGAATATCAATAATCTGGGCATCGGGATAAATTTCACGAATCAGCTTTTCATCTTCTTTTAAAATGTAATTCGATTTCAAACCACGAATAAAAACCACCGGGTAGTTGGTAATCGGAATCCGGTCATCGAGCCAGCTTTTATTTACACCACTGACAATTTCATCAAGGTGGTCGTACAAAACAGCCGCATTCACCCGCCACCTGAAGCGATGACTTGTTTTCTCTTTCTCCACATTTTTCATCAGAAACTGCCTGATTCGTGCATCGTCAATTTTCTGTGCCAAAAAATCTTCCACTTCAGTGCGTGATTTTATTTTGCTGAAATCGATTTCCTGCATAGCTAAAAGAATATTCTGGTGCAGATAAAACTGGCTTTCATCACCTAAAAGCAGATAATCTTTTGGTGCAATATCTGCAATCACCAGTTTCTCAACCCGTTCCGGGAAATCGGCAGCAAACCACATCGCAACTTTTCCACCCATACTATGGCCAATTATTGTGGCTTTTTCAATCTGATGAAGGTTGAAGAATTCTTCCAAATCATCACGCATATCGTTAAAAGTGTGCGAACTGCCAAATGGAGAATGACCGTGGTTGCGCTGATCAATCATAAAAACGGTATGTTTTGCCGAAAGTCGTTTGCCAATACTCAGCCAGTTGTCTGATGAGCCATACAATCCGTGAATGATTAACACTGGCGAACCTGCTCCTTCCTTCCTGAAAAATAATTCCATTTAAGTCTGAGTTTCTAAAGTCTGAAAACTGTCTGTCTGAAAACTATTTTAAACAATCGAGATATTTTCTGATAGTGGTTTCAAGCCCCAGGTACAAAGCGTCGGCAATCAGCGCGTGACCGATTGAAACCTCTTCAAGATTTGGTATATTTTTATAAAGGTAATTCAGGTTTTCAAGACTCAGATCATGCCCCGCATTTACCCCAATTCCAAGCTTTTGAGCAGCTTTTGCTGCCTCCACAAAAGGTTCAATGGCTTTGTGCCTTTCAATGGGATAGAGGCTTGCGTACGGTTCGGTGTACAATTCAATACGGTTGGTTTTTGTTTCAGCGGCCCCTTCAATCGCTGCAACATCGGGATCAACAAAAATCGAGGTACGGATACCATTTTCCTGCAACCGTGCAATTACTTCCTTCAAAAAACTCATGTGTTTCCAGGTATCCCAGCCATGATCACTTGTAAGTTGATCATGTGAATCGGGAACCAGCGTAACCTGGTGTGGTTTTATCTCAGCAACCATTTTCAGGAAATCTTCATTGGGATAGCCTTCAATATTAAATTCGGTGTAAATCAGCGGTTTGATTTCATATACATCATGGCGTGTAATATGCCGTTCATCAGGTCTCGGATGTACTGTAATTCCCTGTGCACCAAATTTCTGGCATCTGATTGTGGCTTCTTTTACACTGGGAACCTTACCTCCGCGCGAATTTCGCAGTGTTGCTATTTTATTTATATTTACGCTTAATCTGGTCATTGCATTAATTTTTAGCACCGCAAGTTACAACTTTCGGCGAAAATGGATGGCCATAAAAAGTTTGAAATTGATTGCTGAAAAATTGTTATCGGATGGAATTGCTTCTGTAAACAGCGCAGAGAAAGGTCAGAAAGCGCTGAACAGAATGGATGTTTTCAGGGTATCTCATATTCCGGTTGTAAACGAAGACCGGTATTTGGGATTGGTGTCGGACAAACTGATTTATGATCTCAATATTACCGACAAACCTATCGAAACCCAACTTGATAAACTGGATACAAGCCATGTTCATAAAAATCAGCATATTTTTGAGGTGGCAATCATGATGTATAAACTCAAACTGAGTGTTTTGCCGGTACTTGATGACGATCATTATTATCTGGGTGCTATTACGTTGTATGATCTGGCCAGGAGATTTGCCAAACTTTTTTCATTGCAGGAAATTGGCGCGGTTGTGGTGCTTGAATTGAATGTATTTAATTATTCGATGGTTGAAATCAGCCAGATTGTGGAAAGTAATCACATTAAAATTCTGAGTTTTTTTCTGGATAGAAAACCTGGAACACAAACACTTGACGTGATATTAAAACTCGATAAAGATGATCTTTCCGCTTTGATTCCTGCATTTATGAGATACGACTACACCGTGAAAGCCATTTATTTTGACAATTCAGAACTCAGCGATCTATATAAGGACCGCTTCGAGCAGTTTATGAAATTCATGAATCTTTAGCAAATAATTATGAAAGTTGCAGTTTTTGGGACCAAAGTCTCTTCTGAATTTTCTTCAGTGCTCCGCGAATTTTTCAGATTTTTTGAGAAAAGCAATATCGACCTGCAACTATTTTATCCGTTTAAAGAGTTTTTAAAAAAAGAACTTCATCTTGATGCTTATCATACTTCGGTATTCAGTTCGCATATCGATTTTAATCCCGATTGCAGGTTTATTTTCAGCGTAGGTGGCGATGGTACTTTCCTGCATTCTGTTATGCATATCCGGAATTTTGATATACCTGTTGTGGGCGTAAACAGCGGTAGGCTGGGTTTTCTGGCCGATATTTCTGAAAACCAGATAAACGGTGCACTCTCGCAAATTTTTGAAAATAAGTTTTCGGTTGTTGAACGTTCGATGTTACAGGTTGATTTTCGGGGTCAGGAAAACCTCGATTTTAATTTTGCATTAAATGAAATGACGGTGCTGAAGACCGATACTTCGTCGATGATCAACATCAGTGCTTTTTTAGGTGATGAATTGCTGAATAATTACTGGGCCGACGGGTTAATTATTGCAACACCAACCGGTTCAACTGCTTATTCTTTAAGTGTAGGAGGACCGATTTTAACACCCGATTCGGCAAACTTTGTAATCACCCCACTTGCCCCGCATAATTTAACTGTCAGGCCCCTCGTGGTTCCGGATAATTATGAAATAAAACTAAAAGTGGAGGGCAGAGGCTCGCATTTTCTGACTTCCCTTGATTTCAGATCGGTACCGGTTGAACTCGCCACCGAAATAACAGTGAAAAAGGCTGATTTTAAAGTAAAAACATTACAATTAAATGATCAGACATTTTTCAGTACCCTGAGAAGCAAGCTGATGTGGGGAATTGACCGGAGAAACTGAGTTTTACTTACCAAGGTTTAAACCGGTGTTTAGCATTCTTTGAGATTTGCCAAATTTATCACTGAAAATTGTATTCTGCACAACGAAAAAACATCTGGATGTTGCAGAAATACAGAACATTTAAAAAATCAGACTACTTAACAATTTTTATGGTTCTTTTGGGTTTTATAAGAACATTCGGGTATGTTA
>CAZXVT010000173.1:0-9982 GCA_964644015.1 uncultured Maribellus sp.
TGCTTTTACCCGCCGGAAATCCCGAAGCCTTTTTTGCCGCGCTGCAGGCCGGTGCGGGTGCAGTTTACCTGGGGCTCGAGCAGTTCAACGCCCGCGGCAGGGCCACCAATTTCAACAGCCGCCAGTTGCCCGCCATTTTGCGCGAGAGCCGCAAAAAAAATGTAAAAGTCTATATCACGCTCAACACGGTGGTAAAAAATACAGAAATTGCAAAACTGCTTGATGTGCTGGCTTTTTTAAACGACGCCCGCCCCGACGCAGTGATTGTCCAGGACTGGGGCGTTTTTTATCTCGCACGTACCTTTTTCCCGCGGCTTGTTGTGCATGCCTCCACGCAAATGGGCATCCACAATTCGCAGGGTACACAATACCTGGCCGCCCTGGGTTTTGCCCGCACCGTGCTGGCCCGTGAGCTCACGCTCAAAGAGCTGGAAACGGTGGTGAAAAACTCGCCTTCGGAAACCGAGGTTTTTGTGCATGGTGCGCTGTGTTACTCGTTTTCGGGGATGTGCCTGTTCAGCAGCTATACGGGAGGACGTGGCGCCAACCGTGGCATTTGCTCGCAATCGTGCCGCCGCACCTACAACGACTCCGGAAAACAAAAATTCCTCTTTAACCTGAAAGATAACCAGTTGCTTGACCTGATTCCAAAACTGGCAGCCATCGGCGTTTCGAGTCTGAAAGTGGAGGGCCGCATGAAACCAGCTGAATATGTTTTCAGGGTGGGGTCGGCGTACAGAATGGTGATTGGCGACAGTCGCCGGATAAACGAAGCGCAGCAACTACTGGCGCTTGATTTCGGGCGACAGAAAACCCGCTGGTTTGCGGGTGGTGATGTAAAAGAGGCTGTGGCTGACGAAAGTTCCACCGGGATTCTTGCAGGCAAAGTGGAACGGGTAGACAAGGATTCGCTGCTCATCAGTTCGTCGCTGCCCATCGAATACCGTTACCGGCTGCGGATGCTCAAAACTGGTGGTGGCGAACCGGTTCACCTGGTGGTGAAAAAGGTTTCCAAAGAGGGCGCTTTTTACCGCGTTAACCGCGACAACCTGCCGGTTTCCACCGGAAGCCGTGTTTACCTGACCAAACTGCAGGATATTCAATTCACCAACAAACTGGAAGAAACCCGGCAGTTACCAACGCCTTTGAACAGAAAACTTAAAAATGAAATTCTCACGAAAATTCAGCCTGAAAAAAAGGAGCGGAGAGGAGAGAAGTTGTATTTCAGAGTTGGCTCGGCTGAATGGTTGAAGCTGATTAGTTTTGCCGAGTTGGACGGGCTTTTCCTGTCGTTTTCGAAACAAAGCTGGCTGCGTTTTAATCCCGCTGATGCGTTGATTCAGCAAAACCGCGACAAGGTAATTGTGGAACTGCCCCGTTTTATCCCTGAAAAATCGCTCGGTTTTTATGCTGAACTGGTGCAGAAAATGGTTGACCACGGAATCCGTTCGTTTGTAGTGAGTCACCTGTCGCAAAAGCTGATGATTCCGGCCGGTTGCCGCATTTTTGCCAGCGAAAACGTGTATGTTTTTAACGATGCTTCTGCCCGTTTCCTGGAAACAGAAGGTATTGAAAACTTTGTTTACCCGTTTGAAACCGACTTTGAAACCCTCGATTCGATGCAACACAAAAACGGGATTGTCCCCATGTTTTTTTATCCCGAGCTTTTCTTTTCGCGGATGCCGGTGCAGGTGGAAAACGAGGCATCGTTTTCGGGCGATGACACCAAAACCCGTTACCGCAGGTTTCGTAAAAACGGACTCACGCTGGTCGTCCCCGACAAAGCGGTTTCCATTCTTCAGCATAAAAGCCGGCTGGTGGCAAAAGGTTTTTCATCGTTTCTGATTGATGTTACCTGGGACACCCTCTCAAAAAACCGGCTGAAAACCCTGAAATCAAGGTTTTTGAAATCGGAACAGATTCAGCCAACCACTTCATTTAATTTTACAAAAGGACTGGTGTAAATGTGGCTGAAGCCATCCATGTTTTTTCAATTTAACCGTCTGCTTTAGCAGACGGAAATGGTATATCCGTTAACTTCAGTCAACGGTTTCATGCTGACAAGAATAAAGGCTTTAGCCACATAAAAACAAAGGCTGCCAAACGGCAACCTTTGCTTGAAATATCTTTTACTACTCCAATCCCGAAGGACAGGTGAAGTTACTATTCGTCGTTCATCGAAGCAAGAAACTCTTCCATCGAGTTCGAACGCATCAGTCGTGTTTTCATAAACTCCATCGCTTCCAGCGAATTCATGCCGCCCAGGTAGTGGCGCAGAATCCAGAGTTTGTCGATGATGTGTTTCGGAAAGAGCAAATCTTCGCGGCGTGTACTCGAAACCGGAATATCCACCGAAGGGAAGATACGTTTGTTTGATAGTTTGCGGTCTAACTGCAACTCCATGTTACCGGTACCTTTAAATTCTTCGAAAATCACATCGTCCATTTTTGAGCCGGTTTCTGTCAAAGCCGTTGAAATAATGGTGAGCGAACCGCCTTCTTCAATATTTCGGGCAGCACCAAAAAAGCGTTTTGGTTTGTGCAGAGCGTTGGCATCAACACCCCCCGAAAGCACTTTTCCCGAAGCAGGTTGTACTGTGTTGTAAGCACGCGCCAAACGGGTGATTGAGTCTAAAAGAATCACCACATCATGACCACATTCAACCAGACGTTTTGCCTTTTCGAGTACAATATTGGCAACACGCACATGTTTTTCGGCCGGTTCATCAAATGTCGATGAAACAACTTCGGCATTTACACTGCGGGCCATGTCGGTAACTTCTTCCGGGCGCTCGTCGATGAGCAGAACAATCATATACACCTCCGGATGGTTAGCGGCAATGGCGTTGGCAATCTCTTTCAGCAATACAGTTTTACCTGTTTTGGGCTGTGCCACAATCAAACCACGCTGTCCTTTTCCAATCGGCGCAAACATATCGATTATTCGTGTCGAAAGGTTGTCGTGGCCTTTTCCGGTGAGGTTAAATTTTTCGTTCGGGAAAAGCGGGGTGAGGTGGTCAAACGGCACACGGTCGCGGATATAATCGGGACTGCGGCCATTTATTTCCAGAACTTTTACAAGCGGGAAATATTTCTCACCTTCTTTGGGCGGGCGAATGGTTCCTTTTATGGTGTCACCGGTTTTCAGTCCCAAAAGTTTGATCTGCGATTGCGAAACATATACATCGTCGGGTGAGTTCAGATAATTGTAGTCGGCTGAACGCAGGAATCCATAACCATCGACAAGAATTTCAAGTACACCCGTGTTGGTGATAATCCCTTCAAATTCATATTGACGGGCTTTAGCCTGTCTGTTAATATTATTCTGGTTATCGGGTCTTTGTGGTTGTGTTACCGGTGGCTCAATGCTTTCTGCTATTTCAGAAACCTGGATGTTTTCAGTATTTTCCACATTGGCAACATTCGCAATTTCCTGTTCTTCGGCAGATTCAACGTTTTCAGGAGATTCAACATCTTCGTTCAGTTTTTCTTCAAACCGTGGTTTTTTATGCTGAAAATCTTTTGTGAATTGTTTGGGTTTTTGCTGATCCTGCTGAGGGTTTTGCTGAGGCTGTCTTTCACCTTCACCCTGTTGACTCTGTTTTTTTACCTTGAATTGTTCCTTGTTTTGCTGTGGTCGTTGCTGAAAATCTTTGTTTTGCTGCGGCCTTTGTTGAAACTCGTTATTCTGAGGTTTTGGCTGTGTTTCGGTTTCAGGCTTTTCAGCTACAGGTTTAAAAATATCAGGTTGCTGAACCGGTTTTTGTTCCGGTTCCTGAATAGCCGGTTTTTCGCGGCCAAAACCTTTTATAATCGCTTTTATCTGGTCCTGACGCGATTGAACACTGCTTTCAATTTTTATCTTTTTTTTGCCGGTTTCCACTTTTTCGTGTTTGATTACCGGTTCTATTCTTTCGCGGCGCGGTCTTCCATCCCGCGTTTCGTTAGCCGATTGCATAGGTGGATCAGGCAGATTTGATTTTCTCATGAGGAATGATTTCAGACTTTTTTCCTCTTTTTTGGGTGGTTCAGGTTCGGTGTTTTTCTTCTCTGCCTTTTCAGCTTCCCTGATGGCCTGGGCATCCAGAATCTTATAAACAAGATCCTGTTTTTTCATCGATTCTGTTCTTTTGATATTCAGCCCTTTGGCAATTTCTTTAAGCTCAGGAAGCAGCTTTCTGTTTAATTCTAAAATATCGTACATACTATAAAGTTATTATCTTTTTGCTACAGATTTTGTTGAATAAAATTATGGAACCAATATCTGGGGGGAGTAATTCTTTAATTTGGCTGCAAGTATATTAAAATACTTGATAACAAACAAAATTCTGAATTGCTTTTTTTCCTTCTTCTCGTGTCTGTTTATGTTGCTAATTAGTAAAATTGTTAAAATACTGCGAAGTAATTATTGCTTTCTTTTCCAGTAAATTCCAGCCATGTGTGGTTTTATACGCAATGAATTTTCAAAAGGTTTTGCCGCCCCCGGTTAAAATAATTTTGTTAATAATTTTTGTGCTAAAGCCTGATATTATATTTTAGTTTCAGCCGCACTGCACTTTCATCAGGGATAATTGATTCTTCAGGCTTTTTGAAATTGGAAGTCCAGGCAAGAATAATTTCGTTACCCGGCTTGATAATCCATTGAAAACGTGCCTGCCAGCCTGCACTTTTACTTTTATTATCGTATTGAAAATAGTTGTATAAAGTAACATTGGGACTGAAAAGCAAATTGGCATTCAACTGGTAAATATTGGCTGAAAAACTGCCTTCCGGAAGGGAAATATTATTTCGGGTGACAGTACCACCCAAAAATAATGGCACGGCTACTTTCCAGTTCAGGTTCAATTTAATGTCATTTCGATGGCCGTTGTAGAAATCGCCAAACCTGTAAGCAGCCTCGCCATAAATATTCCGCGCACCCTTTGTTTCCAGTTTAAACTCCTGTTGCCACCACTCGTAAACACCCTTAGGAATAACAAAATCACCAAAAATGTTAAAATCCTGTGTCAGGAATTCGTATTGACTGACCAGGGAATAGCGAAACACTTCGCCTGATAAAAGCCTGATTCCCATTGGCTGGATGCTGTATTGCCGGGTTTCAAGTTCTCCTGTTTCGAAATTGGTGATATAATCGAAACTCCCGCCAAATTCAACCTGCATAATTCCCCATTTATTGGGACGGGGTCCGAATTTCAGTTCTCCGTAACGCTCGCGGATGTTAACACGGGGAACAAAACCCATCCCCGCAGTAAAATTTTTGCCAATCTGGTGATACCCGAGCCGTGCTTTTATCAGGTCGTTGGGATAAACAACCTGGGTTCCCCACGAAACATCGTCACCTTTTGTTTCCTGTGTGACCGATTTCAGCCCGAAAAGATAGAACGACACATTTTTGTTTTTCTGAAAAGTGGAGGTGGAAAGTTTCAGATCGGCTCCGAAAACATTGTTGGTTTCGCTGCCTGTGGCATTTCCGAAAGTTCCGATGATTCCGGCTGACGATTGCGCCCCGATATTCCGGGTAACGCGGGCTACAGAATAATTGTTGGTGCCATAATCGCTGCCGTCGTTAATGTACATCATCCCGATGTTCCAGTCGTCAATCTGCCCGGTGAGTTTTGCACCCACATGAATAGGAATGGGATTACCAACAGTATCAAGTCCCATGCGGCGCGAGAAAAACGGGATGATACTTTTGGCCACCGGACTTGTATCATCTCCTTCAATCCCAAACCTGAAGTTGTTGGCACCATCGAGGAAAAAGTCACGTTTTTCAGGGTAGTGTAAACTGAATCGTGTTAGGTTGATTTGCCTGTCATCCACCTCCGTTTCTGCAAAATCGGTGTTGATTGTCAGCGACGATTTCAGTCCGGGTGTGATCTGGTAAAACAGGTCAACACCGGCCGTGAGTTTCGGATCGGCTTTTTCGTCCTTTTTTGTATTTACGCCGGTAACTAAGTAGGGAGCAATATCGAGCCCGATTCCCTGTGTGATGTTTTCAATTCCTTCAAGGATTCCTGCATCGGAAACCTGGAAACGCTGGGCATTCAGGTTGGCTTCGGGCCAATAGGAAGCTTCCAGGTTGTTTACAATGTTGCGGATAAATTTGATGCCCCATTGCCTGTTGTTTTTGTCGAAGCCCATGGTTTTAAACGGAATAGCCAATTCGGCCTCCCAGCCCCAATCCCTGATTTTTGCCTTGCCGGTCCACAATCCGTCCCATTCCTTGTTTAACACGGCGCCGTTTTCGTTTACAATTGCATCGCCAATGGAACCACGAGGGCCGATCTGAAACCAGTAACCATTTCGTTTGTCGAAATAAGTGTCAAGAATAATCTGAATGCGATCGTCTTTTCCGAGGCTCACATCACGCGCCATTTCTTTGGCTGTGATTTTGCCTGGATCGTCCCAGCATTTTACAGCAAAGTAGATGTTGTTTTCGTCGTAACAAGTGTAAAAAATGGTTTGTTTCGAAACCGGTTTTCCTTCAAAAGGTTCGCGCTGGTAAAATTCATCCACTGCAAAGGCTGATTCCCAGGCTGCATCATCGACGATCCCATCGATTTCGGGAGGCACAGAAACCCTGATGGCTTGAATGGTTTTCTGAGAAAAAGCAGAAAGTGGAACAAAAAGGCAGACAGCTATTACAAAAAGCAGGTGTTTCAACTTAGTTGGTTTTACAGATTCAGTGTGGCGAATGTAATGAAAAACAAAATATTCAGATGAAAAAATTAACGTGTTGCAAATAGCCTGATCACCGAGGCTTTTCCATCATGAAACGTTCCTTCTTTCAGCTCAATTTCAGTTTCTTCGATCTGAATAATATTGAAATCACTGAAGTCAGACTTTAATTCTTCAACCGAAAAAAGCATACCGTAATCTTTTGGCCCACCTGAATTGTATTGAAGCTGATTTTTTGAGAATCCTTCGAGAATCAGGAAACCGCCAGGTTTCAGAAATGAAGCAAGTTTCTGGTGATAAACCGTTCTTTTTTCGGGAGGCATATGCGTGTATATCAGTGCAATGCAATCAAAATATTCAAAAGGTAAATTGGCGGAATCATAGGAATCTATCAGGTATGAAATGGAGACATCTTCTTTCTCCGCTAATTGTAAAGCCTTTTTCTGTCCTTCAATACTGTTGTCGAAGGCGGTAACTTGCCAGCCTTGTTTTGCAGCAAAAACAGCATTCCTGCCTTCTCCCTCAGCAGGTAAAAGTATTTTTCCGGGTTTTAACTGAATCAGTTTTTCGCTGAAAAAAATGTTAGGCTCAATGCCATATATGTATTCTTCCGATGAATATCGTTCGTTCCAGATGTTTGTCATTTTGTTTAAATAGAAATTATGCTGAGAATAACAAAATGAAGTCTGCGAGGTTCTCAGCTTTTCAGAAATTTACGGATGTCGCGGATATCGCCAATAAGGACTAATATATCATCTGGTTCAAAAAACAGAATATCATTATCGGCGTCTTCAACAGGTTGCGACGAGGAATATAAAATTCTCCCGTTTCTTTTCAGTGCAACAATTTTTAAGTGGGTTTCTTCCTTAAAACTTACCGGCGAAAATTTGGAACCAACCAGCGAAAGCGGAACCGGCATGTCAACAATTTTGAGGGTTTCGGTGATATCGAAAAGATGTTGGACACCGTCCAGTGCCAATCTTTGAGCCAAAACTTTTGCAGATTCAAACTCCGGATTGATGGTTTCCTCGATCCCAATTGCATTCAGCACGGTAAGATGGATGGATGAACTTTCGCGACAGATCAGTTTTTTAACACCCATTTTTTTCAGCAATGCCGAAATCATCACCGAAATGCCAAAATCATCGCCAATACAAACCACAAAAACATCGGCTTCTTTAATGGGCAAGAGTTTCAATGCGTGCGGGTCGGTGGCATCAAGACTGATTGTATTCGCAATTTTATCTTTGTAGAATTCAGTTTTCTCACTGCTTTTATCAACTCCGATTACATCGTGTCCCATGGCGGTTAATGTTTTAGCCAGCGAGGCCCCGAAATTTCCCAGTCCGATTGCAACAATATTCATATTCAGAAATTTATGTAATAATAAGATTTTCTTTTGGATAACGATAGGCAGCCGATTTGGCAGCTTGTCGGGTTAATGCAAGCAACAGGGTCATTATCCCCATACGTCCGAAAAACATCAGCAAAATCAACACCCATTTCGATGCATCGGATAAAAAAGGTGTGAGATTCAGCGAAAGTCCGACAGTTCCAAAGGCAGAAAAGCATTCGAAAACAATTCGTAACAAACCCAAATGCCCGTCGGACAAAACAATCAGAAAAGTGCCCACGCCGATTAAAGCCAGCGACATGATTATAATAGTGAAAGCTTTATTAACCGAAAATTCGTGTATTTCCCGTTTCAGAACTTCGATGTGGTTTTTTCCTTTCATAATGCGGAAAACATTAAGCAGCGCAATGGTGAAAGTGCTGGTTTTCACACCGCCTCCCGTTGAAACCGGCGACGCACCCACCCACATCAAAAAAATCAGGATTAAAATAGTTGGCAATGCAAGCTGCTCCATGTTCACTGTATTGAAACCGGCGGTTCGGGGTGTGACACTTAAAAACCACGACATGGCAATACGCACCCCGGTGCTACCTGCATCTTTTTGTGTAGCATCATATTCAAAAAAATAAAAGGCGAATGTGCCGAATAAAAGCAACAACAAAGTGGTACCAACTACTATTTTTGTGTTGAATGTAATCATCCCAACCCTGTGTACATAAGGTTTCCGGAATTTTATGAACTCACGAAACCAGTTTGTCTGGGCTTTGGCATAACTGTAAAGATTCAGGAATACCGGGTAACCGAGTCCGCCTAAAATGATAAGCCCTGAAATCACGTAATGCAGGAAATAATTTTGGCGGACGGTTATATCATAAAGATTGTCAGTAAAAGTTGAAAAACCGGCATTGCAAAATGCTGATACAGCGTGAAAAACAGATAATTTAAGATTTTCGAAGAATGTAATTTCACCATGCAGATACAGGGAATAAAAAAGCAGTGCAGCGCCAATCAGTTCGATCGTTATTGTAATCAGAATCACTTTTACCAAAGTTTTCAAAATGCCGCTCAAACTGTCCTCGCTCAGATAATCGCGCAACATTAATTGTTCCCTGAATGAGGATGTTTCCTTGAAAAAGAAACCAAAAAAACTGGTGATGGTTACAACGCCGATTCCTCCAACCTGGATTAAACCCATGATTATCAGTTTTCCGAGCGCTGTATAACGCGTGGCTGTATCAACAACAGTTAACCCGGTTACACAAACTGCGCTTGTAGATGTAAAAAAGGCATCGGTGAAACTGATAGGTTTTGTTGTCGATTCAGGCATTAGCAACATAAAAGTGCCGGCAAGGATGATGAAGCCAAAGCTCACCATAAAAAGTTGAGCCGGATTCAGATACCCGATGGCCTTTTCAATTTTCAGCCTTGAAACTTCAAGAATAAATAATGTAAAAGCCAGAAAATGAAACAGTGTGAAATGGTGAAAAAGAGGCCTGAAAATGATGGTTTCACCAAAAATTAACCGATATAAAAATACAAGTACAATCAACATGCCCAGAAAAGTGTTGGTAAAGAATACCTTCCAGTTCATTTTATGGTCGGTGAAAAACAGCGACCTGATCAGAAAAAGAATCCCGGTTGCCGGAAAAATTACCCTGAAAAGAGGATATCGATACAATGTTTCCACTTCCCTGACTGGTGAAAAACCGATGTCGTAAACCGAAAGGATAAACAAAACCAATGTAAACATCAGGAATATCCGGTTGATGAATTTTCCGATTAAATCCATCTTTTCCGATCTTGCCAGCCTGCGTTTTAAATCAAGAATGATCATTCACAGAATTTGAATGAACAAAATTAAAACATTTAAATACGGCGAAATTCTTTAAGCCAGAAAAATATTTTCAGGGCATGGGAAGTGACGATTTGTTAAACTCATATTAAGTTATTT
>CAZXVT010000174.1:0-9925 GCA_964644015.1 uncultured Maribellus sp.
AAAATAACTAATAAATTAGTTTGTAAACTAAATTCTTAGTTGTAATTTTGATACGGATATCCATGAGAGTGATCAATGAAAAAATTATCAACTAAAAATTAAAAATTGAAGTCATGAAAACAATTCAGATGATTTTGATTTTTGCTTTAATCATTGTGGCGGGAAAAACAAAAATAAGCGCCCAGAATGAAAAAGTAAAAGATGGTGTTTATGCTGTATGTGAAGTAATGCCAGAGTATCCCGGAGGCGATAAAGCATTACGTACTGATCTTGTAAACAGTATTAAATACCCTGAAGAAGCCAGCAAAAAGGGAATTCAGGGTAAAGTGTATGTAAGTTTCGTTGTTGATGAACAGGGAAAAATTAAAGATGCTAAAATTGCGAGGGGAGTTGATCCGTTGCTCGATAAAGAGGCGTTGCGTGTTGTGTCGGAACTCGACAAAACATGGACCCCGGGAAAAGATAAGGGCAAAGTTGTAAAAGTTGCTTACACAATTCCAATCCAGTTTGCACTCGACGACAGTAAAACCGATAAAAAAGAGTAAAATCTGAATTATGCCTAAGAAATTAGTTGCAAAACTAAATACTTAGGTATAATTCTTGTTGTTAATGCGCTTGTGTCTATTAAACTGAAAATCTTAAAAAAATGAAAGAACTTACGAAAGCAGAAGAGCAAATAATGCAGTTGCTATGGGAGCAGGAAAAAGCATTTGTAAAAGACCTTGTCGATCAGATGCCCGATCCGAAACCTGCATACAACACGGTTTCCACCATTATTCGGATTTTAGAGAAAAAAGGTTTTGTGGGACACAACGCCTACGGAAAAACGCATGAATATTTTCCGCTTGTATCGAAAAAAGACTACACCCGCGGATATATGAAATCTTTCATCAGCAACTATTTCAGCGGTTCGTTCCAGGAAATGGTATCGTTTTTTGCCAAAGAAGATAAAATGTCGGTGGCCGATCTGGATGAACTGATGGATGACGTGAGACGTGATTTGGAAAACGAAAAAACGGGCGGCAATGATTAACCTTGTCAATTTCATCATCGAATCGGGTGTAAGTCTCACTTTACTTGCATCTGTTTATGTTCTTTTTCTCCGGAAAGAAACTTTTTTCAGGGCAAATCGCCTGTTTTTGTTAGGGTCTCTTTTGTTTTCAGTTTTACTTCCTTTGCTGAGGCTCAGAATTTTAACCCCGCGCCCTGTTTTGCTTTCTGAAGTTACTGTAACACCCTACCGGAATTTACTGGAATCGATAACCGTGTACGGACACGGATTTACAGGACAAATTGAAAAAACAGTTTTATCGGCTCAGTTACTGGTAGTTATTTACCTTGCTGGAGTCGGCCTTCTTTTGAGTTTGTTTATTTTCAGGATGATTCAGATTCTGCTGAAAATCAGAAAGTCGAAAGTGGAAAATAAGGACGGTTTCAGACTTGTTTTACTCGAAAAAGAAACCACACCGTTTTCGTTTCTGAATTACATTTTTGTGAACCGAAGCCAGATGAATGATGCAGGTTATAACCGGATGATGATTCATGAACTGGAACACGTAAAACAGGGGCATTCATTTGATGTGATTATTCTTGAATTGCTGACTGCCTTTCAGTGGTTTAACCCGTTTATGTGGTTGTTGCGCAGGGCAATCCGCGAAAATCATGAGTTCCTGGCTGACAGGGCCGTGCTGAACACTGGCGCAAGCCGGGGCGAATACAAACAATTACTTTTAAATCAATTTATTGGCGGACAATTAGTTATTGCCAATAACTTTAATTATTCATTAATCAAAAACCGAATTAAAATGATGTCAAAAATAAATTCACCCAAAATAGCACTAACCAAAACAATAATTGGTGTTTTGGCTGCTGTTGCTTTAATAATTGCTTTTGCCTGCGAGCAAAAAGAATCTGTTGAAACAAAAAATCAACTAAATGATGTTGTAACCATTAAATCAACAATTCAGGATGATGGCAAAATAAAAATAGAAGGTACACCCGAAAATCTGGACAGATATATGAAAATGTTTGCCAAATCTTCAGAGTTTGAAATTATAACCGACAGTATTGGGAACACATATCTGACTGAAAAAATACTTCCGCTGAAGTCTTCCGACCCAAGCAATGACGTATTTTTCATTGTTGAGGAAATGCCTGAATTTCCGGGTGGTGAACAGGCTTTGCGCGAGTTTATAGCTAAAAATGTAGAATATCCGAAAGTTGCCCAGGAAAAAGGAATTCAGGGGAAAGTTTATGTAACATTTGTGGTAGGAACCGATGGCAATGTAAAAGATGCCAAAATTGCCCGTGGTGTTGATCCTTCACTGGATGCCGAAGCATTGCGTGTAGTGGGTAAAATGAATGGCTGGAAACCCGGAAAACAGCGCGGACAATTCGTGAATGTAAGTTATACGGTGCCGATCAATTTCAAACTTCAGTAATATGAATTTCAAGGGCGAAGCTAATATTTAATATGTTGAATTATTATTTCTTCGCCCTTTTTAACAGCCCGAAACCATGAAAACCTGTTTAGTTTTAATTTTTTCCTGTATTTTCATATTAAGCGACTTCCTGAGTGCTCAGACAACAACGGATTTGTTGATTCTGAACAAAAAGTATGACGAAGCTTTGCTTCAGATTAATTCGGAAATTGGTCAGGATCCGAATGCAGAAAATTATTTCAAAAAAGGCCAGATATTAAGCTTTCAACAAAAGTACAAAGAAGCTATTTCAGCTTTCGAAATGGCCAGTCAGTTAAACCCGGATTCCCCTGATATTTTTGGAGAAATAGCTGAATGTTATGCCATCATCGGGAATTTTTACGAGGCAAGGGATTATTTTGAGAGAGCGCTGAAATTGCAGCCGGAAAACCTGGGGTTACTGGCAAAAGCCGGAAGAAACTACATTAATCTGAAAGATTTTAAAAAGTCATACAGTTGTTTTTCTGAAATTTACAAAAAAGATTCGACCAATGTTTACTGGAATAAACAGTTGGCATTCAGTGCATATCGGGTTGGTAAACGAAAACAGGCAGTTGATTTATATGCAAAAGTTTTAGAAGCAAATCCGCGTGATTATTCAACCTATCTCAACCTTGCAAAACTTTATGACCGGGGCAAAGAAGATTCGCTGATTATCAAAACTTTTCAGAAAGGAATTGAACAGTTTCCCGCTGATGCCGAATTGCAGGGTGAGCTGGCCAAATACTATTTTGAAACACGAAAGTATGAACCTGCCAGAATGAATTATGAGATTTATTTTACATTTAAAGGCGATTCTGTTTATCCGGTAATGCTGAATTACGGAATCTGTCTGTATTTTACGGGTTCAGAAGAGCAGTCGGTGGCCATTCTAGAGAATTGTGTGATTCAGCAACCAAATGATCCTTATCCATTGTTTTATCTTGGTTTGTGCCATAAAAAACTTAGGAACTTCGAACTTTCAGAACAATATTTTAATGCCGCTATTGAGGCAGCCACACCGTCATATCTGCCCGATTTATATCATCATCTCGGTCAGATTTTAGGATTACAGCGAAAGTTCCCCGAGTCGATAGCTGCACTGCAAAAAGCAAATGAACTGGATCCCACAAACGTAGAAGCGCTGTTTGAAATTGCCACCACATACGAAGAGTATAATTCAAATAAAACACTGGCGCTCAATTATTATCGTCTTTATTTGAAAGAAGCGGGCGAAGAAGGCAAAAATGTTGATTACGCCCTAACCCGGTTGAAAAGACTGAAAGAGGATTTGTTTTTTGATGAATAAAAGTCAGGATTGAATTCCGGTTTTTCCTGTTTTTTCGCGCACAAGATTGGAAAGCTGAATCCGGCTGTTCACCTCTGTTTTAAAGTAAATCCTGTGTGTGTGATCTTTGACTGTTTGCAAAGAAATAAACAGTGTTTCAGCAATTTCCTTATTACTTTTTCCACTGCAGATTTCCCTGATAATTTCAGATTCACGTTTCGAAATATCATAAAACCGGCAAAACGATTCAAAATCGATAATGCTTACGGTTTGTACAGGCTTAACCGTTTTTGATAATCTGAAAATAACAGGTAAATAAATACTTACTCCAAACAACAGAATGATGGTTAAACAAACTGAGAAAAAGCCTGCAACATCAAAATAAAATGCCACCAAAGAATAAGCTAATACCCCGGCAAAGTATCCCATGAATTTTTTCTTATCAAACTCACCGACAGACGCATCCTTTTGGCTGGTTTTTGTCTTCAGGAATGGCATAAAAACGAAAATGTGAACCAGCAAGTTGGTCAGAACAAATATCCGGATGATAAAAAGATCGGCATTTCCATTGATTTTGATGATTCCTTTCTGAATAAATACTGTAAAAAGAATCGTCGATATAATGAACAATGAAAAAAACAGCCAGGAGAAACGGGTGGTAATTTTAATGCCATTAATCAAGAAAAAAAATCGAATAAGCATAAACCAGCTTACCAGAAGAAAAGGTAAGCCGAGCACCGGCAGAAAAATTGAAAGTTTTGATTCAAGCACAGTGCTTAATTCTATGTCAGACAAAATTTCACGTAAAATGATATTCCCCCAAATTCCGTAGGTGAAAAACGAAATGAGAAAAATTTGCTGATAAAGAAGGCTTAACAAGGCAGGCGATTTTTGTTGATGATATTGCTGAAACACAATAAGAATGCCCAATACAGCCATTCCCGCCGAAACAATAAAAGTGAGTATAAACGAGAGGTATTCAGCCAGCATTTTGTTATCAACTTAAGTATTGTCGTGTAAAAATACTAAACATGTTGAAATTCAATTAACTACCAAAGTAGTATTTATTCAGAATCCTACTAAAGTATGAATAAAAATTCAGTGTGTTCATCTACCTTCGGATCAGAAATTATTCAGAAACAATTAAAATTTAGAAAAATGGAAAACAACAACTATTTGCGACTTTATCCTTCGTTAGGAGGAAGTTTCAGTTTTGGGTGGCAGGTGATTTTTCAGAAATCGTTTTTGCCCTTATTAATTGCCGTAATTCTTTGCGGATTGTTAGATGGTCCGGCTGCCGGAGTTAACTGGAAAATGGATGGAGGACATTTCTCATTTCCATTTTTGCTGATGTTTCCTGTCATTCTGATCGGGCTTGCCTACAGCATTCTTTTTAAACCGGTTATTGATTATGGTGAACAGTATATGTTTTTAAAAGCAGTCAGAGGAGAAGAGGCTGAAATAAAATTACTTATCGAGGGTTTCAGAACGAAATACCTGAATATTATTTTAGCCAATCTCATTGTTTTTGCATTGGTTATGATTGGTTTCATAATGCTGATCATTCCCGGAATTATAATTGCCTGCCGGCTTGCTTTTGTTTCCTATCTTATTATGGATAAAGATCTTGAGCCAATTAAAGCGATAGAAAAAAGCTGGCAAATGACCAAAGGCCATGGCTGGACAATATTTTTTATGGCAATCGTATCATTTTTTCTGGTTATTGCCGGAATTATTGTTTTCATCTTTGGTGTTCTGATTTCATTAATGTTGATTCACGCGGCATTTGCTGCATTATACCAATCGGTTTTAAATCAACTTGATGATGAAAATCCGATTCCGATTTTAGGAGTAAACGAAATTTAGCAACATTGAATTTTCAATTTATAAGCCCGGAAAATTTTCCGGGCTTTTTGTTTTTACAAAATCTTCTTTGTGTATTTTGCAATTCTCAAATCGAAGCGATGAAGCATTTTGTTTTTGCATTTCTCTTTTTTTGTTTGGTAAAAATTTCAAATGCCCAATATTTTGAAACCGGCCAGGATCCTGCATCCATCAAATGGCGACAGATTAATACTGAAAACTTTCAGTTGATTTATCCTGATTATTATGAAACCCAGGCACAAAAACTTGCTTCAGTACTCGAAAAAGTGTATTTGTATGGAGGCAGATCGCTTGAACACAAACCCCAAAAGATTTCAATAATACTTCATACACAAACAGTTAAATCGAACGGGCTTGTGGCATGGGCTCCAAAACGTGCCGAATTCTATACCATTCCACACCAGGATTATTATTCTGAAGATTGGCTTGAACAGCTGGCAATTCACGAGTTCAGGCACGTGGTTCAAACCGACAAAGTAAATAGCGAACTGCCGAAGATTATTAAGATATTACTGGGAGAACAGGGAACGGCCCTGGTTTTTGGTGCTTATTTGCCGTGGTGGTTTATCGAAGGTGACGCTGTTGTAACAGAAACCGTTTTGTCCAATTCCGGAAGGGGCAGATTTCCTTCGTTTTTGATGGAGCATCAGGCACTTGCCGTTGAGAAGGGAAATTATAAATACGACAAAGCCTACAATGGCTCACTTAAAAATTATGTGCCCAATCATTACCAATTGGGTTATTACCTGGTTGGAAAAGCAAGGCAGAAATATGGTAATGATTTGTGGATTAATGTTTTAAATAAAATAGGAGAGAAGCCTTTCAGTTTCAATCCTTTCAATAAAGCTTTAAAAGAAAAAACCGGATTGAATAAAGTTCAGCTATATAATTCTGTTTTTGATGAATTGCAACAAAAATGGAAAGCAGAAGATGAAAAATGGGGAAAAGAGAAATTTACCATAATTACAAAGGCATATTCAAAAACATATACAAATTACAGGTACAATCACTGGTTGAATGATTCGGTTGTTTTATCGTACCGGACCTCTCTGAACAGGGTTCCGGCTTTTGTCAAAATTGATGACACAGGCAATCCCCGGAAATTTTTTACACCGGGAATTATTTTTGATGAATCGGTCAATTTTCAGGGCGATTGGATTGTTTGGTCTGAACGAATTCCGAATCTTCGCTGGCAGCACAGTGGGAAATCACTGATCAGGCTGCTGAATCTTTCCAACAAGCAAAAAATTACATTGAAAACCGAATTTACGGCAATGGCACCTGCAATTTCTCTGGATAATTCAAAAATTGCGGTGGTCGAAAGTAATTATGCAAGCGAATTCTTTCTCTCGGTTTACCGGATTTCTGATGGAAGATTAGTAAGCCGTTACCAGACACCCGGTAATCATTATTTTTTCTCCCCTGCCTGGATGAATGAAAATGAATTGGCTGTTGTGGTACTTTTTCCGGAAGGGAAACGCTTGTGCAAAGTGAATCATAATTCAGGAGTTTTAACGAAGTTGGCCAACAGAGATTTGGGGGAAATTAAAAACCTGGTTGTAAAGAATGGAAAGATTTATTTTACAGGTACATTCTACGGGAAAAACAGTTTGTATTGTTTTAATCCTGAAAATAATGAAGTTACAAGAGTTTTCGAAGGAAGGTTTGGTGTGGAATCTCCGGCTTTTTCAAAGAATGGAAATGAATTTGTTTTAAGTGATTATACTTCAGATGGTTTCAGGTTAATTAAAGCTGCTATTAAAGAACAAAAGCTGGATATATTAAATCAAAACAAAGAAGAAAATTATCCGTTGGCGAAAGCGTTGACTGCAGATGAAAACGGAATCACCGATTTTGGTTCTGATGATACAACTAAATACACGTCAGAAAAATATAACAAGTTTACTCATCTTTTCAATTTTCATAGTTGGGCGCCAGCCGCTGTTGATGCCGATTTTAAGGAAATAAAACCGGGAGTGAGTTTAATGTCGCAAAATAAGCTGGGGACAGCATTTTTAAACATCGGATATGAATGGGACCTGACACAAAAGACCGGTGGTTTTTATGGGAAATACACTTACAAAGGCTGGTATCCGGTTTTAGATTTTCAAATAAAATCGGGTAAAAGTTCATCGGAATTTGTAACTGTTGAACAGACGAAAAGCCCGTCAGGTGAGGTGTTAAAACAAGATACTGTGATAAAAAGGTTTACCTGGTATAATTCTGATTTTAGTGCCGACATAAATTTGCCGCTTAATTTTTCAAGAGGAAAATATTACCGTTATCTACAGCCCGAATTCAGATACAATTATTCTCTCTATAAACACGATTCATCTACACCCGATAAATTTTATGAAGGTGATTATCAGTCGTTAACATACAGGCTGTATTTTCAGCAAAATCTTTATAAGAGTTATCAGGATGTATATTCCGATTTTGGTTTTGCATTTGATTTTCAATTCAGGCACTCGCCATTTGGTAAAACAGATCTCGGAAATCTTGGGTTGGCACAATCGTGGTTTTTTGTACCGGGAATATTGCCAAATCATGGCATCCGTTTTTATGCTGGTTTTCAGGATAAAAACAGTTCAGGTTCAGTAAGTTTTGCTGATGTCATTAAATATCCCCGGGGATGGGGAAAAATCAATACCAATAACATGGAAAGTTTTGGTGTTGATTATAAATTTCCGGTTTTTTATCCCGAATGGAGCTTGGGTGGACTTGTTTATCTGAAACGGGTAAATGCTTCTTTATTTGCTGATTATGCGTATCTGAATGCTAATATTTATTCAAATGGAAATGTAACCGGTACCTATAACACAGATATTTCGTCAATTGGACTGGAATTGACTGGCGACGCGCATTTTCTGAGATTTTATGCACCTGTTGAAATTGGTTTCAGGTCCTCGTATTTGCCCAAAATGAAAAATGTTTATTTCGATTTTTTGTTGTCAATCGACTTCAATTCTCTTTAAGGAAATCACAGTGAGTTCGGGTGACATATTGATTCGCCAGGGTATTGCCACCGCTCCAAATCCGGTATTCACATAAAGTTTTGAATCACCGAATTCGTAAAGACCACCCCAGTTCTTGCGGGCTAACCAAGCAAAACTGAATTTAATACCCGCTTTTGTGATTCCCCATTGAAAACCGTGAGTATGGCCCGCTAATGTTAAATTGATATCATCTCTGTATTTAACAACACTTTCCCAATGTGCCGGATCGTGTGACAAAAGAATAACGAATGCATCCCTCGGGATATTCAACATGGCACTGTCGAGATTTGCATATTGCGGAAAGGGTGGAAGCCCCCAATTCTCTACCCCTGCAATAAATATAGAGTCATTACCTTTTTTAATTTTCGAATTTCGGTTATTCAGAATGTTAAAACCAAAATCACTGTGGGCCTTTACTATTTCGCTGAAATTTTTTTCCTTTTCATTTTCATCCGTCCAGGTAGTATAATTTCCGTAATCATGATTACCAAGTATTGAAAAAGCCGGAATTTGTGCAGTTAAATCCTTAAAATAAGAGCTCCAGCCTTTGGTCTCATATGAAAAATTATTAACTAGATCTCCCGTAAACAGAATCAAATCTGGCTTCTCATTTTGAATGATCTGTTTTGATTTGATAAGCAGACTTTTTGAATGGTTAAAGCTGCCAAGATGTATATCAGAAAGCTGAATTAATTTGTAGCCATCAAAAGGAGGAGGAATAATTTGGCTTCTGACTGTAACATAATTTACCTGAATCAGCCTTTTTCCTATAATCGATCCAAAAATCATTGAAATAGAAATTGAAACAGATATAATAAATGCCATCAGATAGGGCACACGTCTATGACGTTTAACTGTTAGTGCAATTAATGATGCAATGGTGAATGGAAGTTTAAATACAAAATCAATAGAAAATAAAACATTAAAAATAAGATGATATGTATAGTCTGTGATATTTCTGACATTAAACGGCCAAATATAAAAAATGAAGAATGCAACCAGAAAAAATACAGTTTCGACAATAACAAAACGGGATAATAATGACTTGTAACGCGAGTGAAAGAAAACAGACTTAATTCCTTTAAACGTGCTAAAAGAAATAGCAACATAAATAATCAGAAAAAGTATCAAATAGTAAAACTGAAAAGACCTCATATTGAAAATGACATTTTTATACAGTAATCAACTTTTATAAATAGTGTTTTATTTGTGTCAATATTTTACAAATCAGTTAATTGGAATAATAAATTGAATTATTAAACTCCCCGAGATTTCAATATTTCCTGTAAACATAGTAT
>CAZXVT010000175.1:0-9821 GCA_964644015.1 uncultured Maribellus sp.
ATTATCTCCCGTATGTTGATGGAAAACCTCGATACAAAGGAGTACAGTCGTTTCTCGAATCGCGCGGAATCGACATTCAATTTGGTGACCCGTCGGATGTTCCCGGAACCGAAACAATCTGCGGGCTGGGCAACCGGAAAAATTTTGCCTTTAACGAAGTGTTGGAAAAAGAAGGTGTGGAGGTTTATCCTTCAACAATTGCACTTTTAAACGAATTGAAAGCAGCAGGCATAAAACTGGGTGTGGCATCGTCGAGCAAAAACTGCAAACCAGTACTCGAAAGGGTTGATTTACTTGATATCTTCGATACCCGGGTTGATGGTGTGGTTTCGGCTGAACTCGGCCTGCATGGCAAACCCGAACCTGATATTTTTACGACTGCCTGCGATATTTTCGGAGTGAAATATGAAGAAGCGATTGTGGTGGAAGACGCTGTTTCGGGTGTTCAGGCAGGTAAGAAAGGCAAATTCGGGCTGACACTCGGAATTGCCCGCGAAAACAACCGCAACGAATTGCTCGAAAACGGGGCCGATTTTGTAGTGGAGGATTTGGAAGAAATTGGCGGGATGGATGGCTTAAACCGACTTTTTATAAAGCTTCAGAAATAAAAACTAAAAAGGTGCAGATCTAATCCGCACCTTTTTAGTTTGAATTATTTGAGTTTTAAATTCCTGTATTCACAACCACTTTGTGAATTTTCCCGGTGAATTTTTGTTTGCCCTTGTAACTCAAAAGCACAGGTGTGTTTTCATCGGTTCCCACATCGGCTGTTTCATCAACACCGAAAGTATTGCTGTTGGTATTTGCAATTTTTCCTTCTGCAACCTTTTCTCCGTCGATAAAAATGGTTCCCGTTCCACCGGCTCCCCTGCCGCCATCATAGGCAAAATTGAATTTCAGTGTATGCCTTCCGGGAGAAAGTGGTTTTGAGGAAGTGATGGTCGTAATTTCAATGGCAACCCAGTTGTAGGTGTACGAAGGCTTTCCGTTTACCAGGTGAAAACTCCATCCGCCAAAATCGCCGCCCTGGCAAAGTATCACGCCGTTGGCATTGTCCGGAACCTCAACATCGGCTGTAATACTCATCGAGGTATTTTTTACGTTGATAAAGGCATTCTCAGGAATTCCTTTTGAGCCTTCATATAAAACAAGTTCTTTTCTCCCGTTCATCAGATCGGGGCGGCCGGCAATGGCCGGGTCCATTCTTTCAATAGAACGGTCGTCGATGGGCAGAACATTGTATTTCACAGCCTCTTCCAGAAACAGCTTTTTCATCTCTTCCAGTTTCTCCGGGTTCTTTTCGGCCAGGTTGTGTGCCTGGCTGAAATCTTCGGCGACATTGTAAAGTTCCCAGACGTCTTCATTAAGTGGACGGCGCGGTGCCGGTTCCCACGGGGCTTTATGAATTGTTCCGGCAAACCAGCCATCATGATAAATGGCCCGGTTCCCGATAATTTCAAAATATTGGGTTTTTCTGGAGTCGGGTGCTGAGGCATTGTTAAAGGCATACAACATACTGGTTCCTTCAATAGGGCGCTGTTCAATGCCATTTACCACTTTTGGTGCCGGAATATGGGTGGCTTCGTAAACTGTTGGTGCCACATCAATTACATGATGATACTGCGACCTGATTTCGTTTTTTGATTTGATACCAGCCGGCCAGTGAATCACCATTCCGTTACGTGTGCCGCCAAAATTGGAAGCCACCTGTTTGGTCCATGTAAATGGTGTATTTCCGGCTACAGCCCAACCTGCTGCAAAATGGTTGTAGGTATGTTCTGTGCCTAATTCTTCGAGCCTGCTTAATTGTAAATCAAGTGTTTCCGGAACTCCGTTGAAATAGGTATTCTCATTAAAAACACCAATCATTCCGCCTTCGGCGCTTGCGCCATTATCTCCAACAATAAAGAATATCAGCGTATTTTCAAGTTCTCCACGTTGGTCAAGCGCATCGATTAAACGTCCGATTTCGTAATCGGTGTGCTCGCCAAAACCAGCAAATACTTCCATTTGGCGTTCAAAAAGACGTTTTTCTTCTGCTGTTAAATTATCCCAGTCTTTTATAGCGGCAGGTTTGGGAGCAAGATCCGTATTTTGCGGAACAACACCGAGTTGTTTCTGCCGGGCAAGAATTTCTTCGCGCATTTTATCCCAACCACCGGAGAATTTTCCCTTGTATTTTTCAATATATTCTTTTGGCGAATGATGAGGTGCATGGGTTGCGCCGGTTGCAAAATACATAAAAAACGGCTTGTCGGGGGTGAGTGATTGTTGGGTGTTCACCCAGTTGATGGCCTGGTTGGTCATATCATTGGTAAAATGGTAATCCGGATCTTCAACATTCGGATAAACACGGGTGGTTCCATCATAAACCATTGGGTGCCACTGGTTGGTTTCGCCGCCCATAAATCCATAAAATTTGTCGAATCCCGAACTGGTTGGCCAGCGGTCATAGGGCCCGGATACCGAAGCTTCCCAGGGTGGTGTTTCATGGTATTTTCCAAATGCTGCAGTACTGTAGCCATTCATTCTGAGCACCTGTGCCATGGGTGTTATGGATTGCGGGCGTACACCGGTATTTCCCGGAAATGCTGTGGCAACTTCCATCACAGCGCCTGCATTGTTTGAATGGTGATTGTAGCCGGTTAATAATGCAGTTCTTGTTGGCGAACAAAGCGATGTTGTATGAAAACGGTTAAAACGGATTCCGTTGGTTGCCAGCTTTTCAAGTGTCGGCATTTGCACCGGGCCACCAAAAGCCGAGGATTGTCCAAATCCGAAATCATCGATTAATATTACCAGCACATTCGGGGCGTTTTCAGGTGCTTTTACCTCAAACCGGGCAGGAGGAGTAACGTTTCTGGCATCCAGTTCAGAAATTGCCGGATTTAATGGCTCTTTGACTGGCAAAATTGTCCTGTCAATGCTTCCTTCAGGTAAATTACTGTTTGCAGTTTTTTCCACAGATTTCTGCGTACAGGAGAAAACAATCAAACACAGAATAGAAAGATAAAATGTTTTTTTCATACCGAAAGTTGTTTGAAATTAACAGCTTAACAAATTTTTATTTTGAATGTTTAGAAAAGATAATTTTCGCTGTTGTGTGATAGTTACACTTTTCTTTTAATCAGACTAAAATACTGCTAATTTGCTGTTATCTCGCAAAATAGACGCGAACGTTTACTGTTGATATGGGAGCCATACATTTCGAAAATATTTTATCTTTGATTTCAACCTGAAATTTAAAAACAGACCGACGATGAAGCCATTTAACAGAAGGGAATTTTTAGCAGCAACTGCAGCAGCAACCGCTTTTACAATTGTTAAGCCATCAGTAGCTTTCGGAACAAATGCCAATTCCGCCATCCGCGTTGGTATTATCGGTTGTGGAAACCGTGGCTCGGAAGTAATTACCGAAATGGCAAAAAGTACAGGGGCCCGTATTCATGCTATGGCTGATTTGTTTGATTACCAACTTGAAAAAGCTTTGCCAAAATTCAACAAAGCAAATACCGAAGCCGGGAAACCGGAAGTTGACAAAGCAAAAATTCACCGTGGTTCTGAGGCATATCTGAAATTGTTAAACGATTCGACAGTTGATGCTGTACTTGTTTCTTCGCCTGCTTTCACGCACCCCGAATTTCTTGAATCTGCTGTATTGGCAGGCAAAAATGTATATTGCGAAAAACCGGCTGCCCCCGATGTGGCTGGTTGTCAGCGTGTGATCAGCGCTGGCGAAAAAGCAAAAGGAAAAGTGAGTATTGCCATTGGTTTTCAGATCCGTCATGCCACTCCTTACGCAGGTTTGGCAGAAAAGATCAGAAACGGTGCAATTGGCGAAATTGTAAGTGTTCAGCTTTATTATATTTCATCACGAATTGGCTTTAATAAACCTGTCGGGGCTTCAGAAGAAGAATACCGTATCCGCAATCATTTTCATTACACCGATTTGTCGGGAGGAATTTTTCTCGATCAGGCAGTTCACATGATTGATGTTTGCAACTGGATTCTGAACGAAAAGCCTGAAAATGCCATTGGCCGTGGCAACCTGAAAGGAGGTCCTGATTTTGGTGACACGTTTACCAACTACCAGGTAATTTTCGGATATCCCGGAGAGTTAGGTGTTTCTGTGCATTCAACGCAAGTCGGGCCTTCGTTTGGCGATGTGTGTGCAAGGTTTACCGGAACTAAAGGAGTGGCCGAAGCACATTACAGCCAAGGTGTTTTTATCAATGGCGAAAATCCCTGGGATTCAGGAATTTTGAGGGGAGGTGAACCAACACCGGAACAACGGGCAGCCGGTGTTTTTACCTCAGCTTTGCATGATTCGACCACCAACAAAGTGAAAAATTTTATCAGCAGCATCGAATCCGGGAACCTGATTAACGAAGCTTTGTCGGGTGCCAATTCTACGCTTTCCGCAATTCTGGGCCGGATGAGTGCAGAAGAAAAAAAGGAAAAAAGCTGGAGCGAAATGATTACTTCCAAACAGCAGTTTAACATCAAACTAAACCTTAAACAGTTCGACAAATGAATAGCTTACTAAAGTTTTTATTTATTGGATTACTGATTGTTCCGACATTGTATGCCTGTAAAAAAAAGGCTTCTGAAAAAACAAACAACCAGCAAAAACCCAACATCGTTTTTATTTTAGCCGACGACCTTGGTTACGGCGATTTGAGTTGTTATGGCCAGCAAAATTTTCAAACTCCGAATCTCGATAAAATGGCTGCCGGTGGAATGCGTTTTACACAGCATTATTCAGGTACCACGGTTTGCGCTCCTTCGCGTTCGTCGCTGATGACGGGGCAACACACTGGTCACACGCCCATCCGCGGAAACAAAGAGTGGCAACCCGAAGGACAATGGCCCATGAAAGCCGAGGCAGTTACAGTTGCCGAAATACTGAAACAGGCAGGCTATACAACCGGCGCTTTTGGTAAGTGGGGACTGGGATTTGTGGGAACCGAAGGCGATCCGAACCAACAAGGTTTCGACGAATTTTATGGCTACAACTGCCAGCGACTGGCACACAATTATTATCCCGGTCATTTGTGGGACAACAATTTAAAAGTAGAGATTCCGGAAAACAGCGGTGACAAATTTGGTATTTATGCGCCAAAACTCATTCACGAAAGAGCGCTGCAGTTTATCGAAAAAAACAAAGACAAACCCTTTTTCCTGTTTTATCCGAATATTATTCCTCACGCCGAACTGCTTCTGCCCGAAGAAAACCTGGCTGAATATCGCGGAAAATTTCAACCTGAAAATGCTTTTAAAGGAGTCGAACACGGAGATAAAAGTTTTCGTGAAGGTGGTTACGGAACTCAACCCGAAAGTCATGCAGCGTTTGCAGCCATGGTAACTTTGCTCGACAAGCAGGTGGGCGAAATTCTCTGGAAACTCAAAGAACTCGGGCTTGAAAAAAATACATTGGTAATTTTCAGTTCCGACAACGGACCACATCGGGAAGGAGGTGCCGATCCGGATTATTTCGACAGCAATGGTCTGTTAAAAGGCTATAAACGAGATTTGTACGAAGGAGGAATCCGTGTACCGATGATTGCTTTCTGGGAAGGCAAAATTGTGGCCGGTTCAACATCAGAACATATTTCGGCATTCTGGGATTTTTTGCCAACTGTTGCCGAAATTACAGGCGTAAAAACTCCTGAAAATATCGACGGAATTTCGTATTTACCCGAATTACAGGGAAAAGAACAAAAACAGCACGAATATCTTTACTGGGAGTTTCACGAACTCGGTGGCCGGCAGGCAGTGCAAAAAGGCAACTGGAAACTGGTTTCTTACCAGGTTTTCGACCCCGCAAAAACAACCATCGAATTGTTTAATCTGGCAGATGATATTGGCGAAGAAAACAACGTGGCAGAAAAACATCCCGAAATAGTAAAAGAACTTTCGGAAATGATGAAAACAGCCAGAACTGAGAATGCGGATTTTCCGTTTGCTGCAGTGAAGTAAGGTAGATGAGCCCGATAGCAGCAAGATTGGTTGCGATTATTCAAAGTTCAGGTTATATTTGTGGTTATGAATAAAAAAGAAATTCATATTGCTCAAAAAATCAAGGAGAGGATAAAACAGAAAAATCCTTTTGCAGATGTTATTCTTTTTGGTTCGCACGCTCGGGGCAAAACGCATAAAGATTCAGACTGGGATATTCTGATTCTTTTAAGCCAGACCAATGTCAATCGCTTAATTGAAAAAGAATACAGAGATGAATTATATGACATTGAGTTGGAAATTGGCGAGCCGATTTCAGCACTGGTTTATTCAAAAAACGATTGGGAGCAAAAACATGCAGTAACACCACTTTATCAAAATATAAAACGTGAAGGGATAATTTTGTGATGCCGGGTACAAAACAGGATTATATAAATTACAGGGTTCAGAAATCTAAGGAGGTTTTTGATGATGCAATTTTACTGGCAAACAACCAAAGATGGAACTCGTGCATCAACAGGTTGTATTATTCAAGTTATTATCTGATAAGTGCATTGCTTTATTTGCATGAAATTAAGGCTGAAACTCATAACGGTACTAAAACACAATTCAATTTGAATTTTGTAAAATCTGGAAAGGTAGATTTAAAGCAAGGCAAATTGTATTCTAATTTGTTTTTGTGGAGGCAGGAAAGCGATTATTCAGATTTTACTGACTTTGATGAAAGTACAGTGGCCCCATTTATTGAGGAAGTGGCTGAGTTCAATAATCAATTGCTTAATTTGTTAGAAGTGAGTTAAATTTCTGTTATTCAAAATGATGAATTCTGAACTCCGGAAATTCAATGAACAAGAAACTAATCAAAAAACCTAAAAATATCTCAATGAACAATTTTTCTAAACTATTTATTCTCAGTATTCTTTTAATTTTTTCGTCGGTTGTAACAGCACAAACCGGGGCAATCCGCATCAACCAGTTGGGTTATTATCCCGATGCCAACAAAATTGCGCTGGTTGTTTTTACCAACGCCACCACTTTCGAAGTGATAAACACGCTAGACAGTACAGTTGCTTTCAGCGGCAATTTATCGGCAAAAATGTACTGGAAAGATTCGGGTGACACCATCAAACGGGCTGATTTTTCAGCCCTGAAAACCGAAGGAAACTATAAAATTCGGATTCCTGGATTTGGCGAATCTTATCCGTTTGAAATTTCGAAAACAGTACTTCGAAAAGCCGCTTATGCATCGTTAAAATCATATTATTACCAGCGCAGTTCTTACGAATTAACCGCGCCTTTTGCCGGTTTGTGGGCCCGTGCTGCCGGTCATCCCGACACGCAATGTATTCTGCATTCTTCAACCGGAAAAAGCGGTAAGATTTCGTCGCCCGGAGGTTGGTATGACGCCGGTGATTACGGGAAATATGTGATTAACGCCGGAATTTCGGTGGCATCGATGTTATCGTTTTATGAAAATTTCAATACCTATTTTGCCGACAGTACCATAATGATTCCCGAATCAGGAAATGGGCAGAACGACCTTCTGGATGAGGTAAAATTTGAACTCGACTGGCTGAAAACCATGCAGGATACTGACGGCGGCGTTTTCTTCAAACTTACCACCTTAAATTTTTCGGGAATGGTGATGCCCGCTGCCGACAAAGCCGACCGTTATGTGATTGGTAAAACCACGGCTTCGGCACTCGACTTTGCAGCCATGATGGCGATGGCAGGACGTATTTACAGCGATTACGACTCACTTTATGCTGCCGATTGTATTTCCCGCGCCGAAAATGCATGGGTTTGGGCAAAAGCACATCCGGCAATCTATTTCAAAAATCCTTCGGATGTTTCAACCGGCGAATATGGCGATGGCAATGTTTCTGACGAGTTTATCTGGGCTGCTGCCGAATTGTACATCACCACGCAAAAAGCCGAATTTAAAACCTATCTCGAAGGTAAAAGCAGTTCGCTGCGGTACAATAATGCACCGGGCTGGCCCAGTGTTCAGCCGCTGGCATCGCTTTCGCTTGCCACTCAACCCAACGGTTTATCAGCGTCGCTGCTCACCACCATCAAAAACTCCATCGTTTCTACTTCCGACAACTGGCTCAGTCAGATTAACGCCAATGCAGCACGCATTCCGCAATTCGGGTTTAACTGGGGTTCAAACAGCGGCATAGCCAACATGGGCGTGGGTTTACTGTATGCCTATATTCTTACTGAAGATGCAAAATACATCAAAGGCGCTGCCGAGTGTGCCGATTACCTGCTGGGTAAAAATGCCACAGGGTTTTCGTTTGTTTCGGGTTACGGGAAAAAAACGCCGATGAATTTTCATCACCGTCCATCGTCGGCTGATGGCATTGCACAACCTGTTCCGGGTTTTGTTTCAGGCGGACCGAATGTGAATAAGGAAGATGGCGAAAAATACCCGTTCAGCAATGCAGCAAAAAGTTTTGTCGATGTAGTGGGAAGTTATGCTTCAAACGAAGTTTGCATCAACTGGAACTCACCGATGACAGCGCTGTTTGCCGGAGTTGACGCGGTGCTTGGCGATAACTCGGATGTTAATTTTGAAGTGCAGACAAGTGTAAATAATCCACCGGTTTTAAATGTTACATCTCCGGCTTATGGTTCAAATATTGGTTCCGATCAACCATTAAGAATTAAAGGTACAGCAACTGATCCGGATGGAATTTTGAAGGTTGAAATTTATATGGATGCCCGTTTTGTTGGTGTAGCTGAAAACGGTCAGTTCGATTTTCCGGTTGAATCATTGGCGTTTGGTTCGCATACGGTAACTGTACTGGCATACGACAAGTCGGGTCTAACTTCAGAAAAAACAAATTCGTTCAGTTATTTTCAGGTTTCAGAAGTTCCCGGAAAAATTGAAGCCGAGAATTTTACAGCCATGAAAGGCATTTCGACACAGACGACCAGCGACGTGGAAGGAGGTTTGAATGTGACAGCCATTGATGCTGCTGACTACATGGATTACAGCGTAAATGTAAAACAGGCCGGAACTTATTTAATCGAATTCAGGGTTGCAAGTAGCACGGGTGGCGGTAAATTCGAACTTCGGAAAACTACACAGGCTGTAATTTCATCTGCGGTTGTTCCGGCAACCGGTGGATTGCAGAAATGGGCAACCATTTCCGACACCATTAATTTAGCTGCCGGAAAACAAACCATCCGTTTGTATTGTGTAACGGCAGGATGGAATATCAACTGGTTGAATCTTACCTATCTGTACCCAACAGCAATTGGCGATTTTTCAGCAGTAAACAATGGTAATTCGCTGGTTGTAATGCCAAATCCGGTTAAAGGCAACTTTACGTTAAAGTACAATCTGGCTGAACTTTCGCCGGTGGAATTTTCAATTTGCGACATCAAAGGAAATCTTGTCGAAACTCAGAATTCAAGCGAAATTCAGGCTAATTCCGGAGAGTTTGTATGGCAACTTAAAAATAGTCTGGCTCCCGGAATGTACATCGTAAATATGCACCGGAACGGTAAGAAAATTGCCGATTGCAAGCTGGTAAAAGAGTAATGTTTAATGAGCAGATTCATCTTAATATTTTACTGACAACGTGAAAACTTGCATGATTACAAGTTAAGTGATTGAAAAGCAGTATTATATAATTGCAAAGTTGCAGGTTCTAAATCTATACTGTTCGGTTAAATTTTTGAGATTCCTCGCTTCGCATCGGAATGACAGGTTCCTGGATGCTTACGCATTTATTAGGGGTGGTTTTGCGGCAGAGCCGCGAACCCAGCCCCTGCCAACAGCAAACACCATAAAAGTCTTGTCATCCTATGTTTGAAAAATGAAGTTAATAAGTTGCTTTTATAAATTTACA
>CAZXVT010000176.1:0-9729 GCA_964644015.1 uncultured Maribellus sp.
TCACAACAGCTCTGTTTTTAATGCTGTCTCTTTTTTCAAAAGGTCAGGGCATTGCTTTCAGTGGAATTGTTTTTCTGGATGAAAACAGAAACGGTGTTTTCGAAAATAACGAGAAAACACTGAAAGGAATTCTTGTTTCAAACGGCCAGGATGTGGTTCAAACCAATGAAAATGGAAAGTGGAAATTAAACGCGTCATCGGCAAGGGATATTTTTGTGATTAAACCCGCCGGATTTACAGTACCGGTTAATAAAATTCAGATTCCGGTGCATTTTGTTCAGGGTGAAAATGGAAATCAGTCAGCAATTAATTTTCCATTGCAAAATACAGATGAGCCTAAACAGTTTGATGCCTTGTTTTTTGGCGATACCCAGGCCCGCGGAATGAAGGAAGTGAATTATATTTTTCACGATGTGGTGGAAGAGTTGGTTGGATCGAAAGCTGCTTTTGGCGTTACATTGGGCGATATTGTGGCTGACGATCCTGAACTGATGGACGATGTGGCCGCCGGAATTGCACAAATCGGAATTCCATGGTACAACATTATTGGGAATCACGACAACGACCGCGACGCCAAAACCAACGCCGACCGCGATAACACTTTCCAAAAATTCTTTGGCCCTTCAACTTACGCTTTTGAATACGGAGAAGTGGTTTTTATCGGGTTAAACGATATTTTCTTTAAGCCCGACGGAAAATACATTTCTCATTTTACCGACAGGCAACTTGAGTTTGTAAGAAACTATCTTCAGTTTGTGCCCGGAAATAAGTTGGTAGTGTTGATGATGCACTCGCCTATCGTTTCCTGCGACAACCGCGAAGCCATGTTCAGACTGATTGAAAACCGGCCGAATACCTTTTCAATTTCTGGTCATGTTCACGAGCAACTCAATCTTTTTGTAGGCGAAGAACAGGGCTGGAAAGGAAATTCACCGCATCATCATCTCATCAATGCCACAGTTTGCGGAAGCTGGTGGTGCGGGTTAAAAGATGAAACCGGGATTCCGCACGCTACCATGAACGACGGTGCGCCCAACGGTTACTCAATTATTTCATTTGATGGAAACCAATACAGTGTTCAGTTTAAAGCGGCTCGCCGCCCTGCCGCTTACCAGATGAATATTTACCTGCCGGATGAATTGACCAAAACTATGGCCGACACAACCCATATTTTGGTGAATGTTTTTGCAGGCTCCGAAAAATCGGTGGTGGAAATGCAGATTAACAATGGCAACTGGATAACAATGGAAAACTTTAAAACCATCGATCCCGAAATTTTAAGGATGCACCAGTTGTCACCATTTCTGAGTGAAAAAGTAAATGGTCAGCCGCTCGACGATATTTTTGGTTACAGCATGGATTATCCCAGCATTTCGCGTCATATCTGGAAAGCTCCATTTCCAAAAGGAATCGAAGCTGGGACACATAAAATTACCGTCCGTACAACCGATATGTACAAACAAACATACACCGCTCACCGGATTTTCAATGTGAATTAAAATGAACGAAAAATGGAAAAAATAACACAAAGACTCACAGACACTAAGAAACACTAAGTATTCTTAATTTTCTTGAAACTTTGTGCCTTAGTGCTTTAGTGGCAAGAACATTAAGAAAACACATTTTAAAGAATACATCTTCAGCAAACGAATGACAACACCGACAACCAAAATAACACCGACAACAATTCTGTTGATTTTTGCAATTCTGATGGGTTGCAATAAAACCAATGACAACAAAAACAACAACAACAAAATAATCACCCTCCCCATGAAAGAGAAACAGATTTCGTTTTCCCCGAAAAACCATGCACTCGACAACAACGATAACTTTTCGCCCGATAACCGTTTTTTGTGTTACGACACCCGCGGAACGGTTTTCAACGACAATCTTGCCAACTGCAAATCTATCGAAAAAGTTGAAATCGAAACCGGGAAAGAAACCATTCTCTGGCAACCCGAATCGGTAACCGGAGAGCAGGCCGCACCGGGCGTTGCCGCAGTTTCTTATCATCCAAAAGAAGATAAAGTGATTTTTATTCACGGCCCGCTGCTCGAAGAAGTGGCGACCCGCGGATATTACGGCATCACCAACCGTACAGGTGTTGAAGTGAGCGCCGACGGAAAAGGCGTTATAACAAAAGTGGATATGCGCGATGTGGCAACCGGCAAATCTACCACACCCGGAGCCCAGCGTGGCGGGACACACCGGCATGAATACACCCGCAGCGGAAACAGGATTGGATTTACCTACGACGATTTTCTGAATACAGACTACGACCGCACAATCGGGTACATGGAACCCAACCCGAAAGCACCCGCCGGTTATACCCATTATTTTGCCCTTCTGGTAAAACCGGCATTAAAAGGCGAGTCAAAACCGGGCGAAATTGAAAAAGCTTTTGGTGATTCGTGGGTTGACCATGAGGGCACGATGCGCGCATTCATCGGAAAAGTCAGGGCCGAAAACGGTGTTGATTATCAAAACGACCTTTTTGTTGCTGATATTCTCGACAACGTCAAAATTACCACCGCTTTTTCAGGAAACGGAATGGAATACCCTGAACCTCCGGCAGGAATTCAAATCCGCAGACTAACCCACAACGGAAAAGCCGAAGGAAATGTGCGTGGTTCGTTTGATGGTAAAACCATTGCATATTGTGCACCCGATTCAGCCGGAGTGATGCAGGTATTTGTCATCGATGCACTTGGATCCGACCGATCGGAGATTGCAAATCTGAACCCTCGTCAGCTTACTTCGTTTGCTGAAAATGCAGCTAATCCGCGCTGGCACCCGCAGCAAAACTGGCTTTTTGTTACAACCGGCGGAAACATTGCAACCGTTTGTGCCGAAACCGGGAACAACTTTGGCAAAACATTTTTACTGACAAACGATGACCAGGAAAGAAATTCACTGGTGGTTTCAAACGACGGAAACATGCTGGCTTACAACATTTTTGTTGAAACAAAAACCGAAAATGAAACAAAGAAATTCAGGCAGATTTTTGTGATGGAGCTGGATTGGGAAAAATTAAAAATTAAATAAAATGATGTGGACTAAAGTCATTCAATGAGTTGCATTGACTAACCACAGTCTTAAGGCTGGGGTTAAGAAAACCGCCAACTTGAAGGGCTTTAGCCAAAATGTCCAATTTTATAAAGTCAATAACTGAAAATAAATATTTAATAATCATAAAAGTAAAGAATTATAAAATGAGAAAACAATTATTAATCATTTTGACGCTGGCTGTTTTTATTGCTTCGTGCTCAAAAAAGGATACACCGAAATCAACGGCTTTTATTCAGGATAAACCGTTTATCCAGGATTACAGCATCAAGTACAACAACGAAAACAAAGATGCAAAACTGCAAAAAGTGGTTTCCGACAGAAACGGATACATCCAGATTTTGTCGGATAAAGGCCTGCTCCGTTTGCGTGCCGGGCAGTTTCTTTTCCCCGGAACCATTGTGAAAGATGTTCAGGATTTACCAACTTCTGATAAAAAAATTGCCGGAATCGGTACTTACCAAAGCCAATTGGTTTATGTTGACGACAAAGCTGTTTTAAGCAACGCCTGGGCGGGTAAACTTTTCTCGAGACACGAAATGCCTTCAGCCCGGATTCTGGCAGGAGGCAACGATTTCATTTTTCTTATTTCGGATGGGAAAAATCTGGCGCTCTTAAAAGATTCTCAAAAACTCTGGGAAGGTTCGCTGGCCGGAAAAACGATCACCGACATTAAATTCGATACAAAAAATAACCTCTTCTGGATTTTAACTCCTGAATCAATCAGTTCATTCAATCCTGAAAACAAGGAACTGAAAGAGGTATTTACAGGCAGTAATTTAACCTGTTTTGAGGCAACCGACGGAAAAATCATTGTGGGAACAACCGATGGATATTTCGAAATGGATGCAAAAACCGGTAAGCAAAATGGCGAAATTCAGCGCAAAATTCCCTGGACAGAACTTACTTCGGTTGCTGCAGTTGACGGGAAAATCTGGTTCGGATCAACCTGGGGCGCAATGCGTTTAAACGATGATGGCAAATTCAGTTATTACGCCGGGAAACGCTGGATTCCTTCTGACACAGTAATTCATATTTCTCAGGGTCCCGATAATTCGGTGCTGGTTCTGACAAACGCCGGTCTGGGGCAAATCTGTTTCAAAGAAATGACATTACATGATAAAGCCATGTTTTTCGAAAAACAGGTTCGCGAACGCCACATCCGCACCGGTTTTAACGGTGCTTTGGGCCGGATGACCGATGGTGATGTTACCACCGGAACTCTCGAAAATTCGGATAACGACGGGCTGTGGACTTCGATGTATCTTGCTGCTGAAACATTCAGGTATTCGGTAACCAAAGAAGAGGAGGCTTTACAAAATGTGCGCGAATCGCTCGATGCGATGGAAAGACTTTATACCATCAATCCGTTAAAATCGGGATTCCCGTCACGTTCATTTCAGCGTTCAGGTTATAATAAAAACGATGCACCCTGGCGGCCAACCGAAGACCCCGAATGGGACTGGAAATCGACCACCAGCAGCGACGAAGCCATCGGTCATATCTTTGCCTTCAGTGTGATTGCCGAACTGGTTGATGTTCCTGAACTGAAAAACAAAGCTATTGAGTTGATTGATACATTGATGTCGCATACTTTAAAAAACAATTATTACCTGATTGACTGGGATGGACAACCCACCCGCTGGGCACGCTGGAATCCTGAATATGTAAATGCCCGTCCCGAAATGGTTGGCGACCGTAAAATCAACGCGTCCAATTACATCGGAATGTTGCAGACAGCGTATCATTTCACCAAAAAAGAGAAATACAAGGAAGCTGCTTTTAAACTGATGGATGAACATGGTTATTTTACCAACATGATGCGGCCGATGAGCCAGATTGGAAGAGCTCCTGAAACTGCTGACGAACTGAGTCGCGAACTTTCGGACGGCTGGAACCACTCTGATGATGAAATGTATTTCCTCGGATATTGGGGATTGTACCGTTATGCTTTTAACGACACGCTGAAAGCTCATTACAAAAACCAGATTATTGATCACTGGCAGGCTGAACGTCCCGAAAAGGAAGGTTTGTGGAATATAATGACCGGGCTTGTTGGCAATGAAGATTACGATTTCGAAAATGCAGCCTGGTATCTCCGCAAATATCCGCTCGATTTGGTTGACTGGACCGTGCAGAACAGTCACCGCAAAGACATTGAAATGATGGAACCCAACTTCAGAAACCAAACAACAAAAGAAGTCTTGCCTCCCGGAGAACTTCGGATTTCGCGTCACAATGCCAACCGTTTCAGCCTCGACAGTCATGGTGGCGGTCGATCAGAAGAAAGTGCCGGTGACATTTGGCTGCTACCTTACTGGATTGGCCGTTACCTGAATGTAATTGGCGAACCTGAATCAAAATAAATCAATCAAATGCAATCATAGAATTTTGATTTTGATTATTTTAGAAGGCGTGTCCTGTTTTAAAAACAGGGTGCGCCTTTCTTTTAAAAAACATAAAAACATAAACCAATGAGACTTTTATTAACTACAGCTTTAAGTTTTATAGCGATTGTGCTTTTTGCACAAAAATCCGGTAACTTCAATGGGATGGATATGAACATGGGAAATCTGTATCGTTTGTCGAATGCAGAAACCCGGTCAATCAGTCCCGAAAATTCTACCGGTGAAAAAGGGAAAGGCGGAATGGCCACCCTCGAAAATGGAAGTGCAGCCAAAGCTGCTGCCGAACTTGGTCAGGGCTGGAAAGTAAATCCGTATGTAAAAATCAAGCCCGGAGAAACTTTTGTAATGGCCGAAATTGAAGGAGAAGGCGTGATTCAGCACATTTGGATGACACCGGCAGGTGATTACCGCGGAAACATCATCCGTTTTTACTGGGATGGAGAAGAAACTCCCTCGGTGGAAGCGCCGGTGGGCGATTTCTTTTGCACAGGCTGGGGAAGCGGTTACGAACCTCAGATTAATTCCAATGCCATTTGCATTAATCCACGCAGTGGTTTCAATGTTTATTTCCAGATGCCTTTCCGCAAAAAATGCAAAATCACCATGGAAAACATCGATGGGAAAGGAATGACACTTTACTACCAGGTAAACTACGCATTGACGGACGTTCCCGATGATGCCGCCTATTTTCATGCACAATACCGCATGGTAAAAGCGCTGCCCGACAAAACTGTTTTTACCATTGTTGATGGGATTAAAGGAACCGGTCATTATGTAGGAACTTACCTCGCCCGCGGAACGGCTGCTTTGGGCTGGTGGGGCGAAGGCGAAGTAAAGTTTTTTATGGATGGCGACAAGGAATTCCCAACAATTTGCACAACCGGAGAGGAAGATTACTTTAATGGTTCGTATGGTTACAACGACCGGAAAGGTGATGATGGTTACGAGCTGTTTACTCCGTTCAGTGGGCCATACGCAGGGTTTCACTATTTCCGCAATCTCGAAAAGCGGCCGCAGTACCGCAGTATGATCGGTCAGTACCGCTGGCACGTTATGGATCCCATCCGGTTTAAATCTGATTTGAGAGTTACCATTCAGAGTCTTGGATGGAAATCTGGTGGATTGTATAAACACCTCGAAGACGATATTTCATCAGTGGCATATTGGTATCAAAACGAACCGCACAACAAATTTCCGGCACTCCCTGATTACGGGAAGCTACAGATTAAGTAAAAATATCTGAACTCAGTGGTTCTCTGTGTTTCCTCTGTGACCTCTGTGTTAAAAATAACCACAGAGAACACAGAGGAAGCACTGAGTTACACGAAGAAAAATAAGCAAGTGAGCATCCTGCATCTAAAATGAAATACGCTATGAACCGGTTTTTTTGCATTTTAATTTCTTTGTTGATTTTAACGGGTTGTTCTCAAAAGAAAGATGAGTTAAAAGCAGGTTTTCTCAATCCGCCCGATTCTGCAAAACCCGGTGTTTACTGGTATTTTATGGACGGAAACCTCTCGCGCGAGGAGATGACGAAGGACCTCGAATCGATGAAAGCAGCCGGTATCAGCAACCTGATTTTTCTGGAAGTTGGTATTGGCGTTCCGCGTGGCCCGGTTGATTTTATGGGTGAAGAATGGCAGGAATTATTTGTTCATGCAGTGAGGGAAGCCGAGCGGCTGGATATAAAAATATTGTTGGGTGCAGGCCCCGGCTGGTGTGGCAGTGGAGGCCCGTGGGTAAAACCCGAAGAATCCATGAAACACCTGGTTTTTAGCGAAACTGAAATTGCAGGGAATAAAAAGGTGGATATTTTGCTGCCTGTTCCCGAACAGCGAAGCACGCCCTGGCACACCATGAAAAATGACTATTACGAAGATGTTTTTGTTTATGCAGTGCCGGCTTCGGCAAAACCTGTAATCAAAGACATCAATGAAAAAGCATTATTCGAAAGATATCCCTATTCATCGTTCCAGGGTGTAAAACCACACCTGCCTGAACCAGACGAATCTGATACACTTAAACAAATCAAAGTTCTTCAAAAGAATGAAATCATTGATGTTTCAAAATATCTTCAGCCTGATGGAAGGTTGGTTTGGGATGCTCCCGAAGGAAACTGGATAATCGTGAGAATGGGATTGAGAGTAACTGGCGCAAGCACACGCCCGTCGCCCGAACCCGTGATTGGTCTTGAAAGTGACAAACTCAGTGCAAACGCTTTTGAAAATCATCTCAAAAATTTCACAGATGTTTTGCTTGAGAAAACTTCGCCTCGGAAATCCGGAGTTGGCTGGACAGGTTTTCATATTGACAGTTGGGAGAGCGGCTCGCAAAACTGGACCGACGGAATTGTTGAGGAGTTTGAAAAACGTCGGGGTTACGATCCATCTCCATTTTTAATTACATACACTGGAAGAGCAGTTGAAAACATTGAAATCAGCGAGCGGTTTTTGTGGGATTTACGTCTTACCTGTCAGGAATTGTTGCTCGAAAATCATGCAATTTTTGCGCGAGATTATGCCCACAAAAACGGCTTGGAACTGACAATCGAACCTTATGACATGAACCCTACCGGCGATCTCGATCTGGGTGCTGTTGCCGATGTGATTATGGCTGAGTTCTGGAGTAAACGTTTTGGTTACGATACACATTACGCGGTAATTGAAGCCACCTCCATTGCCCACACAACAGGCCGTCCGGTGGTTGGAGCCGAAGTATTTACCTCTGACAATCGTGAGGCTTGGCAGGAGTATCCCTGGTCGATGAAAGACCAGAGCGATTGGGCACTGGCAATGGGTGTCAACCGGTTTGTTTTTCACACGTTTGCGCACAAACCGCTGGGTGATGAATACCGGCCCGGCATGACGATGGGTCCGTATGGCGTTCACTGGGACCGCGGCCAAACCTGGTGGCCGATGGTGGGAGCGTATCACCAGTATATCAGCCGCTGCTCGCACCTGATGCAGCAGGGAAAGGCAGTTTCCGACATTCTTTACCTTACACCCGAAGGTGCGCCTATGGTTTTTACACCACCTGCCGATGCACTTGAAAAAAACGGCAGCATCCCCGATAAAAAGGGCTACGGATTTGACGCTTGCTCTCCCAAAATGTTCATCGAAAAAGCCACGGTTGAAAATGGCAAAATTGTTTTCCCCGGAGCCTCTTCCTATGAAATTTTAGTGTTGCCCGATTTTAAGTCGATGACCCCGCAACTAATAGAGAAGCTTGCTTTATTGGTTGAAAAAGGGGCAAAAATCATCGGCAATCCGCCGGCTAAATCGCCCTCGCTGACCGGGTTCCCCGATTGCGATGTTCAGGTTAAAACGCTGGCTGAAAAAATCTGGGGTACTTTACAATCCCCAGCTGAAACAGTTGAAACTAAATATGGAAAAGGTTCCGTTTATTGGGGTAGGGAATTAAGCCGCCCTGATTCCGGTTCAATTTATCCAGATTATAAAAGCACCATCAAGGTGTTATCGCAGCTCGGAATTCAGCAGGATTTTCAGTCTGAAAACAATAAAATCAGGTTTGGGCACAAAAAAACTGCCGACCGCGAAATTTATTTTGTGTCGAACAGAACGGATACTTTTCAAACGACAAACTGTTTGTTTCGGACTGAAGGTGAACCTGAAGTCTGGCTGGGAACAACCGGTGAAATCCGCAAAATTCAAAAGTTTTCAGGTGAAAACGGAATTACAACCATTCCACTCGAATTTTATCCGTTTGAAAGTTATTTTATCGTGTTCAATACCGGCAAAAAAGGAAAGACAGCCGGAGAAATGGGAAATTTCCCTGTTTATACTGAATTGGATACGATTGCAGGATCGTGGAAAGTGTCGTTTGACCCTAAAATGGGCGGCCCGGAAGAAATTGAGTTTGCAGGTTTACAAGATTGGAGCAAACACGAAATGCGTGGAATCAAATACTACTCAGGAATTGCCACGTACCGGAAGACTTTCAATTTCAGCGGTACCGATAGTAACACGAAATTCTACCTCGACCTTGGCGTTGTGAATGACATTGCCCGTGTAAAACTGAACGGAAAGGAAGCAGGCGTGGTTTGGTGCGCTCCGTGGCGCATTGATATTTCGAGCGCTTTAAAAGAGGGAAACAACGAACTTGAAATCGAAGTTGCCAACCGCTGGATAAACCGGCTGTTGGGTGACCAGCTTGAACCTGATGCCAACGTGCGAAAGATAAAATTTGAAAATGGATTGCTGGGTGGAAAAGAGTTTACCACCGGCAGATACACTTT
>CAZXVT010000177.1:0-9676 GCA_964644015.1 uncultured Maribellus sp.
GTTTAAATCAATTGACATAGAAGTTAGTTAATATTAACTAACATTTTATTGCCAAAAAAAACTCACCTCAAGTAGTGAGCCTAGCTAACTAACCTCTTATAATAATTTCGCCTGCATTGTTGGCCGGGGCGCTTTTACCACCAGAATCCGTGCAACCAGCGGTGAATTGTTATAAATACAATGCACGATATCCTTTGGGCTTTCAACCAACATGTTGGCATTTATCTGTACTTTTTCTTCTCCTACAAGTATTTCAGGAGTTCCTTCCAAAACATAGAAAAAAACGTCAACCGGTGTAATGTGAGGTTTTAATGCCTCGCCCGGTTGTAAAGTTATGTGCATGGCTTGTGCCGATTCTTTATCGTACATTTTGTGAACAGCTACTTTGTGTGGATTTGCCTCAACTATATTCTCTGATAACTTATTGATATTCATAGTTCTTTCTGATTTATGGTACAAGTAATGTTTTTATACTGTTTGAAAGTTCATTTCCCTTATTTTCTAAGTTGAATGAATAGTTCGACATACTCCACTGTTTCACAAACATACGCAACGAACCTAAAATCATAGTGGCAAGATGCGAAGCTTCAATATCGTTCCTTATTTCACCTTTCTGCTGACCATCTTTAATAATAGTGGTTAAACTCGCTATATTCAGGTTCATAATTTCGGCCACCTTTGTACTCAACTGCTTTTCGTTTCTGAAAATTTCTTCCGAAAAAATCACGGCCACCAGCGAAGGTGTATTTGTAAATTTTCTGAAATGGGTTACAAATAGTTTTTCAATCCTGACAAGTGCATTTTCATTGGAGTTTAACTGATTAGAGAAAAGCTGTTCGGTGTTTCGCTTGAAGAAATCGAGGATGGCAAGTAAAATCTGGATTTTATTTTCGTAGTGCCTGTAAATAGCAGACTCAGCAAATCCAATTCTTTTTGCCAGATTTTTTATGGTTAACGATTGTATTCCGCTTTCAGTTATCAATGCCAGCGAAATATTAATAATTTCCTGCTGGCGTTCTGTAATTTCTGTATCCATAAAATAGTGAGTGAATATTCACAAGCAAAGAAAAACAAATAATTTGGATGGTGCAAGTATTTTAAACAAATTCTATAATTACGGAATTTTTAAGCCTTTTCTGTATGCAATTATTATCGCAAATTTACTTGTAGGGATCGCCAACCTGGGCAAATCCATTGGCGCCAACATTTAGATAATCCATAAAAAAATGCCGATGCCCTTCGGACTTATTTTGGCAGGCCCTGACGCTCACTTCGTTCGGTCAGGGTAAATCTGGCACGCCGGATGAATTAAAATTGTAAATGCTGATGGTGAAGTAATTTCCAGTCAACGGGCAGTTTAGCCACAATTTCGTTGTACGATTCTGCCAGTTCGTGTAACCAGGGCTTTTCAAGGATACTGTCGTCATCAAGCGATGGCCCGAGACAAAACAGGATGGCATTCAACAGCCGGTCGGTGGTTTCGATATCCAGTTCCATACTTTATTCAATTGAGGTGATGATTAACTGGTTCGAATGGCACTCAACCTGCACAAGTTTTGATGCTTTAAAACCTGCCTCTTCCAGCCATTTACCCGTTAGGGTCAGCTTTGGTCTGATGGTATAAGTTTTCTGATACTTGCCTTTGGCAACATAATTGGGCTGAAGTTTGATGATTCGTTCCATAGTTCAGTCCTCCCACGGTAACATGATGAAAATGGCCGGTGACGGGTCGTCGATATCCTGGGCAGTAATCACTGCTTTCAGCTTTACTTCGCGGTGCTGAAACGAAATACTGGATTTCTTTTCGTTACCCAGCCACTCGCTGGCTTTGGGCACCTGGCAGGTAAACTGAAAATTGAGCACAGAACCTGAACACTTTTTTGCCTGAAAAGCAAACATAAACAGGATGTCACCCAGCCGGCCATTGAGGTCTTGTATTCCTTTGAACTCTTCAGGAATCAAAACATACCGGTTCCAGACTGTATCAGTAAAATACACCGGAAATTTGATAGCAGCCCGTGAACTCTGTTTCGAATCTGCTTTTACAAGCACACCATCGGCAACTGCCTGTTTGGTGGTGTAGGAAAAAATAATATCGTCTTTTGAAAACATGTGATTTGCCGCTGCCCTGCGGACTTGTTTTGGCATTTCCCTGTGAAGAGAGTTTCTGGCACGCCGTTAAATTCGGCGATACCGCTTTTAGCCGGGGCGGATTAGGGCAAGGGCATTTTTCCATCATATCTCTCCCTGTCATATAGGGGGAGTGGCACAGTATGAGGCACGAATACTGTGACGAGGGGGTCAATACAATTACAAAATGCTCGTATTACCCTTGACCGTTCCGGCGGGCGAAATACCTTTGACGGATTTTAACGGAGTGGAAATAAAAACTCTGTTAATTGAGTTCTTTCCGATAGAATAAATCACTCCAAAAATGGGATTGGACAAAAGCTTTTTTATTAGAATTAATTTGAATTGCCAAAAAGATTAGTGAAAATTCTTCTTGAAGTTTTCGGCTTGTTCAAAAATCTCAACATACACTTCATCCCTTTCAACTGGTGGATAATCAAACTCATCCAAAATCAAAATCAATTCAACTTTTAATGCCGATTTTATGTCGTCGCGTTTGTTCCAGTCGGGAAATTTTGCCTGATTGTCAACTATAACTTTAACTGCTTTTGATAAGTCAATCATTTTATCATCAGGGTATTTAAAGTCATATTTTATGCACAACTCTTTCAGGATGTCATAAAAGGCTTTTTCTTCAAAGTCAATTCCCAACTCATCACCAGCAGAAAACTCTTTGTGGACTTCCCAGATTAAATCAGTCAATGCATTTGCCATTTCCTCATAAACTTCACTTCTTAAAATGTCGTTTTCATCACGGTTGTTGTAGCGTTCAACAAGGGCTTGCATCTTTTTGGTAAAGTCTATTCCTTTTACCCTGTTAACTTTTTTCATTTCACCAATCACTTTTGCAAGCAATTGTTGAAGCAATTTTATTTTAGTATTCGGCAATTTTATTTTGTCAATCTTGGCCAGATAATCTTCATCAAAAATATCCTGCTCTGTTTCTCCTTCGTCCCCGAGTTTGAAGATTTCTTCAACTCCGTCACTTTGCAGGGCGTCCTTTATCATTTCACGAACTTTAGCGTTCATTTGTGCCGTGTCGGGGGCTCCACCTCTGGTAAGTTTGAATACGATGGAACGAACAGCCAGATAAAAATGTGTATAATCTCTTTCCAACTGTTTTATTTGTTCACTTCCCGCACAAATATCATAAGCAGCTTTCAGTCGCTTTACCAGGCCCATAAACCGGGTTTCAAATTCTTTGGTTTTTTGCACAAACTCAGCAGCGAGATTCAAAGTATTTAACTGCTGAAGGACTGTGCCCTTAAAATATTTCGAGTTATCGAAGGTATGAAACAATTTAGCCAAAAGGTCTAAATGATTTCTGACAATGATGATTGATTCTGCAATGTCTTCAAAATTGTCTTTGTCGCCCTCGCTGTATTGCTTCAATGCCAGGTTCATCTGGTTTTTGATTCCGATATAATCTACAACCAAACCTTTGTTTTTGCCAACGACCCTGCGGTTTACCCTTGAAATGGTCTGAATCAGATTGTGCCGCTGAATGGGTTTATCGATGTAAATGCTATCCAGAAACGGTACATCAAAACCGGTGAGCCACATGTCAACAACGATTGCAATTTTGAAATTCGATTTCTCGTTTTTGAATTGCCTGTCCAGTTCTTTGCGGTATTCTTTTGTGCCTAATAAATCGTAAAGTTCCTGGGCGTCATCTTGTCCTCTGGTTGCTATCAATTTAATGCGTTCAATCGGGTTAAGTTCCCGTTTGTCTTTGTCGGTAAGTTCTGCGCCTTCTTCAGCAGCCCGTATTTCATTCCATTCGGGTTTTATGGCAATGATGTTTTTATACAGTTCATAAGCAATTTCGCGGGTGCTGCAAACAAACATGGCTTTGCCTTTTACTGTTGAGCCTTCCGAAACTCTTTTTTCGTAATGTTTTACAAAATCCTCGGCAACGGCACTTAAACGGTCGGGGTCGCCAATAATGGCGTACATCTGAGCCATCTCTTTTTTGCTTTGCTCAATCTGGTTTTCGTTGCTGCCCAATTCGGCACATTTGGCGTAATAATCTTCAATCTCTTTGAGTTTCGAATTGTTCAGCAACACTTTGGCTGCTCTGCCTTCATATACTATCCGCACGGTAATTTCATCTTTTACCGATTCGGTCATGGTGTAGGCATCCACCACTTTACCGAATACATCGAGCGTTGCATCAATGGGTGTTCCGGTAAAGCCAACAAATGTGGCATTGGGTAACGAATCGTGCAGGTATTTGGCGAAGCCAAACGATTTGGTAACACCTTTGTCGGTTACTTTTACTTTTTGGTCGAGGTTTACCTGACTGCGGTGTGCTTCATCTGAAATACAAATCACATTGCTGCGGCTGGTAAGCAGTTCGGTATCTTCTGTAAACTTGTGTATGGTGGTCAGAAAAACGCCTCCGCTTTGCCGGCCCTGCAGTTTGTCCCGCAGGTCGGCGCGGCTTTCCACACTTTCCACGGTATTGTCGCCAATAAAATTTTTTGCGTTTACAAACTGTGCCGAAAGCTGGTCGTCCAAATCGGTGCGGTCGGTTATCATCACGATGGTGGGACTTTCAAAGTATTCACTTTTCATCAGCAACCTTGCGAGGAACAGCATTGTAAAACTTTTTCCGCAACCTGTGGCGCCAAAATAAGTTCCGCCTTTTCCGTTACCTTCGGGCTTTTGTGCTTTCTTAATATTATCGTACAATGCCCGTGCTGCATAATATTGCGGATAGCGGCAAACAATTTTCTCGTTTTTCTTTGAACTGTCGGGAATGTAAATAAAGTTACGGATAATGTCGCGCAGCCGGTTTTTGTGAAACATTCCCTGAATGAGTGTAAACATTGAATCAATTCCATCCACATCGCGGGCAAGTCCTGCCACCCGACGCCACGCATAGAAAAACTCGTAAGGCGCAAAAAACGAACCTGCTTTGTTATTGATGCCGTCGCTGATAACACAAAAGGCATTGTATTTAAACAGTTCGGGAATATCGCGCCGGTAACGCACCGTAAGCTGTTTGTATGCATCATGAATTGTGGCTTCTTCCCTGATGGCGCTTTTAAATTCAAACACCACCACCGGCAATCCGTTGATATAGACTATTCCATCGGGGATTCGTTTTTCCGTTCCGACAATCTCCAACTGGTTTACAAATTTGTAAATGTTGTTATCCTGCCGGGGCGTATTGCCATACTCCCCATCAGATTCAGCTGCAACAGAAATTAAATGGTCTTCGTTGGGTAACCGGTGTTTGTTTAGCCCCGTATAATTGATTAACTGAATGTAAATGTCTTTTTTGCTGCGGTCCTCGCGTTTCAAAATAAAACCATCAGACAGCATCCGCATAAAGGTTTTGTTGCTTTCGTATAAATCGGATGCAGGAAGCGATTTGAGCTGAAGAATAATCGATTTGACTTCGTTTACGGTTATACCCTGGGATTCGTATTGTTTTAACAGGAATTTTTTCAAATCTTCCTCTATCAATACTTCGTCGGGCCGGCGTTTTATGGTTTCGCCCAAAATATGTGTGTATTGCTCCTGTGTGAGCAGTTCTATAAACGATTGTTCCAGTTTGGCTTCGGTGAATTTCATGGTTTGCTATTTATAATGTCACTCCAATCAACCATTACCAGTCTTTCCTTAATGGTCTTTAAGGTTTGTAAAACATCATCAGCTTTTGGCAATTCGCCAAAAACAAGTTTTTTAAAATCACCATTATAAACAGGGTCCAATTCCTTCCAAATCTCATCAGGTTTGGAAAAAATCAGCGATTCATTGGGGTGGTAAAAAAGCCATTCATTGTTATTCCTGTAACCGATAATATCATCACTGGCAACTTTCAAAATCATTTTATCAAACTCCTGAGAATTGAAAAAGCCAAAATATTCTTTCTGTTGTAAAAGCTGATTGAGGTCGTAAGTATGTCTGATTTTCTTCTTTAAATCATCAACCGGATTTTCACCATATGAAAAGCGGACAAGGCTCATTATTTTCTCACAAATTGTACGCACCGGGTCAAGAACCATAATCTCAAATGGCAGTAACCCATTTGCCAAAGCCATTTCCAACTGCCCGTTTTCAAGCATCATCTTTCCCACGTACGATACAATACTTTTTTTGCTGCAGGGTTCGTAATAACCCAGCCACGTTGATTCCAGCACAATAAAATCACGAACCTGACCAAAATCGCCTGCAAATGTTTTATTATAAGTATGTGCAGTTTTCCGGTTCATCCCTTTTTTATTGGTTATATCAGGAATTTCAATTTCGGGCATCACCGGTTCAATAACTTTGCTTATCTCTCTGATTTTTGCTTTTAACCTGTTATCGGTTTCTCCTTCGCGCCTTAATACCACCAGGTCAATATCTTCCGAAAAACGTTCGATAACCCCAAAACACTTTGACAATGCTGTTCCTCCTTTAAATACAGTATCTTTCCCGGGTTCGCTTTTAAAAATGGTGAACAAGGCATAAGTAACCCAGTAATCTTTTTCAACATAGATTGCAGGAATGGGATTCTTCATGTTATCAGCAGTGAATTGAATTGCCTGCCTGAAAAGTGTTTTGTTTTCGTGCAGTTTCATACCAGGTTCCATTTTCCGATTGTTGTTAACACTTTCGAAACTCCGGCAATTTTGTATTTCGTTATCGGATTGAGCGATTTATACAATGGCAGTGCTATTTCCTGTTGTTCAAGTTGTTCGAGCATGGCGCCCAGCAATGCACGTGTTGACGGCGGATATTTTAACGCCAGCCGAACAAGTGTACTATAGTCGTTAACCGTGAGGCTTTTGAGGATGCTGAGAAAACGCCTGCACAATGAATCAATGCCTGCATCGGGTATTTTTTTGATGTACCGTATTGCATCGAGTATTTGCAACAGCGGAATATTCTCTTTTGTTATGGTATTTTTTTGTTTGATAAATGAAATGGTATAACGCTCGCGTTTGAAATCGGGGCGGATTTCGTTTTTACCGATTTGAATGGTATTGCTTACCTGTGTTGTTAATCCCAGTTGATTATAAACGCTGTAACCGGTGAGGTAGCCCGTAATTTTTCCGTTTTCTTCCAATAAATCTTTTACTACCTGTGCCTGATTGGGCTGAAGGTTGCCAAAAGGGGTGTTTTCGGGTTTGTAATACTTGCCTTTAGCAAGCTTGGCAATCTTGCCCGAAACCACCATCCGGTTAAGCGCTTTAATAACCGCTTCCTTTTTATTCACCTCTGTTATAAAATCGGCATAGGTGAAAACATATCCCTTAGGAAGTCTGTCAACAGTAAATGCAATATATTCAGCAGTATTCATCGTAATAGTATTAACAGAATCATTATCACAATGTCCAGTTTTTTATTTAATTTACTGGACAAATGTAGTTGTTTTATCAATATCACTTACATTACCTACTTTAGTAACATTTAAACGACAAGATATATGAAAATGAACAGTAGTTGCTCTAACATTATATAGTACTGGACTAGTAAAGTAAAGATTAGTAAAAGCTACTTTATTATCTTATCTTCTGTGCATTATCCAATCTTCTGTGACAATAAGAAATCATTGCTAAAATTTCAATAGCATCCTGCTCTGTAATATTCCAACTAATTTTTGGTTCATGAGCCTCTGGATTACGAAACATTCCACAAAGTCCTTTCAGTATATTACAATATCCGGTATGTTCGTCTTTTTCTGATTTAGTTTGAAAATTATTAATTATTAGAACCGGATTACTGCTGAAAACATATTCAATCAAACGATTTCCATCCTCATAATACAATGATAATTCTCTAATTCGTTGAAGCAATCCCTTATTGGCTTCAAAAACAGAATGAAAATAGTTATTACTCAATAACTCTGCTTTGCAATATTTAAATATCTCAAAATGAGTTCCTCTCATTTCCAATTTTGATTTCAAGTTATCTGCTTTAAGCTGTGCATCAGAAATTGTTTTTGCCTGGGTTATTTCACTAAAAGTTCCGTTTTCATTATACTGATAACCAACAAAGTGCAACTGTTGATTAATGAGTGCTCGCTTTTCTTCAAAATTGATGTGATTATTTACAAACCTTGATGGAGCCAATGCTTCTTTAATAAAATTTAAAATAGCATTTGAACATTGTGAGTTATTTTGATAATTCGCAAAAGCGCTAAACAATCTTTTTCTTTTTGTTATTGTTGGCTCAACATCAATAATCTGTACCTGAGCAAGCAAATTTTGAATTTCATTACCTGATAATCCCTTTTGAGTATCGCCCAAAATTTGACTAATACCTTCCATTACAGCCCGTGGAAAACAATTTCTTTTTACTGCCATTTTTAGTTTTCCGATTGCTGTTTTAATTCTTTTCCTGCATATGTACCATATGCTTTTCCAGATACTTCGCCTGTTTTATAATAATCTGCCAACATTTTGAGAATTACATCAACATCATTATCTTCCTTTATTTGCAAACGGCCATTTTCTACGTTAAGTTTATCTCCAAATTTTTTACAAACAGACTGCATCTTTTTAATAGTCTTTTCATCTACATTTCGATAATTTCCAATTCTTGAAATGCGAACTAATTTTTTATGAATTGCTGGCTTATTTTCAATCTGTTTGCTTATAAAGTCCAAGCCATCTATCACATTCATTTTTTGTAATTCTTCAACAACCTTTCTGGCCTCTTCTTTATATTCCTCCTGAAGTCCAACAATTTGTTCAAAGTACCCTTTCTTTAAAATGTAAAAAATTTCTTCATAATAAACACAATCAATTTGTTTATCAAGATTTATTGTCTCTCCCTTTAACAATTCTAATTTCTGGCTTTCTGTACTGAAAAAAGTCCGAATTGTTCTCATCTTATTTTTTGGATTATCATTCTCGTCAATCGCAACTTTTCCTGCTTGGATTTTTCTGAATGTATAAATCCAATCATTATTTTCTAAATCATTGAATCCAACACAATACGCCCATAATTCTTCGTTGGTATTAACGATACTCTCAATACTTGTGACACGAGGTACTTGCCCATTTAGTTGATTACAAACAACATCAGAGAAAGACATTACTTTGTTTTTCATGGAATATGTAAAAAGATGTTGTGTGTCATCAGAAACCACATCGTAATCAATTATCTCAAATTCCTTATTTATCACATATTCCAGTTGTTCTTTAGAGAGTTCATGAAGGTGTTGGCGAATTTCATCATCAATATCGACCTGATAAACTCTAAAAAGAAATTTATCCATCACTTTACTCGATTTCTTGATATTCTCTTTCAAAAATCTTGTAATAAAAAATAATCTTGTATCCTCTGTCTGGATAGCTTCAATTTTTTCAAGTAGTTCAATTAGTGTCATGGTTACTATTTTTAAGTTTTTCTTAATGTCGCATAAAAAAGCTTGTGACCAATAGGATATATTTTTACGATGGCATCTTCATCTAAAACTTTCTCTTTTGTAATGATTAATCCTTTTCTATCCTTTCCGCTTGAAGTTTTGTACTCCAACTCAAAAATTGAGTATTTGAAGCTGAGCAATGGATTTATAATTAACAAGTTGGAATTTATATAAATC
>CAZXVT010000178.1:0-4891 GCA_964644015.1 uncultured Maribellus sp.
GTACAATTGCTCCCTGATTGTCTCGTGCATCCAATAAGTTGCCTGCTGATTTCTTCGGGTATCAAACCATCCGTTTGTGACGGTTAATTGCCGGTATTTTTCAATTTCGTCCCAGATTTCAGCAATTCCTGATTTCTGGACTGCAGAGCAGGTCAAAACACCCGGTTCCCAGCCGGTCTCTTTCCGGGGGAATAGGTGAATGGCATTCTTGTATTGAATTTTTGCCAGTTGTGCTTTCTCAAGATTATTGCCGTCGGCTTTGTTAATAGCAATCAAATCCGCCATTTCCATGATACCTCTTTTTATTCCCTGCAACTCGTCGCCTGCACCGGCAAGCATCAGCAACAGAAAAAAATCGGTCATCGAATGAACCGCTGTTTCACTTTGTCCAACTCCCACTGTTTCGATAAAAATGTGGTTAAATCCGGCTGCTTCACAAAGAATGATTGTTTCGCGGGTTTTACGTGCCACACCACCAAGCGAGCCGGCTGACGGACTTGGGCGGATGTAGGCATTCTTATCACCCGCCAGTTCTTCCATTCGGGTTTTATCGCCCAGAATACTTCCTTTTGAGCGTTCGCTGCTTGGATCGATTGCCAGAACAGCCAGTTTTCCACCTTGTTTGGTAATATAACTGCCCAGTGCTTCAATAAACGTGCTTTTCCCTACTCCGGGCACGCCGGTAATACCAATTCTTACTGATTTTCCACTATGCGGAAGACAAAGTTTTATTATTTCCTGCGCAATTTCCTGGTGCTTTGGATTGGAACTTTCAACCAGTGTTACAGCTTTACTCAACAAGGTAATGTCACCCCGTAAAATACCTTCAACATAATCACCGGCAGGCAGCAGATTGCGGTTTTTATTCAGAAAACGTTTTACTGATTCAGAATTTACCGATTCAGGTTGTGCAATACCGTCATTTACTTTTAATCCCTGAAAACCAGATTCATTCTCAAAATGACTGTATTTATCTCTTTTTGTCATATTTCAAAATTCAAGTTCCCAAAAATACCAGAAAACCTTGAGATATCATAAAAAACGGGTGTTGTAAGTCAGATTACAACACCCGTTTCCTGTAACTTACTGAACTATCAGCTCTCTGCATTAATGTTGCAAGAAATGCGCAATGTTGAAGTTGGATTTTTTGGATCGTTGGTAATTACAGTTACCGATTTACTCTGGCGACCACGTTTTCCGCGTGAGTCGAAAGTTACTTTTATCGGCGCAGTTTCACCTGCTGCAATCACTTTTTTAGCCGGGGCAGCGGCAGTACAACCACATGAAGAACGCACGTTGCGGATAATGAGATCGGATTTGCCTGTATTGGTAACATTAAATGTGTAGTCTTTTTTCTCACCCTGCTTCATATCACCAAAATCATATTCCAGTGTATTGAATTGAACAGCAGGAGCATTGGCTAGCTGAGCAGGAGAAAGTTGTGAAAAATCTTCTGCAATGGTGGCGCTCACACCCACCGAGTTTTTGTAATCCTTACTACCATCAAATGAAAGATAAATCCGGTGCGAAGCAAAACCATAAGTATCAGCAAGTTTTGCATCGTAAGTAACTAAAAGTTTACCCGAGCCTTTAGCAGGAATTGTAGCTGGCTCAACTTTCGCAATTAAATGAGGCGGAACTGACTGCAAATCGACTTTAACAGCTTTATCACTGGTATTCAGCAGCTCCAGTTCCTTTGTATCGATGGCAGTTTGTTTGAGTTCACCAAATGAAAGATGATTGTTGGCAGCACGAAGAGGCCCAATTTCTCGCGGATATTTTTCTTCAGCGGTTTTTTCGCGTTGTTCAACCATCCCCGTTATTTCAAGAATAACATTTGCATTCTGGGCATTTGAAGTTACAGTGACGGTTTTGTTGAATGAGCCAGGCCTGTTTTTCGGGTCATAACTTACCTGGATTTCACCGGATCCATTAGGAGCAACAGGTTCACGTGTCCATTTTGGAGTTGTACAACCACAGGATGCCCTCACATTACTCAGAATAAGAGGAGTTGTTCCTGTATTTTTGAATTTGAATGTTGTTGTCTGAACACCATCGGCTTCTTTGAATGCGCCAAAATTATGGGATGTTTTTTCAAAAGCAATTTTGGGTCCATCCTGCGCAAAACCAGACTGATACGCTGCAATTAAAAGCAGTGTGAACAATGTTTGTAAAATCCGTTTCATTCCTTGTAACTTAAATTGAGTAACTGTGTATTTTTGTAACAAATGTAGGAATGGCTGAAGAATATTGGTGTTAACCTTTTTCATTATTTTGTTAACAAAGTGTTAACTACAGATTTAGACAAAAAAAATGGTTAGTTTAGCTTTAACATTAAATTAAATGAAAGGAAAAACCCAAAAATATATTATTCTGTTGGCGGCAATTTCGGTGGCAGGCGTTTTTCTGATTCAATTCAGTTTCTTAAAAAGTTCGTACAGTGTTTCGCAAAAACAATTCAGCGAAAGTACCAGTGTGGCACTAAAGGAAGTTGCCTGGCAAATATTGCTGGCTGCCGGAAACACGGCAAGTTTCGACAGTATCACACCCGTTGAAGTTGTTTCTGACAATTATTATATCGTTCATTTACAAACAACCATCGATAAAGACCTTGTAAAGACCCATCTGATTGAAGAGTTTAAAAAACACGAAATCATCACCGATTTTGAATTTGCCATTTTCAATCCGCAAACCGAACAAATGGACGAAGGAATACTGATACACGACGGAATTGAAAGTCCATCAGATTATATTTTTCCGGTTGATGACCGTTTTTCAAACTTTTTCGCGGTTCATTTCCCCAACCGGATTTCCTATTTTGTGGCTCAACTTTCAGTGTGGTACTTTATGACCGGCCTGCTGATTATTGTTTTGCTGTTTTTTGCCTATACATTAACCGTAATCATCAGGCAACGAAGGCTTTCCGAGGTTCAGAAAAACTTTATTAACAACCTGACGCATGAATTAAAAACCCCGATTTCGTCTATCGGACTGGCAGCCAGTGTAATTAACAATCCCGACATTTTAAATTCGCCCGAAAGGTTGTTCCGTTATGCAAAAATCATTGAAGAGCAAAACCAGCGTTTATCCAAAAACGTGGAAAAAGTGCTGAACCTGGCTACAATCGAGAAAAACAGGATTCATCTGAACCTTGAAGAAGTAAATCTGAACCAATTGATTACCGAAGTTTATTCGCATTTTAAGCACACCGATTTCGGTCAAAAAGCAACATTGAATCTTTCTTTACCTGATATTGATTTAAAAATTATAGCCGACCGTTTTCATCTTTCGAACCTGATGACCAACATTCTTGAAAACGGAGTGAAATATTGTGACAAAGATCCGGAGCTTGCAGTTACACTAAAAAAAATAAAACACAAAATTCTGATAACCTTTGCCGACAATGGAATTGGAATTCCCAAAGACCAGCGAAAAAAAATATTTACAAAATTCTATCGGGTTCCGACTGGCAATGTGCACAATGTCAAAGGATTCGGACTTGGCTTGGATTACGTTAACAAAATAGTGATTGCACACAAATGGAAAATCAGGGTGGACGAAAATTCAGGTGGAGGTAGTATATTTACGTTGATTATTCCTGATCATAAATGAAACGAACAAGATTGCAGAAAAATACAGATAGCCAGGAACATTCTTTTTGTGAGTTACATCGGGTGATAATGCGGTCATTTGTCATAAGGCATAACCGCTTACTAATCTATAGCTTTGAAATGCTGCACAGATGAAAACAGAATTTAAGATCTTATTGGTGGAGGATGATGATGCGCTGCGGTTTATCGTAAAAGATAATCTGGAACAGCATCATTACAAGGTTGATACAGCCGAAGATGGCGAGAAAGCCATAGAATTGTTTAAGCAGAATGAATTTGATTTAATCATTCTCGACGTGATGCTTCCGAAAGTCGATGGCTTCCAGGTGGCAAAAACAATCAGGGCTAAAAACGAACAGATTCCCATAATTTTTCTGACCGCCCGATCGATGACTGAGGATAAAATCACCGGGCTCACACTGGGTGGCGATGACTATATTCCAAAACCTTTCAGCATGGAAGAACTTTTGCTGAAAATCAGAATTTTCCTGAAGCGAAGTCAATCTGCCATTGTAACCAATACCCATTCAAAAATGATCAATATCGGAAAGTTTCAATTTTATCCCGATGATCTGATCCTGAAAACTGAAAACAATTCACGAAATCTGACCCTCAAAGAATCAGAATTGATCAGGTTTTTTGCCACTAATCAGAATAAAGTACTTAGCCGCAACGAAATACTTGAAAAAATCTGGGGAAATGATGACTATTTTCTGGGCCGCAGTCTCGATGTGTTTATTTCGCGCTTAAGGAAATATTTCGAAGCTGATCCGAATATCAAAATTACCAATTTGCATGGTATTGGTTTTCGTTTCTCCGTGAACCTTGAAAACTGAAAAAATGACAACTGCTCAACTTGTAATTTTGATTGTTGTAGGAATTCTTTCCGGAATTCTGGCCGGTGTATTTGGTGTTGGCGGAGCAATTATTGTAATTCCCGCTCTTGTTTTTATTCTGGGGATGAACCAGCACGAGGCACAGGGAACGAGTCTCGCCTTTATGCTGCCACCTGTGGGCATACTGGCAACCTGGAATTACTGGAAAGCCGGCAATGTAAACTGGAAAGTGGCTTTGGTTTTATCGCTCACTTTTGTCGTCGGTGCTTATCTCGGATCGCATATTTCAATCAATATACCTGATAAAATCCTCAGAAGACTTTTTGGTGGACTGATGATCCTGATTGCTTTGAAAATGATCTTTTCGAAATAGCAAGACTTTCAGAATCACTGCGATGCAATTTCTTAAAAAATTCAGTAAAAAGATACAACATCGTTTGGAAG
>CAZXVT010000178.1:4901-9486 GCA_964644015.1 uncultured Maribellus sp.
AAAAAGAACTATTTTTGCAGTCCGAAAAAATCAAGAATTAGAAAAATAAAAAAATAGACAGAAATGAAAAGAACATTTCAGCCATCGAACAGAAAGAGAAAAAACAAACACGGTTTCAGGGAAAGAATGTCAACTGCCAATGGCCGTAAAGTACTGAAAGCACGCCGTGCAAAAGGCAGAAAGAGACTCACTGTTTCTGACGAGCCAAGACATAAAAGATAGTTAACTGATATTATATCTTTTAACGGGAAGGTAAAGAATCGATTTCTTTACCTTTTCGTGTTTATTGTAACATTATTGTCGAACCGGGGATTAAAATCTCAAATTTCATTTCCTGATGGAGAAAATCAGTTCAGTTATCAATTCGATGAAAATTCAGGCGCCTGTCAAAAAAATTGCCGAAAAAATTTTCGCTTCCGAATCAATTACAACCGAAGATGCACTCACTTTGTATCGAAGCAACGATATGGCTTTACTGGGCGTTTTGGCGGGAGTTGTAAAAAAAAGGCTGAGCGGCGAATTCGTTTATTTTAACCGCAATTTTCATATCGAACCCACCAATATCTGTGTCAACCACTGTAAGTTTTGCTCTTACCGTCGTCACCAGGGACAAAAAGGCGCCTGGGAATGCAGCATTGAAGATATTCTGACTGATGTTGAAAAATATACAGCACGCGGAGCCACCGAAGTTCACATTGTTGGAGGTGTTCACCCCGACCGCAACGTGAATTTTTATGCCGATATGCTGAAATCGATCAAAAAGGCAGCACCCGGATTACACATCAAAGCGTTTACCGCGGTTGAAATCGACCAGATGTGCCAGATGGGCAATGTTACTGTGGAAGAAGGACTGAAAATACTGAAAGAAGCCGGGCTTGAATCGATGCCGGGTGGTGGTGCCGAAATTTTTGACGAAACATTGCGTGCCGAAATCTGCCCCGACAAAACCGGGTCAGCAGAATGGCTCAGGATTCATTCGGTTGCGCACAAAATGGGAATACCCACCAATGCGACCATGCTTTACGGATTGCTTGAAAATTATGAACATCGGGTTGACCACCTGAACCGTTTGCGCGAACTGCAAAAAGAAACCGGCGGATTCAATGCTTTTATCCCGCTTAAATTCAGGCGCGAAAACAATGCCTATTCAAAAGTAAAGGAAACCACCCTGATTGAAGACCTGAAAAACTATGCGGTTTCTCGTATATTTCTTGATAACATTCCACACCTGAAAGCCTACTGGCCGATGATCGGGAAACAGGCTGCCCGGCTTTCGATGAATTTTGGTGTCGATGATCTCGACGGAACGATTGACGATTCAACAAAAATTTATTCAATGGCAGGCGCTGAAGAAAATCCGGCGGCCAGCAGTGCAGAACTGGTTGAAATGATCAGAGATATGAAGTTTGTTCCGGTGGAAAGGGACACGCTTTACAACATTCTGGCAACATTCTGATTTTTTACGGTAAAAAGAAATAATAATCGAGCACCTTCCCGATTTTGGTTTATTTTTGTTGCCAAAATAACATCGTTATACAATAATGAGTCTGAGAAATTTTTTGACCAGCCGCGTATTTCTGAAACACTTCCTGTTGGCTTTCCTATTGATTGCGGTTATCATTTTCATCACTTTATTCTGGCTAAAAATGTACACCCTTCAAAGCGAAGTAATTGAAGTTCCCGATTTTTCAGGGTTAACAGAATCTCAGGCAGAAACACTGGCCGAAGAAAATCATCTCAGGTACGAAATAACCGACTCGTTACATTTTAATGGTGCAGAGCCGGGTGCAATTGTTGAACAAGTTCCCGAGCCAGGGTTAAAAGTAAAAAAGAACCGGGTTGTTTACTTAGTTATTAACTCCACGGTTCCTGAAAAAGTCATCCTGCCGAAGCTCTCTGATATTTCATTCCGGCAGGCGCAGGCAATGATTGAAAACTGTGGTCTGAAAACAGGTAATATTACCTTCGAAGCATCTGAATTTAATGACCTTGTTTTAAAAGTGAAACAAAACTCACGTGAGTTAAACCAGGGAGAAGAAGTTGTTAAGGGAAGTTCGATTGATATCGTAATCGGAAAAAGCAGTGGAAACATTGAAACTTCCCTGCCCGATCTGACGGGCTTTTCGCTTTCAGAGGCAAAAAATCAACTTTCACTGAATATGCTGAATACCGGGGTTCTGATTTATACCGGAACATTGCTCACCCCTGAAGATACAGCAGCCGCAGTTGTGTGGAAACAATATCCGTCAATCGCCAATACAAATACTGTCAGCATTGGAAGTTCGGTTGATTTGTGGCTGACAGGCGCCGGCAACGATTCGATTCAAACAACCGAACCCGAAACCCCTGAAATCCCATAACAAATGGAAGAATATTTCGACGATTTTGAAGAACAGGAAGATGGCGCACTGTTTGAACATCACAGGCTCACGGTCGATCCGGGCCAGTCATTGCTCCGCATCGACAAATTTTTAGCTAACCGTTTGGTGAATGCTTCCCGGAACCGTTTACAACAGGCCGCCGATGCCGGAAACATTCTTGTAAACAACATTCCTGTAAAATCGAGCTACCGGATAAAACCTTTCGATGATATTCAGATTGTGATGGACTACCCAAAACACGAACTGAAAATCATTCCTGAAAATATTCCGCTCAATATTGTTTACGAAGACGACCAGTTGATTGTAATTAATAAACCGGCTGGACTTGTTGTGCACCCCGGACATGGAAATTATACAGGCACCCTGGTAAATGCGCTTGCCTGGTATTTTAAAGATTTGCCGTTGTTTAACACAACCGACCCGCGTCCGGGGCTGGTACACCGCATCGACAAGGACACTTCTGGTTTGTTGGTGGTGGCAAAAACCGAACTGGCAAAAACCTCGCTGGCCATGCAGTTCTTCGACAAAACCACCGAACGCAAATACATGGCTTTGGTTTGGGGCAGCGTAAAAGATGATTCAGGAACCATTACCGGAAATATTGGCCGCAGCCCTAAAAACAGGCAGGTTTTCATGGTTTTCCCCGAGGGTGAATATGGCAAACATGCAGTTACACATTATAAAGTTTTAAGAAGAATCGGGTACGTGACACTGGTGGAATGCCAGCTCGAAACTGGCCGAACACACCAAATCAGGGTGCACATGAAATACATTAACCACCCGATTTTTAATGACGCCAATTATGGTGGCAATGAAATTTTACGGGGAACCACATTCAGCAAATACAGGCAGTTTGTTATGAATTGCTTCAAAATTCTGCCACGTCAGGCACTTCACGCCAAAACACTGGGTTTTATACACCCCGTGACAAAAGAAAAAATGCTGTTTGATTCGGAACTTCCGGAAGATATGGCTACAGCAATCGAAAAATGGGAAAATTATATATCAAATCGTTATGAAGAATAAACCAAATATCGCCGTGATTTCGGGAGGCGACTCCTCTGAATATGTTGTATCGGTAAAAAGCGGAAAAAATGTTTACAATGCCATCGATCCTGAAAAATTCACTCGCTGGCTGGTCCAGATGCGCGGTAAAGAGTGGATTATTCTTGAAAACGAAGAAAAGGTAGCCGATGTCGATAAATCCGATTTCAGTTTTATTTACAACGGAGAAAAAATAAAAATTGATTTCGCTTACATTACCATTCACGGAACGCCCGGCGAAGATGGTATTTTACAAGGTTATTTTGATTTGGCTGGAATTCCCTATTCAACCTGCAGCGTACACAGTTCGGCGCTAACTTTCAACAAATGGTTTTGCAGCAATTACCTGAATAATTTTGGAGTAACAATGGCACAATCGGTAAAACTTACAAAAGGAGAATTGATTGATGTGCCCGGAATTACACAGAAGCTGGGCCTGCCGGTTTTTGTAAAACCCAATGCCGGCGGATCAAGCTTCGGGGTTACCAAAGTAAAAACTGCGGGTGAACTTGCCGAAGCAGTTAAAAAAGCCTGGGAAGAAAGCAACGAAGCACTGGTTGAAGAATTTATCGAAGGCACCGAGTTTACCTGCGGATTGGTAAAAATCAGGAACAAAAAAATCGTTTTCCCGGTTACCGAAGTGCTTCCCAAAAACGAGTTTTTCGATTTCGAGGCAAAATACACACCGGGTGTTACCGAAGAAATTACACCTGCCCGTTTACCGGAACATCTCTTCGAAAAATGTCAGAACATCAGTTCCGAAATTTATGATCTGTGCCAATGCTCCGGAATTGTGCGAATCGACTACATCCTGAAAAACGATGAATTTTATTTTCTCGAAGTAAATACAACGCCAGGAATGACCGCCACCAGTTTTGTCCCGCAACAAATCAACGCGATGGGAATGGAACTTAAAAACATCATTTCGCTGATTATTGAGGACAAGTTGGGTTTGTGAGTTATTCACAACGCTGTTAGTAACACCGTTTATTAAATAGAATAAATAACCTGTTTTTAATCTACCCTAATTTGTCAATTAATGTATTTTTGGCATTCTTAAATACTGTTATCGGATTTAATTTTAGTATGAAAAAGATTCTTTCGCTTCATTGCATTGCGCTCAGAATGACAATTCGTTAGATATAATGAAGCATTTGAGA